>JABUFA010000001.1 GCA_013314755.1 Chthonomonadia bacterium
CTCCCCGCGTCGGGGAGAGGCTGGGAGAGGGGTTTCACAGGCTCCCGCCGAGCTGTTGTCAACCTAACCCCCGTCCCCTTCCCTGCGAGGGAAGGGGAGCCTCTCCTCTCCCCGCGTCGGGGAGAGGTCGGGAGAGGGGTTTCACAGGCTCCCGCCGAGCTGTTTTAAGGCATCCGTTCAGGAATAGAAGAACCCCACCTCCAGTACCTTGCCGTCTTCCCCGAAAAGGTAGTAAACCCCAGGCCAGGTTCCGTCTCTGCCAAAAGTCCGCGCCTTGTCCCGTAATGGCGGAAGCCACATTCCCCACTCCAGCCTTCCATCCTTGAGCCACCTGTCGTGGTTCACAAGAGACAGTAACTCATATTCTCTGGCAAAGATGTACACTGCGCTGTATTTTTGTCCTAATAGATTCAATGCTTCGGCAAAGACCCATTCTGGGAGCCTGATCCGAGCATCAGAAACCGCTACTGCAACCCGACATACCCGTTCACTTTCGTCTTCCCACACTATCATGTGGCACTCCGGTTTTGCCACGGGCACTTCCAAAAGTCGCATACGCCGCGCACGGAACCCGTTCTGACAGGTTGGGGCATTCTTTATCCAAACAACCTCAAAGGACCAGAGGTCTCCTGCATCTGCCCTGCTGGTAACAAGCAGTTTTCTCCGCCACTCCTGCCGCATTTCCGGACGGGAGAGACGAAATTGGTGGTAGAGGGTCAACGGTCCGCGAGTGTAAAGCTCACGGAGAACCAGAAACGCGAAGGCTGTTACTAAGGCTACCGCAAAGAGCCAGAGCCATCTCTTCATCGTGGACGATGTTCCTCCTGTGTACAACATTTCTGGCGTAACTGCTGGTCTCTGGGCACAGGTCAACCAGCTTGTTACCCCTCACCCGAGCCGGGCTGGGCTGGTCAACGTGATGGACAGCGGATACACAGCCTATTTGCTCCGTGATTTGCGGGTTAATTCCTCAATCATCGCTTCATCCCACGTTAACGGGATGGATAGGATCTTCCAGTCTCTGCCTTCCAGCAAAAGAGGCTGGATGTACCGCTTCCCGCGGATATAAAACTCAATGAACGCCAGCTTTTTGTTCCTGTCCCATGTGGCGTTGACCAGCGCCTTGAAGTACTCCTCTCGCATATACTTCATCACGAAGGCGGTGATAAAGCGTTCATCCACGGTGACCCTGCGCACGCGCTCTATCTTTTCGTTCGGGGTCAGGCGCGAGTTGTAGGCATTGCGCTCGCGCCAGCCTTGGCACCACTTTACAAAAGACGATTTGCGTCTGGGCTCGGGTATTTCGGAAAAGAAGTTCTCTGCGCCCGATAAAAGGCGGTACAGGCTATCGTAGTCCTTCTTCAGCCAGAGTTCCACCGCGCGCCTGGCTGATGCAACGGCTTCGCGTTCCTGTACCCTGTCTAACACGGTAAAGGGCAGTTCTTTACCATACGCGCTTACAGTCAGCAGGCATAGTATGTACACCAGACACCGTTTCGCAGGCAAGCAAAACCTCCTCACTTTACTGCCATCTCCCTTCACCCTTTCACGAGGTCAGCACGACGATTGACATAACCTTTGCGTTGTAAGCCGCAGCAATTTCCGTTTTGTGCTGTTGCAGGTTTGATTTAAAGTTAACACAGGGTTTGCAGAGGTGTCAATCGGTTTTCTGCGGGCAGTCGGAATAACCTTTCCATTGAGAGGAGGTTAACGGCTCACCAGGAGGTTCGCCCTCCAATCTCGCAGGTCATCCCATCTCTGGAGGGCGAGGCTCCCGCCAAGCCGTTGTGTGCCCTCTCCTTGTGCGAGAGGGTTAAGGTGAGGGCTTCTTTCGAAACTCCTCTCCCCGCGTCGGGGAGAGGCTGGGAGAGGGGTTTGCTCTGCGTCCTCTCCTTGTGGAAGAGGGTCCGGGCGAGGGCTTACGTGACGCCCTTTCCGACCTCAATGATCACCGCGATTTCCTGGCAGTCGTAAAACTTGGGGCAGTACACGCACTCGGTCCAGACCTTGCGGGGAAGCTCGGCGCGGTCACAGATGCGGAAGCCCAGCTTCTCGAAAAAGGCGGGCTTGTACGTCAGCGCGAAGACCCGTTCCACCCCCAGACAGGGCGCCTCGCGCAGACATGCCAGCACCAGCTGCTTGCCATAGCCCTTGCCTTGTGCCTCCTCTGCCACTGCGAGCGATTTAATCTCGGCAAGGTCGCGCCACACCACATGCAGGGCAACGCAACCCACCACTTCACCCTCCTCCTCCACCACGAAGAAGTCGCGCAGGTTCTCGTAGAACTGCGCTAGGGAGCGGTGAAGCATCTCCCCGCGGTCGGCAAATAAGTTGACAAGGCGCTGCATCGCCGGCACGTCCGACGTGCGCGCCTTCCGAATCTGTGCGTCCATCGCCCTTTATGTTCGCCTTACTGCGGGAACCTTCCTGTGACCAGCCGGGTAATATCGTTCGCGGTGACCAGTACCAGAATGGACAGCAGTATCGCCAGTCCGACCACCTGCACCGCCATCTGCTGTCTGGCGGTCAACCGCCGCCCGCCGCGAAGCCACTCAATAAAGTAAAGCACCAGATGCCCGCCATCCAGGATCGGGATGGGGAACAGGTTCAGGATGCCCAGGCTGATACTCAGCGCAGCCATAAAGCTCAGCACACGGTGCAGTCCCTCTTTGGCGGCGGTGTGCGTGGTGTACACAATCGCCACCGGTCCGCCCACGCTGTCCTTGACCTTCTTTGTGAACAGGTGCTCGGGGATCGAGCGAACCAGGTTGATGGTGATTTGCGTGCCTGCCACCAGCGACTGCCACGGGGAGAGTCGTTTGGTTTCAAAGCTGGGGTAGAAGCCAAGCCTTCCCTGCTTCTTCACCACCTTCTTGCCGTCCTTAACCTCTTCCACTTCGTACGCTTTGGGCACGCCGCTGAGCAGAATCAGCTGATTATCGCGCTTGACGCGCACAAACAGACGCTTGCCCGGGCTGTTATGGATTACTCGCATCATGTGCTCGCCGTCGCGAATCGGCTCCTTGTTAATCTCCACAATCACGTCGCCCATCTTCAGCCCCATGCGCTCGGCTTCCGAGCCGGGGATGACCTGTCCCACGCGGTTGAGCGGCTTGCCGATATCCAGCCCGGTAGTCATTCCCATGATGGAGAATATCACATATCCCAACAGCAGGCTCATAATGGGACCGGCAAGCACCACCGCATTGCGCTGCCATATCGGCTTGGAGAAGAACGTGCCGGGCTGGGGGGCTTCGTCATGCGATTCCATGCCTGCAATTCGCACGAAACCGCCAAGTGGAATGGGACGGATGGTATATTCGGTATCGCCCTTGCGTGCCAGCACCAGCCATTTGGGACCGAAGCCCACGGCGAACTCTTCCACGCGCATCCCACACCATTTGGCGACGATAAAATGCCCGAACTCGTGCGCTACCACCAGCACGCCAATGGTCAGCAGAAAATAGAACGCCGTTTGCAATACCTGGTAATCCAAAGGTAGAACCTCCTCTTCTATTGCAGAATAGGGCGAACGGAGTTTATCGGTCAGTATCTTATACGATGATGTGCGCTAAATCGTCCGCTTTCTGCCCTGCTTTACCATAATTATACCTGTTGCGCTGCGCAGGTGCGCTACGAAAATCACCAGTTTATGGACGCCGCCAGGCACGAGCCTGTTCCCGCGCCCACGAGTCTGCCTCCTGCACCGCCTCCAGAGTCGCGGGCAGTGGCGTATGTCTGTCCATCACCTCGCGCACACACTGCACGATATCGGTAAAGCCAATCTCGCCCTTCAAAAACCGGGCAACAGCCACTTCGTTGCCGGCGTTCATCACGGCGGGCATGGTTCCGCCTGCAGACAACGCCTCTCGTGCTACCTGCAGCGCGGGGTAACGACGCGGGTCCGGCTCGGCAAAGGTCAGGCTTCCCACCTTGACGAGGTCCAGGCGGGGCAGGGCGGTGTCCACCCGTTCGGGATAGAGCAGGGCATACTGGATGGGCAGACGCATATCGGGCAAGCCCAGCTGTGCCAGCACTGAACCGTCCCTCATCTCCACCAGCGCGTGCACGATGCTTTGTGGGTGCAGAACCACCTGCACGCGCTCCGCCGGCACTCCAAAAAGCCAGTGCGCCTCGATAATTTCCAACCCTTTGTTCATCAGCGTGGCGCTGTCGATGGTGATTTTCGCGCCCATACGCCAGGTGGGATGCTGTAACGCCCGCTCCGGGGTAACGCTCGGCAGCTGTTCCAGAGGCACGTCGCGCAGGGCGCCGCCGGAAGCGGTCAGCAGGATTCGGTGCACATGCTCCGGGCGTTCGCCCTGAAGGCACTGGAATACGGCGGAATGCTCGCTATCAATAGGCACGATGGGCAGACCGCGCTCCTGCGCCAGCGCCATGACGCTTTCGCCTGCCGCCACCAGCACCTCTTTGCTCGCCAGGGCGATGTTCTTGCCCGCTCGCAGGGCAGAGACGGTTGCCGACAGTCCGCATACCCCTGCCACACCCACCACCACCATATCCACCTCGGGCAGAGTAGCGACCGCCTGCAAGCCATCGTCGCCGGCGTAAACATGCCAGCCCGGCTCGCGTTCCCGAAGCGCGTCAGCGGAAGCGGGGTCAACCAGCGCGACATGCTTCACACCGAATCGCTGAGCCTGTTGGTGCAGTTTCTCGTGGTCACGATGCGCGGCGAGGGCAACAACCTGAATGCGGTCGCGAAGGCGATCTGCCACATCCAGACATTGCGTGCCGATGGAGCCGGTGCTTCCCAGAACGGCAATGCGTTTCATTCCTCGTCCTGAATACCGCCGAACTTGCGCACTCGCTGCTGGTAGCTCAGGATGGCTTCAATCAGATGCTCGGTACGAAAGTCGGGCCAGAGGGTAGGAGTGACCCACAGCTCCGAGTAGGCGGTCTGCCATACCAGAAAGTTACTGACGCGCATCTCGCCTGCGGTGCGAATGAGCAGGTCGGGGTCGGGCATATCGGGAGCGTACAGGTGCGCCCGAATGGTCTCCTCATCGATCTCCTCTGGCTGGAGGTCGCCCTGCTTCACGCGCTGGGCGATGGCGCGCATGGCGTCCACAATCTCTGCCCGCCCTCCGTAGTTGATGGCGAGGTTGAGTATCAGGCGGTTGTTCTGCGCGGTGATTTCCATCCCGCGCCGCAGTTCCTCCTGAAGGCTGGCGGGCAGTTCGTGCATCCGCCCGATGACGCGCACCTGAACGCCGTTGATGTACATCTGGCGCAGCTCCTGGCGCGCTGCCTCTTCAATCAGTGCCATCAGCCCGCTGGTCTCGTCTGGGGGGCGACGCCAGTTCTCGGTGCTGAAGGTGTAAAGCGTCACCATCTTCACGCCGAGGTCGGCGCAGTCCTTGACCACGCGGCGCACCGTTCGGTAGCCCTGCCGATGTCCGACCAGACGGGGCAGACCGCGCTGTATCGCCCATCGCCCGTTGCCATCCATGATGATAGCAATATGCTGAGGCAGGCGCGAGAAGTCTACACCTGCCTCCCGCGCTTTCACCACTGCCTGCGCCGTCTGGTCCACTTCAGTTTGTGGGGAAAGGGTTTCCATACCGCTCACCGGAGCTTCGCTCCGCTACACTTCCATCAATTCTTCTTCTTTCGCCTTCTGCAGGCGGTCAATCTCGGCGATGTATTTGTCGGTCAGCTTCTGTACCTGCTGTTCGGCGCGTTTCACATCATCTTCCGAAACTTCGCCCTTCTTCTGGGCGGCTTTGAGGTGTTCGTTCACATCGCGGCGCACGTTTCGTATCGCCACACGCTCTTCCTCTGCCTTTTTGTGCAGAAGTTTAATCAACTCCTTGCGCCGCTCTTCGGTCAGCTCGGGAATGCGGATGCGGATCACCTGTCCGTCATTATTGGGCACAAGGTTCAGGTCGGATTTCAAAATCGCCTTTTCAATCCACGCCAGGCTCTGCTTGTCGTAGGGCTGTATCATCAGCAGGCGCGGTTCAGGCACGGTGATGCTGGCGATGTGATTGATGGGTGTGGGCGTGCCGTAGTAGTCCACCATCACATGCTCCAGAATCGCCGGGTTGGCACGTCCTGTGCGCAGGGTAGCGAACTCGTGCGCCGCTTTCTCCACCGTCTTCTCCATCCTGTGTTCCGCTTCTTTCAGTAACTCGTCAATCATTTTTCCTCTCCTCCTACCAGGGTGCCGATGTCTTCGCCAAGCACAGCCCGCACCACGTTGCCGGGACGGGCGATGTTGAACACCACAATCGGCAAGCGGTTCTCCATGCACAGCGTCAGAGCCGTGAGGTCCATCACCCTTAACTGCATGGCGATGGCGTCTCTATAAGTAATATACGAAAATCGCTTCGCGTTTGGGTCGACTCTGGGGTCGGCATCGTAAACGCCGTCCACGTTGGTGGCTTTCAGGAACGCCTGGGCATGGATTTCCAGTGCGCGCAGCGCCGCGGCGGTGTCGGTGGTGAAGTAGGGATTACCAGTTCCCGCAGCGAGAATGACCACACGCCCCTTCTCTAAGTGGCGGATGGCGCGTCGGCGGATGAACGGTTCAGCAACCTGAAACATCTGGATAGCGGTCTGCACGCGCGTGGGCACGCCCAGCTGTTCGATGGCGTCCTGCAGGGCAAGCGCGTTGATGACGGTCGCCAGCATGCCCATATAGTCAGCGGTCGCGCGGTCAATGCCCGACTGCGCGGCGTATTGCCCGCGGATAATGTTGCCCCCACCAATCACCACCGCAATCTCCACGCCCAGCTGGTGCGCATCCACAATCTGCTGGGCAAGGGAGCTGATGACGGCATAGTCCAGGCCGCTTTTGCGCTCTCCGGCGAATGCCTCGCCGGAGAGTTTCAGAAGCACACGTTGCCAGCGTGGTTGTGGGGCTGGTGCGCTGTCCATCGTTATGACCCACTGCCTTCGCCCACGCGGAAGCGCACGAAGCGCTGTACCGCCAGGGGCTCGCCTACCGTTTTGGAGAACTCGTCGATCACCTGCTTGACCGACTTCTTCTCGTCGCGAATGTAGCCCTGCTCCAGCAGGCAGATTTGCTCGAAGAACTTGCTCAGCCTGCCTTCCACGATTCGATCCAGCGCCTGGGCGGGTTTACCCTCGTTGATGGCGCGCTGGCGCTGAACCTCGCGCTCCTCGTCAACCAGCTGCTGGGGCACCTGGTCGCGGGTCAGGTAGCCCGGATTGCCAAAGGCAATCTGCATTCCCAGTTCGCGTGCCAGTCGCCGGATCTCGGGATGCTGGGCGCCGGCTTCGGTCTGCGCTTTCACCTCCACCATCACGCCGATTTTGCCACCGAGATGGATGTAGGTGTCCACACAGCCGGTGCTGTCGGTGCTGAAGGTGGCAATCCGCCCGACCACTATCTTCTCGCGGATGCGCGCCACCAGGTCCTCCACGCGCTGGCGCACCGTGCGGTCCGGGACCGCCTGGCTGGGTTGGTTCAGGAACTCTTCCAGCGTGCCTTCAAAGCCGGTGTCGACTAACTGCTGAACCAGCTCGTTCGCCAGCGACTGGAACTCGTCGTTGCGGGCGACGAAATCGGTCTCTGCGTTCAGTTCCAGAAGCGCCGCGCGACGGTGGTCAGGAGTGATGGCGGAGACCACAATCCCTTCGGACGCCTGCCTCGATTCGCGCTTGACCGCCGCCGCCGCGCCCTTCTCGCGCAGAATCAGCCGCGCACGCTCCATATCGCCCTGCGCCTCAATCAGCGCCTGCTTGCATTCCATCATGCCTGCGCCTGTCTGCTCGCGCAGCTCTTTGACCATCTGTGCCGTGATTTCCACCGATACCTAATCCTCCTGTACTCGTCGTGAGCGTTGACGCTCGACCGCTTCCTCTTCGTATTCGCTATACTCCTGATACATTCTGGAGTATTCGTCTTCGATGCCGGGACGCACGAGGATATCGGCGCCCTCCTCCAGCTCTTCGGCTTCCACCTCTGCCTCTTCTGCTTCCCACACTTCGCCCTCTTCGGGCTTCTCTTCGCCTTCCGGCGCCTCTGCCTCTTCCACGACCTCCGCGCCCTGCCACTCGACCTGCTTCACCTCGATAATCGCGTCGGCGATGCGGTTGCACAGCAGTTTGATGGCGCGGATGGCATCATCGTTGCCGGGGATAACGTAGTCCACCTCGTCCGGGTCGCAGTTGGTGTCCACGATGGCGACGATGGGGATCTCCAGACGACGCGCCTCCTGAACGGCGATGTGCTCCTTCTTCAGGTCCACGATGAACACCGCATGGGGCAAGCCCGGCATCTCTTTGATGCCTGCCAGCACGGAGTTGAGCTTCTCTTTCTCCTCGCGCAGTTTGGCAGCTTCCTTCTTGGTCAGACGGTCTAACGTACCGTCCTGCTCCATCTTCTCCAGCTCGTTCAGCCGTTTGATGCGCTCCTGAATGGTCTTCCAGTTGGTCAGCATTCCGCCCAGCCAGCGTTTGTTCACGTAGAACTGGTGGCTGCGCTCGGCGGCTTCACGCACTGCCTCCTGCGCCTGCTTCTTCGTGCCGACGAACAGGATGTGTCCGCCGTTCTGAACCACCTCCTGCACAAACGCCTGCGCCTGTTCGAACAGTTGAAGCGTCTGGTGCAGGTCAATGATGTAGATGCCGTTTCGCGCGCCGTAGATATAGCGCTTCATCTTGGGGTTCCATCGGCGGGTGTGATGACCGAAATGCACTCCTGCTTCCAGGAGTTCTTTCATGGTAACGGTCGCCAAAGCTGTATTCCTCCTTCGTCTTCAGGTTAAGCCTCCCGCACCCTCGCCCCCGTGCACCATCCCAGGCGGGACACCCGTACACGAGTCCGGTGCGGTGTGTGATTGCGCCATGCGGCGCAAAGCCAGTTTACCACAATTCGGTTTCAGAATCAATATCAACCCTCTCCCCGCCGGTGTAGCCGCATTGCCCCACGCGCGGCGAGTTGACCACCGGCAGGAAGTATTCCTCGCCACAGTCGTGCTTTCGAGCGCATTCTTTGCACAGCCAGGCGTTCTCTTCATCCTCCCAGAGGCAGGATGAGCATACATCACTGCCCATCGTCTGGCACCTTCTGGGCAAGATTTTGATGGCAACAGCGAGAAATCCTTTTTTGAATCTATCCATTTCCGAAGGAGCACTGTGCGATGAGCGTTCAGGCGAAAGCGATGACCGTCACCGGTGAAGTGCAGGCTCGCCAGCTGGGGGCTGTCCTGCCCCATGAGCACGTGATGGTGGACTTTATCGGTGCGGACAGGGTGAACAAAGGGCGATACAACGCAGATGAGGTCTTCGAGGTGGTTCTGCCCTACCTCAAGCAGTTGCGCGCGTCGGGCTGTCGCACGCTGGTGGAGTGCACGCCTGCGTATCTGGGGCGCGACCCCGTTCTGCTCCAGCGGCTGAGCCGGGCAAGCGGAGTATACCTGCTGACCAATACCGGCTGGTATGGCGCGGCGAATGATAAGTTTCTCCCTGCGACGGTGCGCTCACTGACGGCGGAGCAGATGGCTCGCCTGTGGACGGAGGAGTTCGAGAAGGGCATTGAGGGAACAAATATCCGCCCCGGCTTTATCAAGATTGGCGTGGACCCCGAGCCTTCCGAGGTAGACATGCGCCTGCTGGAGGCAGCGGCGCTGACGCACCTGAAAACGGGGTTGACCATTGCCTCGCACACGGGACCCGGCAGTGCGGCCCGCAAACAGATTGAGCGGTTGAAGGAGATGAGGGTACATCCCTCTGCCTTTATCTGGGTTCATGCGCAGGTTGAGAACGACAGGGAGATGCACCTGTGGGCGGCACAGCAGGGCGCGTGGGTGGAGTTCGACGGCGTTTCCGAGCAGACCGTGCAACAGCATGTGGAGCTGGTGCTCGCCATGCGCAAAGCGGGTCTCCTGCACCGGGTGCTGGTGTCGCACGATGCGGGTTGGTACAACGTGGGGGAGCCAGGAGGCGGCACGTTCCGCCCTTACACCACTTTATTCACCAGGATGATACCCGCCCTGCGCCATGCGGGACTTTCCGATTCGGAAATACGCCAGCTGACGGAGGATAACCCTCAGAAGGCATTCCAGGTTGCGGTGCGCCGGGCATAAGATCCTGCAATGGGTCCTCTCTGGATGGCGAGGCGCCTGCCGGGCCGTATTTGCGGACACCTAACCCCCAGCCCCTTCCCTGCGAGGGAAGGGGAGATTCTCCTCTCCCCGCGTCGGGGAGAGGTCGGGAGAGGGGTCGGCTCACCAGCAGGTTTACTGATCAAATGACGGGCATTCCTGCAACTGGAGGTTGCGGGCTACCCATGACAAAGCCTTCTGCGGAGGTTAACCTGCACCAGCAGGTTTCGTCCCTGCGTTGCCGGCGAATTCCGGTCGCAAGGACACCTTCTCTGTTGTGGTTTCCTGGCTTGCGTCCTGCCTTGTGTGGTGTTCGGTGGTGGTAGGGGGTTGCGAAGAGTGGTGGAGGTTGTGTTTGTTGAGTGTTTTGGCTGTTGCTCTTTTTTGGGTTGAATTCACCAACCGTTAAAGTGACGCACACCCTTAGCAAAAAAGCTTGACGTTTTTTGTCTGGCATGGTATATTGTTGTTAAGCGTGCAAAGCACGCAGCATAGAAAGGAGGTTAACTATCATGTGTTGCAAAAGTATCTTTTTTACCCCCCCCTTATGGCGCTGTGCCTCGTGCTTTGCCTCCTGCTAACCCCTCTGCAGGCGCAGGAACTCTCCATCACTCTGCTTAACGGCGACTGCGATGGGGATAACGAAGTGACCCTCAGCGATTTCGGCATTCTGGTCGCCGCGTTTGGAAGCGTTCCCGGAGACCCCAACTGGGATCCCCGTGCCGACCTGGATGGTGACCTGGAAGTAACCCTCTACGACTTTTCCATCCTTCAGCGCAACTTTGGGGCGATAGGTGCTGAGCCGTTTGACCCCGCTTTGCCCCGGCAACCTGCACCAGCCAGCGGATATGCAGTGTCTGGCTTGATAGAGCTGCAAGACTGGGAGGGTGCACCCTTGCCTGTACAACTTGAGGCTTTGTGCGAAGGTGATTCTCAGCAAGTTGTGTATACACCCACGCAGGCTTTGTCTACCGGGCAGCCTTTTACAATGTTTTTACCGAGGTCGGGAGAGTGGAAATTTTACGTGAAAGTACCCTATTTTGGTCTGGCTGTCAAAACACGGTTCAACAGAATCTATAGCCCTGGCGACCCTATCCGTATAATTGCTAAGCACCCTGCGGATGGCGAGACGTTTGCTGATCCGAGCCTGGGACTGGATGGACCTGCTACTGTTTTGTTATGGGTTGTTCCCGTTGACTATGACGATGTAACCATTGCTGGTGGTTCCCCACGCCTGCAGTTCCCCACGAACCGTGAGCGTTCGGGACATCTGCAATATGAGTGGCGGCTGATTACTGGCCGTGGTACGCTCATTCCCCTCGGTATACCTCCTTTCTTTCTTTACCACGGCGCCCTCTTTAACCCTGCAGGGTTACCTCCGGACCAAAATGAAGAAGAGGTAAGGGTTTTGTGTACAATCAAGGACATGAACCCTGATATATCTCGCCGAGATCCCGACAAAAGCGAAGAGATTCGCTTCGTCATGGTACGCCGTCCCACGTTGCACATTCGTGTAGAGGCGTATCCCGAGCCTGAATCTGGGACACCGATTGCTTCGTCTCATGATACACCCGTCTACATACGCTTCATCGCTACAGCAAGGCGAAGCCCTTTGTGGTCGCTTCGTGACAGTGATGTACAGTGGCAGACACCCTGGGGTAGTTTCAATGGATTACAGGTAGTAACAGGTCCAATACCGCGAGACGAAGTACACCGCCGATTTGAGTTCAGCGCCACAGCCAAGTTCCGGTATGAGCCTGTTCCCCCGCTTCAACCTGATGCACAGGATGACACTCGCCGTGCCTCGCACGTTCTCGGCTTCCGCGTAACAGATTATGATGAGCAGATAGACCCCTCACGCGGGGCAAGAGGAGACGAGCCCTCTAATTGGTTCGACAATCGCCCTGGACACTGGGGTAGTTTGATCCCTCGCTTCAACGACACAGACAATGCAGGTAGGCCCATAGTCTACTTTGCTTCAGAGCCTTTCGAGGAGCTAAAATCTGCCAACCCCCTGGCATATCTGGATATTACGGGGCGCTTTGGCGAACAGCCTTTTCATGAGCAATACCGAGGCCGTATCTACCTGTTCGAGTCCCGCCTACTATATGGCACATATAAGGATTCTCCTCAGAGGAACCTGGCTCTAACAGCCTCGTGGCTGGACCTGGTAGCGGTAACGATCATGCACGAGTTCAGTCACCGCGACCGCTTTATCGAGTCGTGGGGAGGGTTCTCCGACAGAGATATTGTGGAGGGTGTCTGGTCTCCCCCAGGCGAACCAAACTGGAAGTTTAAGAATAGAAATTTAGACAGTGACCTGGATTTGCTGTCAAACCAATTTGAGCGGACATACAACAAAAAATACCATTGCCATTTCGATGACCGGTACAGCGTTTGGAAGTGGTGGGCAGGATACGTCAGTTATGGGCGAGATTGGTTCGGCGACGATGAGATCATCGCTACCCTGTGGGGTGAGTGGGGTGACGGTTCACCCTCATACCTTATCGGCCAACTGGACACGCAAGACTGGTCGGTCGGAGGACGACAAGACTTCATCCAAAACATCCGTTAAGGAGGTAATCCGATGAAACGCGCATTCTTCGTCGCGGTGGTAACAGCCGTGAGCATCACCATGACGGTGGCAGGCTCACCGTTGCAGTTTCCCAGACGAATCAACATGCCTGCCCTGCTGTTACCAGAAACACCCCCAGAGTGGATATACCTGTATCGGATCGGACACGAGAACCCCGCAAACCTGCTACCATATCTCAGACCAGAAATCCTGGAACGCGAAGACCTCCCACCGGGATGGATACCCACCCAATGCCGGCTGTATGCCGTGTGGCTGGTTGGAGACCTCGCCAAACCCGACCTGATTGACGAACTGGAAGTCATTGCAGAGGCTTACCTTCTGCGCGGGCAACCGCCTGACCTGCGCGCCGCACACGCCCTCACGCTGGCGATAGAGCGTATTCGCTGGCGTGCCATGGGCAATGAGGCGTATCTTCAGGAGATGATGCGGTGGATACAGATGCCTCCTCCCCCAAAGGGTGCAAGCACGGAGGAACAACTGCGCTACCGGGAGCGGGTGATAGCCGGTTCTCGTGCGCTTGGATGGGCGAGGGCTCGCGAGGCGGTTCCGGTGTTGATTGAGTTGTTGCGCGGGGAGTGGGTCAACAACATGAGTTACCCGTTTCTGGTGCGTGCGCTGGCGCGGATTGGCGACCGTCGGGCGATGGAGACGCTGAAGCGGGAGGTACGGGGCTGGGATTGGCGGTTGCCCGCGTGGCAGGTTCCGCTGGAGCCTTACGAGCCAGACCCGTGCTTGGTGTACTGGCAGATGCGCACAGAAGGGATGAACACGGAGCAGGTGATAGCGGAGCTGATACGCTCGATGGCTCAGGAGGCAGGCGACCTTCAACAGGAGGAGATACTGGAGCGTTGGATTGGGATGGCGGCAGTGCCCCAGTTATTGCGTGCGCTCACTCACCCGCCTGAAGGGAAGTATGTGTCCGGTTGCCGGATTGTGTGTGCCCGGTTGCTGAGCAAGTGGGGCGTGAAGCAGGCGATACCGGCGTTGCTTGCGCTGTTGCGCGATGAAGGGCAGGAGGAGAGCGTGCGTGATTACTGTGCTGTTGCTCTGGGACGTTTAGGGGCAAAGGAGGCTTTAGAGGACCTGATTGCTGCGGCGCGACAGGATGAAAAGCGGTTACTGAAGTATGCTGGCATAGAGGCGCTGGGGCTGATTGGGGATTCGCGGGCGGAGGCTGTATTGCTGGAGTGTTTGAAGCACCGTGAACCGAGCGTTCGGCATATAGCTGCGGAGGCATTGTCTACAGCGGGCACGGCTTCGGCGATACCCGCCTTAGAGCTGCAGTTACAGGTGGAGACAGATAGGGATACGCGCGGGCAGATAGAGCTCACCCTGCAAGCCCTGCGCCAGAAGGTGCGCTGAGGGTATAGAGGAAAAGCCCCTGCAACGGGTCGCAGGGGCTATCCGACTTTTGAACTTTTCGAAAGGGACTACCCCGTGTCGAAGAGAGACCAGAAGAGGGGGAGACCAAACAACAACACAGGGTTGCCCTCTCTTTGTGGGAGAGGGTCAGGGTGAGGGCTTTCCCTCCCCGCCTGCGGGGAGGCCAGGTGGGGCTGTTCCTTGTTGGGACGGGCAACCACAAGGGGTTGCCCCTACAAACGGGCTCTCCAGGAGGTTCGCCTTCCAGTTTGGAGAACGTATTATCCTGTGGAGGACGAGGCTCCTGCTGAGCCTTTTTCCCTCTCCTTGTGGGAGAGGGTCAGGGTGAGGGCTTGTTTCAGGATTCACTTCTCCCCGCATCGGGGAGAGGTTGGGAGAGGGGGTTCCTCCCCGCCTGCAAGGAGGCCAGGGCTGTCCTGTCCCTACCGCTCGATGTACGTCGTCACATGCGGAAGATGCCCCATCAGCGAGTCGCGAATGCCCTTCACGTAGGGCTTAATCAGCTCCACATCGCGCTGGAAGTAGAGGGTAATCCACGGCACGTCCTCCTGCACGGCGATGCGCTCCGCCTGCCGATAGAGCTGGATGCGCTTCTGTTCGTCCTGCTCGCGGTCAGCCTGGTCGCACAGGGCGTCAAAGCGCGGGTTGCTGTAGCCCACCACGTTTTCCGGTGCGCCTGTGCGAAGCATGACCGACAGGAAGTTCTGGGCATCCAGATAGTCCGCCGCCCAGCGCAGGTGAACGAAAGGCAGCTCCTTGCGGTCTAAGGCATCCAGAAACGCGCCCCACTCCATCTCGCGCAGCTCCACATTGATGCCCAGCTCCTTGCGGTATTGCTCCTTAATCATCTCAGCGGCGCGACGCAGGTCGGGCGTCTTCTCGCGGAAGGTGAGAGTGAGAGTTGGGAAACCCTTGCCGCCCGGATAACCTGCCTCTGCCAGCAGCTGACGCGCTTTTTCGGGATTGTAAGGAATACCTTCAAAGCTGGGGTCATGCCCCAGCACGCCTGGCGGGATGATGCCGTTCGCCTTCTGCGGCACGCCCATCAGCGCAACCTTCACAATGGAATCTTTGTCTGTGGCATAGGCCAGAGCCTGACGCACCCGCTGGTCGCGAAACGGCGGAAACACGTTCTGGTTCAACCCCAGGTAGAACACCGCCGCGCGGTCAAAGGTACGCAGTTGCTTGCTCAGCACCGGGTCCTGCTGGTCGCGCAGGAGGTCGCCCTTCTGCACGTCCACAATGTCCAGGTCGCCGCGCTCGTACATGGCGTGTCGTGTGCTGGCGTCCAGCACGATGGGACGCTCGATACCGTCCAGTTTGGGCGCGCCGCCGTGATACTCCTTATTGGCAGACAGCACCACCTTGGAGCCGGGCAGGAACTGCTGAACCTTGAACGGTCCCGTGCCGATGGCACACCGCTCGTTAATGCGCAGTTTACGCCCGCCCACCTCATCGCCATCCGCCTCTATCGCCTCGCGACACACCACATAGGCGGTTGGATAGGTCAGCTTGGCGAGGAAATAGGCTTTGGGATGGTCAATGGTGATGCGCAGGGTATACTTGTCCACCACCTGCACCCCGCGCACCTCGTTCGCCTTGCGGTTTAGCTTGTCCAGCGCACCCACGATGTCATTCAGGTAGGTGGGCGACACCGGCGAAGCCAGCGCAGGGTCGCAGGCGCGTTCAATGGAGTATTTGAAGTCGTCCGCGGTAACTTCGCGCCCGTTGTGGAACTTCACGCCCCGCTTCAGGAAGAAGGTATACGTCCTGCCATCGGGGCTGACCTCCCAGCGTTCGGCGAGGTTGGGCACCAGACGATTGTTTTCGTCCCACTGCACCAGCCCCTCAAACACCTGAAACAGCAGGTCAATAGTCGGACCGTCGCGCACAAGGGCGGGATCGAAAGTGGTCGGTTCGGCGGTCAGGGCATAGCGAAGCACGTTTTGTGGCGGTGGAGCCGTTGCCTGCCTTTTGCCACAGCCCGCCAGAACGATGAGAACAAGGAACAGGATGATGGATAGAGGATTTCTTTTCACCGTGTTATGCATACCCTCCTTGCGTTTCGTTTTGCCACCATGAGTATCCCTTCTGTCCCAGAACCGAAGGGTCTCGATAACCTGCCGAACTCGGCTCTTATGTTTCGCAACATGGGGGCGGATTCCTGCCAGCGTGCAGAGGGTATAATAAGGACGATTCTACAGCCTTTCGTAAAAGGGGATGATCAGCGTGCCCAGCACACAGGAGATACACCTGCAAATCGAGGGAATGACCTGCGCGGCGTGCGTGGCGCGGGTGGAGCGTGCGCTCAAACGAGTAACAGGCGTGCACGAGGCGGTGGTCAACCTCGCTACCGAGAGCGCGACCCTGCAGGTAGACCCTACC
This sequence comes from Chthonomonadia bacterium, assembly GCA_013314755.1. Classification (GTDB taxonomy): domain Bacteria; phylum Armatimonadota; class HRBIN16; order HRBIN16; family HRBIN16; genus HRBIN16. The sequence goes on from JABUFA010000001.1 coordinate 16,459, forward strand.
GTGGCGCGTCTGGAACAGCTTCTGGAAGCGGTGGAGAACGCAGGCTATCGGGCACAACCCCTCGCCGACGAAACCTCCCCCTCGCTACCATCCGAGCGCAGTGCCCAGGAGCTTCGCGCCTCGCGCCGACGCCTGCTGGCAAGCATGGTGCTGACCCTGCCCGTGTTCGTGCTGAGTATGGCGTTTCACCATCCCTCTCCCGCCCTGCAGTGGCTGATGCTCGCGCTGACCACACCTGTGCAGTTTGTCATCGGCGCGCCGTTCTACGTGAAGGCGTGGCATGCGCTTCGGGCACGCACCGCAACGATGGAGACGCTCATCGTGCTGGGCACATCGGCGGCGTACTTTTACAGTCTCGCCGCGACCTTCTGGCTCGGTGGGGCGGTGTACTACGAGACGGCGGGCGTGATTATCACCCTGATTACCTTCGGCAAATACCTGGAGGCGCGGGCGAAGGGGCGGGCGCGACAGGCGATTGAACGGCTGATGCGTCTGGCACCGCAGGTCGCCACCCGGCTGAGGGACGGACAGGAAGAGCAGGTTCCCGTCTCTGCGGTGCAGGTGGGCGACCTCCTGCTGGTGCGAAGCGGCGAGCAGGTGCCGGTGGACGGCGTGGTGGTGCAGGGCGCCGCGGCAGTGGACGAGAGCATGTTGACTGGCGAGAGCGTGCCGGTGGAAAAGCGTCCCGGCGATACCGTTGCCGCAGGCACGCTGAACACCGACGGCGTGCTGACCATCCGCGCTCAGCGAGTCGGCAGTGACACCTACCTGGCGCAGATTGTGCGGGCGGTAGAACGGGCGCAGGCGGGCAAGGCGCCGGTTCAGCGTCTGGCAGACACGGTGGCAGGGGTGTTCGTGCCGATTGTGCTTCTGATTGCGCTGGGCACGTTTGTGGTGTGGCTGGTGGTGCTGAAGGCGGGGTTCACCACGGCGATGATTCACGCGGTGGGCGTGCTGGTGATTGCCTGTCCGTGTGCGCTGGGGCTGGCGACACCGACCGCGGTGCTGGTGGGCACGGGCAGAGGAGCCGAACTGGGCGTGCTGGTGAAAGACGCCGAAACGCTGGAGCGAGCCAGGCAGATTGATACCGTCGTGCTGGATAAGACCGGCACGTTAACTCTTGGCAAGCCGGCAGTAGGGCAGTTTCAGGTGCTGAACGGGATGCCGGAGGGAGAGCTGTTGCGCCTGACGGCGGGAGCAGAGGCTGGAACCACTCATCCGCTGGGCATGGCGATAGTGCGCTTCGCGCAGGAACACGGGATAGCCGTTCCCCTGCCTGAACAGGTTCGCACCGTAGCGGGCAGGGGCGTGCTGGCGCAGATAGAGGGCTACGGGGTGACCGCAGGTGCGCCGCGCCTGCTGGAAGAGAACGGCGTGATGCTATCCGAAGAGATGCGCCGGCGTGTGCAGGACTGGCAAGCACAGGGCTATACCACGGTGCTGGTGGCGGTGAACGACGAGCCGGCAGGCGTGTTCGCCCTTCGCGACGAGCCGCACCCCTCCAGCCGACAGGCGGTAAGGCGCCTGCAGGAGATGGGACTGGAGGTGTGGATGGTGACGGGCGACCAGCGCACGGTCGCCGACGCCATTGCGCAGGAGGTGGGCATTCCTCCCTCGCATGTGCTGGCGGAGGTGATGCCGGAGGAGAAGGCACAGCAGGTTGCCCGCCTGCAGGCGCAGGGGCGGCGCGTGGCGTTCGTGGGAGACGGCATTAACGACGCGCCCGCGCTGGCGCAGGCGGATGTGGGCATCGCCATGGGTGAGGGCACGGACATTGCGTTAGAGAGCGCGGATATCGCCCTGCTGAAGAGCGACCTGAACGGCGTCGTCACCGCGCTGGATCTGTCTCGTGCCACCGTGCGCACGATCCGACAGAACCTCTTTTTCGCCTTTGTGTATAATGTACTGGGTATCCCACTCGCGGCGATGGGCTATCTCAGCCCGATGCTGGCAGCGCTGGCGATGAGCCTGAGTTCGGTATCTGTGGTGACCAACGCCCTGCGCCTGCGACGCGCGGTGTAGCATGGCTATCATCTCTTTGAGACGAAGGAGGTGAACAGAATGCCCATATCCGCGGTGCAACATGCTGGCTTGACAAAGGGACAGCGCAAGGAGTGGCGACGCAAGGGATATGCAACCGCCATCCTGTACGGCAACGGCGTAGAGCCGAAGCAGTTGCTGGTGCCGGTGCGTGAGGTGATACACAGCATTGTGGAGCAGGGCGGCAAGCAGAAGGCGGTGCTGGAGATTGCCGATGGCTCCGGTCAGCCGCTGAAGGTGCAGGTGAAGGAGATCCAGCGCCACCTTACCACGCAGGAACCCATCCATTTTGACTTCTACGTGCTGAACTGAACTATCTGGGGGAGCGTGTCCTTCGCTCCCCCCAAAGGAAAATCCCTCTCCGCCCGGAGAGGGATTTGGAGGGATAGGGAAGCGCAGGATGTTAAGCCTTTCGCCGCACCCTCAGCGCCACCGGCACGATACCGCTGAGCATCAGCATCCATGTGCCCGGCTCAGGGATGACAGGCGGTGGCGGCGGTGGTGGGGTGTGCTCCAGGTTGATCAGCTTGGTCAGCGTTCCGGTCATCTGCTGCCCCATCCCCAGCGTTGCCCGCCACTGGAAGACGTTAGTCATGTCGCCCGGACCAAAGGGCAGGCCGGAATTGGATACGTTGTACACTGCGCTGTCGTTGAGCAGGTTAAGCAGATTGGGATAGTTGTCCACATCGTACCCCTGCAAGGAGCCGCTACTGGCAGTAACGTCCACAGCGGTCGTGCCTTCGGTATAGCGAATGGTTTGTGGGTCAACCAGAACGCCGCTGTCGCCGCCTGCGGAACCGTTCAGGTCAAAATCCGAGTAGGCGAAGAAGTTGACTGTAATCGGCTGAGGTTGCTGTCCGTAGATATTGCGCACGCTCCAGGCAATATCGACTTTTGCCATTGTAGAACTGATGCCTGTCAGGGTGTACGTCAGGTTGAACAGCAAAGCGTTCTGCAGACTGCCAGCGTCCTCGGTGAAGACGAGATTGACGTTGGTCGCCCCACCGGACATCATAGAGGTGAGGTCAGCCAGCGGCTTCTCCTTGCTGTCGAGGTTGGTGCGGAACCACCACCAGTTCTGGTACATGTGGTTGGTGTTGTTAGGGTCAGTAAAACTGCCCCAACCTTGGCTGGCGACGTCCTCGTAGTACGTCCACCCATTATGGGTGAGGGTAAAGGTTTGCGCCTGCGAACCGCCCACGGTCATCAGAAGCAGTACGCCGGGCAAAGCGAAACGCCACAGCTTTTTCAGCAAGCCTGCTGTCATGGAATTCGCCTCCTTCACGAATTAGTGTTCCGCCCCTACTGTAATGCAAGTTGCGAGCCAAACGTGCTGTGCAAAATGCGGGTTATCGAGGTTCTGGAGGCGAAAAACGGCAAAATTACTGTCAGTAAAGTTACGAGGTTGTTACCAGCCGGCGGCGTGACCGTCACAGCGTGGGTCGGAGCCGGCAAGCAATGCCCTGCTTTCGGGATGCACGGCTATCACCTGTACCGCCCCGGACTGCCCCCAGTCGGGCAGCAGAATCACGCAATGCCCCCGGCGTTCCAGTTCCTGCAGGGTCTCCGCGGGCACACGCCGCTCAATCTTCAAGCCTTCAGAGTCATGCTGCCAGCGCGGGGCTTCTACCGCCTCCTGCGGGTTCATGCCGAAGTCTATCAGGTTGCACAGGATTTGCGTATTGCTCTGCACCTGCACATCGCCGCCCGGCGTGCCGCCCACGAAAGCCAGTTCGCCGTCGCGTGTGACCAACCAGGCGTTGAGGGTATGGGCAGTGCGCTTGCCCGGCTGGAGTACATTGGGGCTGTTCGGGTCCAGCGAGAAGCCCGTCATCCGGTTGTTGAACAGGATACCAGTGCCCTCCGCCACCTCCGCACAGCCGAACGAGTGGAAAACGCTCTGGATGAACGAGATGGCGTTGCCATAGCGGTCCACCACGCAGAAGTAGGTGGTGTCGTGCTCTATCTCGCCGGCTGTTACCTCCTGCGCGGCGTGGTGGATGTCTATCTGTCCTCGGCGGCGTTCAGCGTACTCTTTGCTGAGCAGTCTGTCCATCGGCACACGCACAAAGCGCGGGTCGCCCAGGTATGCCTGCCGGTCGGCGAAGGCGAGTTTTTTGGCTTCCACCTGCAGGTGAATGACGTCCGCGCTGAGCGCGCCCATCTGACGCAGGTCGTACCCCTCCAGCAGGTTCATCATCTGCGCGAGGATGTGACCCTGCGACACCGGCGGCTGTGCATACAGGGTATATCCACGGTACTGCACGCAAAGCGGCTCCAGCCACTCGGCGGGCGGCTGGGCGAGGTCCGATTCGGTGAACAGTCCGCCGTGGTGCTGGCAATGGCGCACAATCCGCTCGGCGATGGCGCCGCGGTAGAAGTCCAACGGTCCCGCCGTGGCGATGCGGCTCAGCGACCAGCCCAGCTGCGGCTGGGTGACCATCTTGCCCGGATAGGGCAGTTCGCCATCGGGAAGCAGTTCGCGCCAGGTGATGGGAAACGCTTTCAGCACGTCGGCATGAGCATGAAACACCTGGCTGTAGCGATAGCCTGCAGGAAAGCCCTGCTGGGCATAGCGAATGGCGGGCTGGAGAAGGTCGGAGAGTTCACGGGTAGCGTATCGCTCGTGGAGCAACGCCCAGGCAGAGACCAGCCCGGGCACCGACGCGCTCGCAATTCCGCGAAGGGGAATGCCGTCACGAAAACGATCAGGCGTAGCGGCAAGAGGCGCGGGACCCGAGGCGTTAAGCGCGTGTACCTTCCGGGTGCTGGCGTCGTACAGGATGATAAAGGCGTCTCCGCCAAGATGGCTGTTGTACGGTTCCACCACCGCCAACGTGGCGCTGATCCCCAGCGCGGCGTCCACAAAATTGCCGCCTTCCTGCAGGATATGCAATCCGACGGCTGTTGCCAGCGGCTGTGATGTGGCTACCGCCCCGTTTCGCGCCACCACTACTCCCCGATACGTCATCCGAACCCTCCTTTGCCTGTTCCCTTTAGGAAGAACCGTTCCCCTTCAGTCGTCTCAGTTCCTCTTCCAGCTGGCGAATGCGTGCTTCTGCCTCAGCGCGAGCACGGGCTTCCTCCTCCGCACGCTGAGCCTCTTCCTCTGCACGGCGAGCTTCCTCCTCCAGCGTGGGCAAATAGCGACCGGATACCGGATCATACAAACGAACCCGGTAACGGTCTTCCTCCCAGCGAACACACACGTCCAAACCCAACTGCTCGCTGTGAACCCGCCATTCCTCGCTATTCGCACGCTCCGGTAATACCCGAACATACTCCCTACCCTGCAGGCGATACAGCAACACCGCACCAGACAGATACTCTCGAAGCACGTCCACCAGAAAATACTCCTTCACCCCTAAACGCTGGTATAACTCATACTTCCTGCCCAAATCCTCCGCAGCGGTGGAACGAGAGGTCACCTCGATAATCACATCGGGAGCTTTGCCCACCTCCCACACCTTCCACGTGGGAAGCAATGGCGTTTTGGGCACGCCGAAAGCCACATACACGTCGGGGGCGACACGCTGTCTGGGATTGCCTTCTACCCAGTACATGAATTGATTGCCCGCCACGTAGACGTCCTGTCGGTGGGCGAAGTATGCCTGCAGGGCGGCGATGAGATACACCATCGCCTCCAGATGATAAGGGGTCTCTGCCATCGGCTTCCCATCCGAATCGGGATAATGAACCGCCTTCGCGGTCTGTGTGATAGCCATCCGCATCACCTCGGCTCTATTATAGCCTATTCACGAGGTGATGTGTATCAGGCGTGTTCGATGTGCAGGTGCGCCAGCGCGGCGAGCGCCTCGGCGGTCTGTGCTACGCCTTCAAACTCGCCCACCTGGATTGCCTGCTTCGGGAACAGCGCACCGCCAACGCCCACCATGTCCGCGCCCGCGTGCAGATACTCCGCGGCATTGTGTGCGTTCAACCCGCCCACCGCCATCAGCGGTATCTGAGGCAGAGGGGCTTTCAGCTCACGGAAGAACTGCGTGCCGAGCGTTACTGCTGGGAACACCTTCACAATAGGCGCGCCCATTCGCCATGCCCAATACGCCTCCGTGGGGCTGAAGACGCCCGGAATGGGCGGTACGTCGTGCTTCAGCGCGGCTGTCACCATGCCCTCGTCCAGCACCGGCGACACCACGAACTGCGCACCCGCCCGGATTGCCCCTTCCGCGTCCTCGGCGGTCAGCACCGTGCCCGCGCCCACCAGCGCCCTGTCTCCCCAGCGTTTGCACGCCTCCTGCAGAATCTGCAGGGCGTTGGGCGTGGTCATGGTCACCTCGACTGCATGGAGACCGTGTTCAATGGCGACCTCCAGCGCGCGCAGGGCATGTTCGGGGTCGGGCAGGCGCAGAATGCCTACCACCCGCGAAGACAGCAGTTGTTGCACCACGTTTTGCATACTCATGTGTATCACCTCACCTGCACAGTTCGCCATCAGCGCTGGTTAACCTGCCGGGATGCAAGCCCCACGCAGCCCAGAAATCAGCCGCCACTTTGCACTCGCGAGATTCGGGAGGACGCCAGTCTACAGCCCATCCAAAATCGCGCGGCGCAATGATGTCCTGCTTCTCGTCGCCCGGTAGCGGGGGCGCTACAATGTTGTCCAGCAGTTTCCGCTTTTGCCTGCCCTTCTCCATCCATAGCTGCCACGTCTTCCCGTCAGGTGACCTTTTGAGAAACAGGTTGACCCATCCTCGGAGATTGGCGTCGAGCAGTTTTGTTCGCCCGGTGCCGTCCGTACGGATGCGCCAGATATCGCCATCCGAGCTACACCATCGCCGGCGGCGCGTGCACAAAGCGCAGGTCAGGCTGAATGTTCGCCTGCGTGATGAGACTGTAGTTGCTCGCACTCAGGTATAGCGGCGCGAGCAGTAGCGAGGAGACGGTCTGCGCCAGCAGGGAGCCGTTGAACGCTTTGCGCCAGTGGCGGGCATCAGGAGAGAAGAACCGATACACAAACGGAGCCTCTGCCAGCACTGTCAACACGAACAGCACTGCCACAGCAGCGTACAGAAGGGCAGGAAGGAGCCTGAGTAGCTGTTCGGGACGCACTAAGGATTGCAGAGAATACCCACTTACCTTTAGCAACAGCCAGCCGAGCACCATTGTCGCATAGTTCGCGAACGTCATCAACACCAGTCCGCGCGAGTAGGGCAGGCGAAAGGCGATTCGCAACGTGAGCGACTCCACCGCGCCGATGAGGAAGTTGCCGACCGTCGCCTGCAGGAACCCAGCCCACACCAGCGGCGTGCCCATGTTCGCCCACGCTGGAGGTGCGAGCGCGAGTATCAACAGCGCTGACCATCGCCCCAGCCGCCAGCGGTCTGGTGGTGGCATGGTTCTCGTCCTCCTGATATAATAACCTTAAGATGATAGAGGTAGCCCGAGAAGTACTTCACATTGAGGCGCAGAGTATCCTGCGACTGGTAGACCGCCTGGACGAGCGTTTCGAGAAGGCGGTGCAGGTGATTCTGTCCTGCAAGGGCAGAGTGGTGACAACCGGCATGGGCAAATCGGGGGCTATCGCCCGCAAGGTCTCCGCCACCTTCGCCAGCACAGGCACACCTGCCTTTTTCCTGCACCCCGCAGAAGGTGTTCACGGCGACCTGGGCATGGTCACCGCCGAGGACGTGGTGCTTGCGCTTTCCACCAGCGGCGAGACGGATGAACTGCTGGCGATTCTGCCCGCGCTCAAGCGGATTGGCGTTCGGCTGATTGCGATGGTGGGGCGCGTGGAGTCCACTCTGGCGCAGGCGGCGGATGTGGTGCTGGACGTGTCGGTGGAGCGCGAAGCCTGTCCCTATAACCTTGCCCCCACCGCCAGCACGACCGCCATGTTAGCCATGGGCGACGCACTTGCCATCACGGTGATGCAGGAGCGACGTTTCACCCCCGAAGACTTCGCAGTGTTCCACCCAGCAGGCACACTTGGCAGACGATTGCTCCTGCGCGTACACGACGTGATGCGCACCGGCGACAGCGTGGCGATAGTGCATCAGGGGCAGCCGCTTCGCGACGTGCTGTTTGCGATAACGCGGGCGAACGCGGGCGCGGCGTGCATCGTGGATGACAGGGGCGTGCTGGTGGGCATCATCACCGACGGCGACATCCGACGCCACCTCCTGCGCGACGTTGCGAACCTCGACCGCCCTGCCGAAGCATTGATGACGCGCACGCCGCATGTGGTTCGGGGCAACCCGCTGGCGGTTGAAGCCCTGCACCTCTTTGAAAGCCTGCCCCAGAAAATCGGCGAGATGCCCGTGCTGGACGAGGAGGGCAAACCTGTTGGAATGCTGATGCTGAAAGACCTTCTGCGCACGGGGATTGTGTAGGTATGCTGGAACATCAGATGAGCGATGAAAGGCTGAAAGCGGTCAAAGCCGTTCTGCTGGATGTGGACGGCGTGCTGACCGACGGCGGAATCTATTACGACCCCACCGGGCGCGAAATCAAGCGGTTCCACGTCGCCGACGGACTCGGCATCGAACTGCTCAGGCACGCCGGCGTTCGAGTGGCTATTCTTTCCGGGCGGGCGTCCGAGGCGCTCACCCGCAGGGCGGCGGAGCTGAAGATTCTGGAGTGCTACCAGGGAGTGCGCGACAAGAAGGCACAGATAGAACGCCTGCGCCAGCAGTGGCAGATGAAGAAGGAGGAACTGCTCTACGTCGGCGATGACCTGAACGACCTGCCCGCGTTCGAGGCGGTTGGCGTGCGCGTGGCGGTGGCGAACGCCGCGCCGGAGCTGAAAGCACAGGCAGATTTCATCACCCGCGCTCCCGGAGGCAACGGCGCAGTGCGCGAGGTGTGCGAGTGGATTTTGAAGGCGCAGGGGGCATGGGAGCAGGCGATAGAGGCATACCTGCGGGGCAGGCGGGAGGCTGGCAGCGAGGCGTGAGCGGGCTGGTCATCCTGCACACCAACGATATGCACAACCGCCTGCGCGAGGAGAGGGCGGAGCGCCTGCGCCAGATTGTAGAGGAAGAACGCGCTCGATACCCGTGCCTCCTGCTGGACGCCGGCGATGCGGTCGGAGCAGGAAACGTTACCTTCAACCCCGCCGGCGAGCCTATCCTGGACCTCATGTCCGACATCGGCTATACCGCGATGACCGTCGGCAACCGCGAGTTTCACCTGACCGAGGTGGGCTTCCATACGAAGCTGAACCGGGCACGCTTTCCGGTGCTCTGCGCCAACGTACGCCCGCGTAACGGAGCACGCCTGCCCGTCCAGCCCTATCTGCTTCTGGAGGTCGGTGAACGGCGTGTGGGCATAATCGGCTTGACCGTGCCCATGATTACCGAGCGGATGCTGAGTCGACACGTCAGCGCGTACGTCTTTGACGACCCCGTTCAGCGCGGATGCGAGCTGGCGGAGGAACTGCGCCCACAGGTTGACCTTCTAATAGCCCTCACGCATATCGGGCTGAAACGGGACATGGAGCTGGCGCAGGCAACCGACCGAATAGACCTGATTATCGGGGGGCACAGCCACACCCTGCTGGAGGAACCCCTGCGCGAAGGTAACGCCGTCATCGTGCAGACAGGTGCACATGCGCGTTACGTAGGGCGTGTGCTGGTGGCTCCTGACAGCATAGAAGGTAGCCTGCTACCCCTTACCGTCTGAAGCCAGAACGCCCTTCCATATCCGGGCGGAACGGGCTGGAAGGCTAATCCTCTCTGTTCGCCCACCACTCACGGCACAGATGGCTCCCGTCCCGACCTCCTCCAGCCTGCTGACGCGGGGCACGGCGCGTTTGCGAAGCGGAATCTCTCCCTGCCACCCCTTTGCGCCGCCGTTGACGGTCACCATCCACACCTCTTCGCCCTGCCAGCGGGCGTATGCCAGCACATCTCCTTCCGCGTACAGCACATCGGTCTCGCCCGTCCGCCAGGCAGGGCTGGAATGGCGCAGGGCAATCATGGCGCGTACATGCCGGTACAGACGGCGGTTCCAGCGTCGCCTATCCCACTCGAAACATGCCCGGCAATGAGGGTCGGCTTCGCCCGTCATGCCAATCTCGTCGCCGTAGTAGATGCACGGTGCGCCCGGCAGGGTGAACAACAGGGTATATCCCAGCATCGCTCGGCGCACATCGCCCTCGCACACGGTCAGCCAGCGTGGGGTATCGTGGCTCCCCAGCAGGTTGATCTGCGCGTAAACCGCCTCGCGCGGATAGCGGCGCAGGAGGCGCATCAGTCCTGTTGCAAAGGCGGGGGCATCGGCAGAACCCTTCGCTACGAAGTCCATCAGCAGGTCGCGCAGAGGGTAGTTCATCACGCCGTCAAACTGGTCGCCTTTTAGCCACCGCCTCGCGTCCTTCCAGATTTCGCCCACAATGTACGCCTCGGGGTTGGCGCTCTTGACCGTCTGCCGAAACGCCTGCCAGAAGGTATCATCGTCGATTTCATTGGGCACGTCCAGCCGCCAACCATCCGCGCCCTGCTCTATCCAGTAGCGTGCCACGCTCAGCAGAAACTGCCGCACCTGTGGGTTGTCGGTGTTGAGCTTGGGCAGGGAACGAATGCCCCACCAGCAGGCATAGTTTGGACGCCTGCGCCCATCGTAGGGGTGGATGGGAAACTTGCGGATATGAAACCATCCGACGTACGGCGAGTGCGAACCGTTCTCCACAACGTCATGGAAGGGATAAAACCCTCGCCCACAGTGATTGAACACCCCGTCCAGAATGAAGCGTATCCCGTAAGCGTGCAGGTTGTTGCGCAGATTAACGAAGTCCTCCATCGTGCCCAACTTCGGGTCGATGCGGAAGTAGTCGTAGGTGTTATAGCGATGGTTGGATGGAGATTGAAAGATAGGGTTCAGGTAGATGGCGGTAATTCCCAGTTCCCGAAGGTAAGACAGATTCTGGCGAATGCCCTCCAGGTCGCCGCCCATGAAGTTATGTGGAGTAGGCGGAGTTCCCCAGGGCTGAACATTGGCGGGGTCGTTGGAGGGGGCGCCGTTGGCGAAACGGTCAGGAAAAATCTGATAGAAGACGGCGTGCTTCACCCAGTTGGGCGTGCAAAAGTCATTCACCCTGCGCCTCCGTACTCCACTGCTCCAGCATCTGGGCGAACTGGTGGAGCTGCGTGCTGACCTTCTCGAACAGGGGGCGTATCCCCTCAACCAGCTGGGTCACTCGCTGTGGGTTCAAACGGAACGAATAGACATTGCGCACCACATGACGAAAGCGCAAATATTCGTCCAGTTCCAGCACGGTACTGCTGTCCAGCACGGGTGGGCGCACCCCAGGCACGGAGATGCCCATCTGCTCCAGCAGGTCGCGGTGCCATCGTTCCCCGTCGGGCGTCGACTGGTCAACAACTCTGGCAATCTGCAGAAAGGCTCGCTCCAGCGCGGTGTAAAAGTCATGCAGGTTGTGCGCTGCAGCGTCCAGGTACACATCCTCGTCGGGGTGCTGTTCCATCAGCAGGCGCGCACGCTCTGCCCTGTCGACCACTCGTGCGACATCCTGCAGTTCGGCGCGAATGCGGGCAGCGAGCACGCGGTAGTCATCGTAGCTCATACATCCACTCCCTCACGTTCAATTGCGTGCAGAATGCCCGGCTGGCACGTGTTGACATCCACCAGGTTAACCTCAATCTGGTCGTCCAGATAAGCCACCGCGCTCATCGCCCGCAGTGTATCCTGTGGCTGGATACCCCAGGCGGCAATGTCCACATCGGAGCGGTCGTCGAACATGCTGGGGCGGAGCAGAGAACCGAATACGACAACGCGCGTCGCCCCGTACTCGCGGCGCAGTAGTTCCGCTGCCTCACGGGCGAGTTGCCACGCACGCTGATAACGCGCCTCTCTCTGCTGTTGGGCTTTGCGGCGACGCTGGCGCAGCGTTTGGATATATGGCCGCCACTCCGGTTTGCTCATGAGAACCGCCACCTCGCCTCTATTATAGCACACGGGGCAGGAATCTCTGGAGCGCAGGGGAAGTAATCTTACATGAAGTGGAAAGACGCACGGATGGCGGGGGTGCTGTTACACCCCACCTCTCTGCCTGGCGCATTTGGCATCGGGGAACTGGGCGGGGAAGCATACCGCTTCGTGGACTGGCTGGTGCGGGCAGGACAGAAGGTCTGGCAGGTGCTGCCGCTGGGACCGACTGGCTTTGCAGACTCGCCCTATTCCGCCTTCTCCGCCTTTGCGGGCAATCCCCTGCTCATCAGTCTTCAGCGACTGCAGGACGAAGGCTTGCTGACGTGGGACGATTTTGTTGATTACCCATTCCTTCCCGAAGACAGGGTAGATTACGGCGCGGTTATCCCTGCGAAGATGGGCGTCCTGCGCCTCGCCTACGAGCGGTGGAAGTCGCAGGGCGACGAAGAGGCGAAACGAGGGCTGGAACACTTCCGAGAACAACATACCTTCTGGCTGGAAGACTTCGCGCTGTTCATGGCGCTGAAGGAGGCATACGGGGGCAGAGCGTGGACCGAATGGGATAGAGACCTTGCCCACCGCAATCCTGATGCCCTGAACCGCGCCCGAAGGGAGCTGGCGGACGAGGTGCAGTTTCATCGCTTTGTGCAGTACTGCTTTGCCAGGCAGTGGTCCGACCTCAAACGCTACGCCAACGCGCAGGGTGTGTTGATTATGGGCGATATGCCCATCTTCGTGGCGCACGATAGCACGGATGTGTGGGCGAAACCGGAGATGTTCTATCTGGATGAGGACGGCAATCCGACCTTCGTTGCCGGCGTCCCGCCAGACTACTTCAGCCCCACCGGTCAGCGATGGGGAAATCCCGTGTATCGGTGGGAGGTGATGAAGGAGCAGGGTTACCGGTGGTGGATAGAGCGTTTTCGGTGGACTCTGCAGATGATGGACATCGTGCGCGTCGACCATTTTCGTGGCTTCTCTGCCTACTGGCAGGTCCCCGCCTCCGAGCCAACCGCAGTGAAGGGAAGGTGGGTGAAGGTGCCGGGCAGGGAGCTGTTCCGCACTCTGCAAAGGGAACTTGGCGAACTGCCCATCGTGGCAGAGGACCTGGGCACCATCACGCCCGACGTCACGCGCCTGCGCAAGGGGCTGGGCTTTCCGGGTATGCGGGTTCTGCAATTCGCCTTTGACGGCGACCCGAATAACCTCTACCTGCCCTACAACTACGAGCCGGACACTGTGGTGTACACCGGCACCCACGACAACGACACGCTGGTCGGCTGGTTCAACGGGTTGAGCGAGGAGGAGAAGCGGCGTGTCTACGACTACGTCGGGCGTGAGGACATCAGCGTTCACTGGGAGATGATTCGGCTGGCTTACGCATCGGTGGCGCGATTAGCCATCGTGCCCCTGCAGGATTGGCTGGGACTGGGCAGTGGGGCACGCATGAACCAGCCGGGGCGCGAAGCGGGCAACTGGCAGTGGCGCTGTCGAAGAGAACATCTGAATGAAGGACTGGCGCAAGCCATCGCGAAAATGTGTGCTGTTTATGGACGAGACAGGTATTGACACATCTGTATCAAGTGTGCTAACGTGTAGACAGGGTGATGTCACCCTGAAAAGGACGGAAAGGGGGTAATACTTTCGGTGTCCAGCTGGAAACAAAAAGAGGTGTCGCCGGTGGTGGCATGGGTTATCATCATCGTGATAGTGGTGATAGCGGCTGCTGCTATCTGGCGATACACGGGGGGACCCGGGCGTTCACGGGGACTGACCGAGGAACAGCGCAAGCAACTGGAGCAGATGTTCGGCGGAGGCAAGGCACCCGGACCCGGCGGGGCTCCTAGACAGGGTGCTCCTGCACCAGCTCCTCCTGCACCAAGATAGGGGCGCTTTCACAACGAGAATCTATCAAGGAGGGATTTTCTGATGAAACGACATGGCTTTACGCTCATTGAGCTGCTTGTTGTTATCGCGATTATCGCGATACTGGCAGCCATCCTGTTCCCGGTGTTTGCGCAGGCGAGAGCCTCTGCGCGCAAGTCCGCCTGCCTGTCCAACATGAAGCAGCTGACGCTGGGCATGTTGCAGTACCTGCAGGATTACGATGAGAGGTTCCCCGGGTGGAACTGGGAGTTCTTCTGCAACGGTGGCAACAACGGTTTGCCCCGCGACTCGGCTGCGTTCTGGACGATGGCAATCTACCCCTACGTCAAGAACGACGGCGTGTATCAGTGCCAGGATGACCCCCTTCAGTGGAACGATGTATGGGCGGGCTGCAGTGACGATGGTGGACGTAACGACCGCTTCGCCCCCATCAACCCGAACACCGGACAGCCGTGCGAGTTCTGGGATGCATGCAACCCCAAATACGTCTCGTACGGTCTTAACGAGACACTGACCGGAAGCTACCCAACCAACAAGCTGGGCGGCATCTCCACACCCGCCAACTGGGCGATGTTCTTTGATAGCAGCGCGCAGCTGGTAGACATCTATGTGTGGCAGCGACCCGATTCAGGCAACTTCAACTGGATAGCTTCACGCACGGCGTTCGCGACAGAGGGTTGCTGTAAAATCTGGGAGTGCTGTCGCACTGCCGATTCCTGGATCCAGCAGTACGGCAAGGGAGAATTGGACAAACTACCGCGCCACGCCGGTGGTGAGAACGTGAGCTTCGTGGACGGTCACGCCAAGTTCTACCGCTGGACCGAACTGACCTGGGGCAACATGACCACAGGCGGTCAGTAGTGTATAGTACCGACCACTGCGCCGGGCGAGCAACTTGCTCGCCCGGTAGATCTTTTAGAGGTGGAGCCGCCATGTCTTTCCTCAAATCTGGTATACTTATTCCCGCACTGTTAGTACTGCTACCCAATCTTCTGACACAGGGAGGCAACATGCCTGATCCAAGCGAAGAGGCATTATCCTATCTGCAGCGCTGTAATGTGGTGTGGGATACACCCTCAAAAGACAGCTCCGGCTCCATGCCTCTCGGCAACGGCGATATCGGGGTAAATATGTGGGTGGAACCGAACGGCGACCTCGTGTTCTACCTGAGCAAGACCGATGCCTGGAGCGAAAACAACCGCCTGCTGAAACTGGGCAGGGTACGGGTGTCGTTAGAACCTTCTCTCCTGAGTGGGGGCGACTTCTTCCGTCAGGAACTGCGCCTGAGTGGTGGCGAAGTCATCGTACAGGCGGGTAGCCGCTCAAGCCCGACAAATCTGCGGGTGTGGGTGGACGCCAACCGCCCGGTAGTATGGGTGGACGTGGATAGCCCCCAGCCCGTGCAGATACGGGTGCAGCTGGAGGTCTGGAGGCAGAGCGACCGCACGCTCGAGGGCAAAGAGCTGTTCAGCGCGTACGGCATGATGGGTTCGCCCCATCCCGTAGTGGAACATGCCGATACGGTGCTGGATGGGCAGAAGGACTGCATTATCTGGTATCACCGCAACCCGACCTCTATCTATGAGCTCACCCTGCGCCACCAGGGGCTGGAGAGCCTGATTGGCAAACTACCTGACCCGCTACTGCATCGCACCTTCGGGGGGCTGATTCGCGGCAGAGACCTGGTGCGTACGGACAAATACACCCTCGCCAGCGTCTCACCCGCAAAACAGTTTTCGGTCGCGGTGCATGTGTTGACTGCTCAGACCGAAACGGCAGAGGAGTGGGTGAGCCGTATCCGGGCGCAGGCGAAGCGGGTGGAGGCAGTGGGACGCACGCAGGCACGCGCCGCCCATCAGCGATGGTGGCTTAACTTCTGGCGACGCAGCTGGATTGTGGTCAGCGGTAGTCCGGAAGCGGAAGTGGTTACCCAGGGTTACGCGCTCCAGCGTTTCATCAACGCCTGTGCCGGGCGAGGAGCCTACCCGATTAAGTTCAACGGCTCCATCTTCACGGTAGACTCGCGTGAGCCAGATGAGCACTTCGACGCCGACTATCGCCGCTGGGGCGGGGAGTACTGGTTCCAGAACACACGCCTGCCCTACTGGACAATGCTCCCCACAGGCGATTATGACATGATGCGCCCGCTGTTTGAGATGTATCTGAAGGCTCTGCCACTGGCGAAGGCGCGTACGCAAATCTATTTCGGGCATGAAGGGGCATACTTCCCTGAAACCATCACCTCCTGGGGCACATACGCGAACTCGAACTACGGGTGGGACCGGCAGGGTAAGCCTGTTTCGTATATTGATAACCCGTATATCCGCTACTACTACTCGTGCAACCTGGAACTGCTGGCGATGGCGCTGGAACACTTCTTCCACACAGGTGACAGGCGGTTCCTGAGCGAGACACTTTTGCCCTTTGCGGACGCATTCATCACCTTTTACGACCGCCATTTCGGGCGCGACGGCGACGGGAAACTTCTGCTGAAGCCCTCGCAGTCTCTAGAGACCTATCCTGAGACGGTGAACCCTCTGCCGGATATTGCCGGTTTGCGCTGGGTTCTGCAGGAGCTGCTTCGAGTGCCTCTCAGCAGGCAGGATTTACACCGGCGCAACCTGTGGCGGCGACTGCTGGAACAGCTTCCTCCCCTGCCCATGAAGACGGAAGGGGGACAGACTTTCCTTCTGCCCGCTCAGGAAATCCTCGCCCCGCCGATTAACTCCGAAGACCCCGAACTGTACGCCGTGTTCCCCTATCGGCTGTATGGAGTGGGCAAGCCCGACCTGCAGGTGGCGCGCAATACCTACGCCCGACGACCATACAAAGGCAACGAAGGCTGGCGGCAGGACCCCATCTGGGCGGCTCTGCTGGGGCTGGCAGATGAGGCGAAGACGATGGTTGCTCAGCGGTTCGCCACCAAACACGCGGGCAGTCGGTTCCCCGCCTTCTGGGGACCCAATTACGACTGGATACCCGACCAGGACCACGGTTGCGGGGGAATGATTGCCCTGCAGGCGATGCTGATGCAGACCGATGGTGAGAAGATACTGCTCTTCCCCGCCTGGCACAAAGAGTGGGACGTCTCCTTCCGCCTGCACGCCCCGGGCAAAACGGTGGTGGAAGCCGTCTGGCGCAACGGCAGGGTGCACTCCCTGAAGGTAACGCCCAGCTGGAGGGAGAAAGATGTGATGATTATAGGCGCAGACAAAAGCGAGTAGGAGAGTACAGCCTTGCCTCGTGCGGTGGTGACAGGAGGAGCGGGGTTTCTGGGGTCGCATCTGGTAGACCGACTGCTGGCGGAAGGCTATGAAGTCATCGTGCTGGATAACCTGATCACCGGCAGTGTGCAGAATATCGCGCATCTCGCCGGTAACGAACGCTTCCGCTTCATCAAACAGGATGTGACCGAATATCTCTATATCGACGGCGCGGTGGATATCGTCTTCCATTTCGCCTCGCCTGCCAGCCCGGTGGACTTCGCCACCAAGCCCATCCAGATACTGAAGGTCAATGCACTGGGCACGCACAAAACGCTGGGGCTGGCGAAGGCAAAGGGCGCGCGCTACGTGCTGGCATCCACCTCGGAGGTATACGGCGACCCCCTGATACACCCCCAAACAGAAGACTACACGGGCAATGTGAACCCGGTGGGCGTGCGAGGCGCATACGATGAAGGCAAACGCTTCGCCGAGGCGATGACCATGGCATACCACCGTCATCACGGACTGGACACGCGCATCGTGCGAATCTTCAATACCTTCGGCGAGCGCATGCGCCCGGATGACGGCAGGATGATCCCCAACTTCATCGGGCAGGCACTGCGCGGCGAACCGATAACCGTGTACGGCGATGGACAGCAGACGCGCAGCTTCTGCTACGTCTCTGACCTGATAGAGGGCATCTGGAGGCTATCGCAACTGCCCGACTATCATGAACCGGTCAACATCGGCAACCCCGACGAGCGTACGGTGCTGGAGGTCGCTACCTTGATCCGGGAGATTGCCAACAGCAGGAGCGAGATAGTATTCCGCCCCCTCTTTTCGCCCGATGAGCCGCGCCGACGCAAGCCGGACATCACCCGGGCACGCCAACTGCTGGGCTGGGAGCCGCAGGTCAGCCTGGAAGAGGGACTGAGGCGCACCATTGAGTACTTTCGCCAGCGGATGGCACGTCCCTGAGCTATTCTAACCCGCCTTCGCCTTCCAGATGGGCACGTCGCGTTTGAGCGACTCCAGCAGGAACTGGCATCCCGCGAAAGCCTCTGCCCGGTGCGGGGCGTGCACGCCGATAATCACTGCAATCTCGCCCACGCCCACCCTGCCGAGCCGATGGCGAAAATACACCCTGCTCAGCCCAAACTGCTCACGTGCCTGCTGAATGTACTGTTCCAGCATCTGCTCTGCCATCGGCTCGTACGCCTCATACTCCAGATACTGGATGGGCACGCCGTTTTCCAGCCGACGCACCACCCCCAGAAACTCCACCGATGCGCCCGAATGCTCACTCATCGCTTCACGATGCCATTCCTCTGGAGACAGCGGTTCACGGGTCAAATAGCGCATGGCTCAGCCTCCACTCACAGGGGGTATCAGCGCAACTTCATCACCGTCATGCAGGACGGCGTCTGGCTCCACGTACTCACAGTTCACCGCCACGCGCGTGGACTTCATCCACTGTATCAGCTCAGGACAGGTTTCCTGCAGGTGGCAAATCAAGTCGCGCACGGTGGCGCCATCGGTCAGGCTGACGGACACGGTTTCCGCACCCAGTACCGTTTTCAGATGAGCAAAAGCCAGAACCGAAACGGTCATACGCATCCCTCCATCGGGGCGATAGGCAGTGCTTTGACGAGCGTACCCTCGGCATAAGTGTTCTCGCCCGGCGGCAGGTAGATAAAGGCGTTCGCCTGCGCCAGACTGCCCAGCAGAGAAGAACCCTGCGCAGTGGTCGGAGTGACACTCAGAATGCCGTCCGGCATCACACACAGCTGTGCGGTCTGGAATTCGGCGCGCGATTCCTTCTTGTGGACGGACGTCCCCAGGCGAGCGGTCACATAACGCGGCAGAGGTTGCGTCTCACCCTCCAGAGCGTTCAGATAGGGCAGGACAAACACCAGCAGTCCCACCACCACCGCCAGCGGGTTGCCCGGCAGACCGAATATCGTGCGACCATAGTGCTTTGCGAACAGGATGGGCTTACCCGGCTTCATGTTCACCCGCCAGAAGACGGTCTCCACACCCAGCTCCTTCAGGGCGGGCTTGACCAGGTCTCGCTCGCCGACGGACACAC
This sequence comes from Chthonomonadia bacterium, assembly GCA_013314755.1. Taxonomy (GTDB): domain Bacteria; phylum Armatimonadota; class HRBIN16; order HRBIN16; family HRBIN16; genus HRBIN16. The sequence goes on from JABUFA010000001.1 coordinate 35,590, forward strand.
CACCTGTTAGAATAAGCACATCTGCCTCGCAAAGCGCCCGCTCCAGCCATCTGGTTATCAAAGACAGGTCATCTGCAACGGTGTCGGCAAAGATACACCCGACGCCTCGCGATTCGAGCCACAACCGCAGTATCAGACTGTTGGAGTCACGGATGGCATCGGGGCGAAGGGGCGCGTTGTAGGGAAGCAGTTCACTGCCCGTAGCCAGTAAAGCCACGCGCGGGCGCCGATACACCTGCAGGGGAGACAGCCCCAGCGCAGCAAGCAGTCCGATATGCTGTAACCCCAGCCGCGTGCCCGCCTCTAACAGAGGTGTGCCTGTGGCGATATCCTGCCCTTTAGGACGAACGTGCATGCCGGGCTTTATCGGCGCATCGATTCGCAGATAGTCCCCCTCGATCTGCGCCTGCTCGACGGGCAGGACCGTGTTTGCGCCTGCAGGCATCGGTGCGCCCGTGTTGATGACCACTGCCTCCATCGGCTGAAGCCCGGCGGAATAACCCCTTCCCGCCGCCGATTCGCCCACGATTCGCAGGTGTACCGGAGCGTCGGGCGTTGCGGAAACGGTATCCTCTGCACGCAGGGCGTAGCCGTCCATCGCCGAGTTGTCGAAAGGCGGGAGGTCATGCGGTGCCACCAGATTCTGGGCAAGTACGCGCCCCACGCACTCCGCCAGGTCTGCCGTTTCCACCCCCAGCGGATTCACCCCCTCCAGCACCTTCGCCTGGGCTTCCTCCACGCTTATCATCGTTTTTGCCGTCATCCGCTCTTCTCCCTCAGAGAAGCGTTAGCATGAGCTTACCACATGCAATCGCCAGCACCACAGCCAGCACCCGGTTCAGGGCGCTCGGTACCAGGCGTCTCGCGCCGAAGTAGGAACCTACCAGCCCACCCACTATCGCCACCGCCATCGGCAACCACAGCGACCCGACCACCAGTTTATCCGTGCTCACCCGCGCCAGCAGTCCCGCCAGCGAGTTCAACAGCACAAAAGAGGCTGCTACCCCTGCGGTATCGCGCGGCGTCGCCCATTTCAGCAGAATAAGCAGAGGGCTGAGAAACACCCCGCCTCCAATGCCCACAATGCCCGAAATCAAGCCCACTCCTGCGCCCACGCCCAGCGCGGTCGGCAAAGCAGGCGATTTGACACCATCCGCACCTGCCGAAGCGGTCCCACCCTGGAACAACAGCAGTCGTAACGCTGCCATCGCCAGCCCAACCGTCAGCAACAGATGGAACAGCCACAGGGGAACCTTCACCAGGCCACCGATGAACGCCGCCGGAATGGAGGCAACCAGAAACGAACCCGCCAGCCGCGCCGGAAAGTGCCCCGCCAGCGCGAACTGCACCAGCGCTAGCCCCGAAACCACGGTGTTCAGGATCAGCGCGGTCGTAGATGCCTCCTGCGGGGGAACAGAGGAAGCCATCAGCGTCAGTAATGCCAGATAGCCTGTGGCGCCGCCATGCCCTACCGAAGCGTAGAGCATCGCAACCACAAAAAAGCCTATCAGCAGGTAGTACGCCTCATGCATCCCCACAACCCTTTGGCGTATGGTCGCCACCCTGCACCATCTGAATGGCATGGCGAAGCAGGGGGCGCAGGGCATCGAGGTGTTCCTGCACAGCGCGAGGACTGCCCGGAAGGTTAACGATTAGAGTGCGCCCGCGCACACCTGCCGTCGCCCGCGACAGGTAGGCAAAGGGCGTATGGATTGCCGTCTGCAGGCGCAACCAGTCGGTAATACTGGATAGTTCGCGGTCAATCGCCGACCGGGTGGCTTCAGGCGTAACGTCGCGCGGGGAGGGACCTGTTCCGCCCGTGGTCAGGATAAGCTCTGGCTGAAGGCTGTCACTCAGACGGATGAGCTCGTTGCGGATTGCGTCGCGGTCGTCGGGAACAAGCGTGTAGGAGACCACCTCTGCTCCCTGCTCTTCCAGCCAGCGTTGAACCAGAGCGCCGCTCTCGTCGGTGTACACGCCCGAGCTGGCGCGGTCGCTGATGGTCAGCACGGCGGCGCGAACACCTTCCAGCAGGCGAGATTCGGAAGGCTGGGGAGCGGTCTCCCTCTCCCACACGCCCGACTTGCCCCCCGACTTGCGAATCAGGCGTACGGAGAACTCCATCCCTGGGTCCTGTGACTTTGCCCAGTCATAAAGACACAGCGCGGCGACGCTGGCAGCGGTCAGCGCTTCCATCTCCACGCCGGTGCGGTCGTGGGTGCGCGCCCGAGCACGAATGATGATTTGCCCCTCCTCCAGACTCATGCTCAGTTCCACGCTATCCAGGCGGATGGGATGGCACATGGGAAGAAGCTCGGGCGTGCGTTTGGCGGCAAACGTGCCAGCAACCTGCGCGGCGGGTATCGCCTGTCCTTTCGGCAGTTTGCCTTCCCAGAGCGCACGCAGCACCAGCGGGTCACCGCGCAGGATAGCCTCCGCTTCCGCCTCGCGCCGCGTCTCCGCCTTCTCGCCGACGTCAACCATGCGTACCTCGCCCATCTGCTTATCCTCCTATCACCCGCATGGTTCGGAAGGTTGGGTGCGGCGCCAGCGTGACAAACTGATGCCCCTCGGGTTTGCTGAGCAGAGCCTGCTCTATGCCTTCCATGATTGCCTGTTCGCGCTGGTCTGGTGACAGCTTCAGCGCAGGCTTCATGTCCACGTGCACTCCATGTCCCAGACACGGGTAAAGCAATCCATCGGAGCTGAGGCGCATCCGGTTACAGCGATGGCAGAAGTTCGCAGTACACGCGCCGATGAATCCAAGCGTGCCCTGTGCACCGGGCAGACGAAACACACTCGCGGGACCACCGCCAACCGCCTCGCCCTCGGTCACCGGGATGAGTTCGCCCAGCTGGGCACAGCGCGCCTTCGCCTCGCCGATGGGGAACAGATGCCCCCGCCGATAGAAGCCGATGTTGCCGATGGGCATCAGCTCAATGAAGCGCACATGCAGAGGATATTCCAGCGTCAGCCGCGCGAAGTCCACCACCTCATCGTCGTTAATGCCCTTCATCAGCACGCAGTTGATTTTGACCGGCTTCAGCCCGACGGCGAGCGCTGTCTGGATACCTGCCCACACCTCTTCCCATTGCCCAGCAGGGGAAACGCGGTGGAACTTCTGAGGTTGAAGGGTGTCCAGAGAGATGTTCACCCGTTTCAATCCGTTGCGCTTGAGGGCATCGGCGTAGCGGGGAAGCAGGATGCCGTTTGTGCTGAGAGAAATGTCGGTGATGCCCGGAATCTGCGCCAGCAGGCGCACCAGTTCGGGAACATGCGGGCGCACCAGAGGCTCGCCCCCGGTGATGCGCACCCGGCGCAGTCCATGTCGCGCCAGCACACGCACAATCTCGGCAATCTCTTCAAAGGTGAGCAGATGCTCGCGCGGTTCGTAGCCACGGTTCTCAGGTGCGACGCAGTACACACAGCACATGTTGCACCGTTCCGTGACTGAAATCCGCAGGTATTCAATTACCCGCCCGAACCGGTCCCGCAGGAGCATACTCACCCTCACTTTACTTTTGCTAAATAACAGAATACCCTGCCTGCTGCGGGAAATCAAGAGAAGGGCAAAGCTATCCCGTACACAGGGATTACTGTGCGCTCTGTGCCTCCTGCTCCTCCGCCAGCGCCTCGAGGAAGGCGTCCACGCCAGCCTGCGCCACGATACGGTCCTGCTCGATCGTGCCGGAGCTGACCCCAACCGCGCCAATCACCTGACCGTCCACGACAATCGGCAAGCCGCCGCCGAATATCATGAACCGCCCCTGGTTGCTCACATGGATGCCAAACGCCGCACCGCCCTGTGGGGACGCGATGGTGGCGTATTCGTGGGTGCCGCGCCTTGTGCCGGCTGCGGTGAACGCCTTATTGATGGCGATGTCGATGCTGGTGATGCGTGCATTGTCCATGCGGCAGAAAGCGATGAGGTTTCCTCCATCGTCCACAACGGCAATATCCATATCCTGTCCCAGTTCGCGCGACTTCGCCTCACACGCCTGAATAATCAGCTTTGCGCCTTCCAGTGTCAGTTTAATTCGGTTCCTCTGTACCAGTGCCATGCCTTTATGCCTCCCCTGTGAAAGAACGCTCATGCGTGCCTTTGCACTCAGTATACCACTTCGCACAGGGTAAGGCAACAGACATGGCAGGAAACGCGCCACCTTCGGCGAACTTATCTGCCGAGATGAGTCGCTCACTGGGTGCACTTGTCTGTATCGTGCTGGGTTGCGTAACAGCATGGTGTGCAGAATGTCAGTCGGACGGCTGGCGCGCCCCCTTCGCCGTGCGCAACGCGGAACCGTTGAATGTCCTTTTCCTGCAGGCGACCCCCGAGTCAGCGCAGGTTCTGCCCAGAGGCGAGAGCCGGATCAGCCTCCATTTGGACGTTATCAACCACCTGCTGTTCGACAGAGCGGGAGACAACCGCTTCGAGCAGGATTTCGAAGTACAGCGGCTGACGATGGCATACACCACCGGTCTTGGCAACGGGTGGGATGTGGCGCTCTATCTGCCGGTGCTTGCGCGGAACGGCGGCTTTTTGGACGAGCTGATCAACGTCTGGCACCGGTGGTTCGGATTCAAGGGCGGCGGCAGGGCAAGCTATCGGAACTATCAGATTCACGAACGCATCACGCAGGGCGGGCACAACCTTGTTTCACTGAGCAAACCAGCGGCAGGGACGGGTGACACCGTGCTGGAGCTGCGCCGGTCCCTGGGGCAATCGGGCAGGAGCTTCTGGGCGCTACGGGCTATACTCAAACTGCCCACAGGCAACCCCGCCCAGCAATTTGGAAGTGGGGCAGTAGATGCCGGATTGGGAGTGCTGTTCAGCTACCAGAGCGGTAAGAACCTCATCTGGCATGTAAACCTGAGCAGGGTGTGGGTGGGCAAACCCACCCATCTGGGCGCATCCGCACGCGACATGGTGCAGTGGCTGATAGCGGTGGAATATCTGCCCGACGCCCACACCTCGCTGGTTCTGCAGATTGACGATAATCGCACCCCGGTGGTGGTCGGCGTGCCGTATGCAGATGGTGCCCGGCGTTCGCTGACGGTGGGCGTTTCGCGTGATATACGTCCCGGAATGCGCGCCGAGCTATCCATCACCCAAAACCAGTTCGGCTGGCCGGCGCGAATTGCCCCCGATTTTCATCTTCACGCTGGCATCACCTGGGAATATGGAGGCTTAAAATCCCCTTAACAATAGCGCGATATGATAACATTCGAGAACATCGTAGCGAGGAGGCAAGGATGTTTCCGAACTCAAGACTGCTCTTGGCGGTGATAGCAGTCAGTGTGGTAATTATCGCGGGCTGTGCGCCGAAAAAGAGCCCGAATACGACGGGCGCGACCGGGGCGAAGGTGCAAATCACGGGGGCGGGTTCTACATTTGTGTACCCCCTCATGTCGCGCTGGTCGGCGGAGTATGAAAAGAACAGCGGAGTGCAGGTGAATTACCAGAGCATTGGAAGCGGTGGAGGCATTCAGCAGTTCAAGGAAGGCACGATCGATTTTGGTGCTACCGATGTGGCGGTTTCGTTAGAGGAAGAGAAGACCTTCACCCGTCCGTTTGTGCAGATACCGGTAGTGGCAGGCACTGTAGCGGTGGTGTACAACCTGCCTGGCATCACCACCAACCTCAAACTCACCCCATCCGTGCTGGCAGACATCTTCCTGGGCAAGATAAAGAAGTGGAACGACGTCCGTATCGCGCAGCTGAACCCGGACGTTAAACTTCCGGACATGGACATCGTCGTGGTGCACCGCTCGGACGGCAGCGGCACCACCTACATCTTCACCGACTACCTTTCTACCGTCAGTTCCGAATGGGAGCAGAAGATAGGCCGTGGCAAATCGGTGAGCTGGCCCACGGGCGTTGGCGGCAAGGGCAACGAAGGGGTCACCGGTCAGGTGAAGCAGTTGCCGGGCGCCATCGGCTACGTGGAACTGAGCTACGCGAGGCACAACAACCTGCCCTTTGCGGCCATTCAAAACGCATCAGGTAATTTCGTCCTGCCTTCCGAAGAAACAGGTATGGAGGCAACTGCCGCAGCGGTGGAGCGACTGAAGCAGGATATCCGAAGCAGTGCGGTCAACATGCCCGGTGAAAACAGCTACCCGATTACCGGTTTCGTGTACGTGCTGCTGGACACCCAGCCGAAGGACAAGACAAAAGCGGCGGAGATTAAAAAGTTCTTCGAGTGGGTGCTGAAGGAGGGGCAGAAGATGGCTTCTGAACTGGACTACGTTCCGTTAGCCAGCGAAGTGGTGGAGATGTCGCTCCAGAAGCTTGCTGAGGTACAGTAGGCTGAATGAACGAAACGACAACAGGCGACCCGACAGCACCAAAAGTGCGCACGCATAATCGGGCAGCGACCTTCTGGTCCGACCGGCTGTTCCGGGCGGCAGCGGTGGCGTGTGCCTCGGTGGTGGTACTGCTGGTGCTGTTCTTCGCGTACGAGCTGTGGCGTTCCTCAGAGCTGAGTATTCGCACCTTTGGGTGGCGTTTTTGGATATCGCGCGATTGGGACCCGGTGCGCGAGCGCTTCGGTGCGCTACCCTTCATCTGGGGAACGCTGGTTACTTCGGTCGCTGCGCTGATTATCGCTGTGCCCTTAAGCCTGGGCACGGCTATCTTCATCGCCGAAGTTGCCCCACGCTGGTTGAGGCAGCCGGTGTCGTTCGTGGTAGAACTGCTGGCTGCGATTCCCTCGGTGGTATATGGCTTGTGGGGCGTGTTCGTGATGGTACCCTGGCTTCGCGAACACGTGCAGGTGCCGCTATCCCAGCGATTCGGACACATTCCCCTGTTCGCAGGACCCGCTTTTGGCGTCAGCATGATGGCGGCGATACTTGTCCTGTCGGTGATGATTATCCCGTATATCACTGCGGTGTCGCGTGAGGTCATCCTGGCGGTACCGCAGGCGCAACGGGAAGCCTCTTACGGTCTCGGTGCCACCAAATGGGAAACCATTCGTCGGGTGGTGCTTCGCTATGCACGGGTGGGCATTCTGGGTGCGATTATCCTGGGCTACGGACGTGCCGTCGGCGAGACAATGGCGGTAACCATGGTGATCGGTAACCGCCCGGAAATTACCACCTCGCTATTACAGCCCGGCTATACTCTGGCAAGCGTTATCGCCAACGAGTTCACCGAGGCGACCTCGCCGCTGTATCTTTCCTCGCTGACGGAGCTGGGGCTACTGCTGTTCATCATTACCCTGGTTATCAATGCACTGGCTCGCCTGCTGGTATGGCAGGTGAGCCGGGGGGAGGTCCAGCGTTGATACGCCTTTCGCGGACGCATGAGTGGTGGCGTCGTGTGCTGAACGTGCTCGCTCTGACGCTTACGGGCGTGTGCGCACTGCTGGTGATGGCGCCGGTGTTCATCATCCTCATCTACCTGGTGACAAATGGCATCCGCTCGGTGAACTTAGAGTTTCTGACTAGCCTGCCCAAACCTCCGGGTGAGCCGGGCGGAGGGCTGGCGAACGCCATCGTGGGCAGTTTCTACATGGTGGGGCTGGCGCTGGTGTTGTCGCTGCCGATAGGAGTAGGAGCAGGGGTATACCTGGCGGAGTTCGGACAGAGCCGGTATGCTCACCTGATCCGCTTTGTGGCGGACGTGCTGAACGGCATGCCCAGCATCGTGATAGGCGTCTCGGTGTGGGCACTGCTGGTGGTACCCATGCGTACCTTCTCGGCGCTTGCCGGGGGCGTGGCGCTGGCGTTTATCATGATACCGATGATTACCCGCACCACCGAAGAGATGGTACGCGCCGTGCCGAACGCCCTGCGTGAAGCCTCGCTGGGGCTGGGCGCCACCTACGCCCGCACCATGTGGAGCGTTGTCCTGCCCGCAGCGCGAGGCGGCATCGTTACGGGGGTGATGCTGGCTCTGGCGCGAGTTTTCGGCGAGGCGGCACCCCTGCTGTTCACCGCGCTGGGCAACCGATTCTGGAACCTGTATCTCGACCGCCCGATGGCGAGCCTACCCACCCAGATTTACGAGTACGCCAAGTCCCCTTACGAGGACTGGCATCGCCAGGCGTGGGCGGCGGCTCTGCTTTTGATTGTGGTGGTGCTGATACTGAACATCGTTGCGCGAGTATCTACCCGTGAACGCTTCCGGGCATTGAGGTGACGGACGTGGAAGGAGGTTTTTCGGCAGTGGTTGTCCAACCTGAAGTGTCGATGCAGGAGGATGCATCTATGGCAACCGTTATGTTCCGGCGGCAGGAGGAGGTCACAGCACCACCTCAGCCGAAAATCAGCACGCGCAACCTGAACGTCTATTACGGCAGTTTCCATGCCATCAAGGATGTGAACCTGGACATCCTGCCCAATCATATCACCGCACTCATCGGTCCATCAGGCTGTGGAAAATCCACCTTCCTGCGCTGTCTCAACCGAATGAACGACCTGATTGAGGGAGCGCGTGTGGAAGGCTCAGTCACGCTGGACGGGGAAGAGGTGAACTCTCCGCGCACGGATGTGGTGGCACTGCGGCGGCGCGTGGGAATGGTCTTCCAGCGTCCCAACCCGTTCCCCATGTCCATTTACGATAACGTAGCCTACGGTCCGCGCATCCACGGCATCCGCCGACGCTCGGTGCTGAACGAGATTGTGGAGCGCAGCCTCCGACAGGCAGCACTGTGGGACGAGGTGAAGGACAAGCTGAGGCAATCCGCGCTGGCGCTGTCGGGCGGACAACAGCAACGACTGTGCATCGCGCGCGTGCTGGCGGTGGAACCGGAAGTGCTGTTGATGGACGAACCTGCTTCGGCACTGGACCCAACCGCCACCTTCCGTATTGAAGAGCTGATGCAGGAGTTGAAGAGCCGCTATACCATCGTTATCGTCACGCACAACATGCAGCAGGCGGCGCGCGTCAGCCAGTTTACCGGTTTCTTCTACAAAGGGGAACTGTATGAGTTTGGCGAAACTGCCAAGATATTCACCAACCCCGACCGACGCGAGACGGAAGACTACATCCGCGGAAGATTCGGCTAAGCACCACGGGAGGTACCACGACGATGACCAAACGCACGTTCCAGTTACTCACCCTGGCAGCATGGCTGATGCTGGCGATTACCCTGCACGCCCAGCAGGTAGCCACCGGAGTCGTTTTCCACGACCAAAACCGCAACGGCGTGCGCGACCCAGCGGAGCCCGGTATCGCCAACGTGCTGGTTTCCAACCAGACCGAGGTCGTACGCACCGATAAGCAGGGGCGATACCGCCTGCCCGTCGGCGACGATACCATCCTGTTCGTCATCAAGCCGCGCGGCTGGCAGGTGATGCTGAACGAAAACAATCTCCCTCAGCACTACTACATCCACAAACCGAACGGCTCACCGAAACTGCGCTTCCCTGGCGTGCCTCCAACGGGCGCACTGCCCGAATCGGTGGATTTCGCCCTCGTGCCTCAGCGTGAATCCGAGCGCTTCACCGCTGCCATCATGGGCGATACTCAGGCTCGAAACGTGCAGGAGGTATGGTATCTTGCACATGACGTGATTCGGGAACTGATACCCAACCGGCAGATAGCCTTCGCCGCGGTACTGGGCGATATTGCCTTTGATGACCTCAGCGTCTACGAGCCGCTGAACGGCGTAATGGCGCAGATTGGCAGACCCTGGTACCCGGTGCTGGGCAACCACGACATGAACTACGACTCGCCGGATGACCAGTACAGCAACGAGACCTTTGAGCGGACGTACGGACCCTCCTATTACGCCTTCGAGTGGGGCAGGGTGAGCTTTATCGTGCTGGACGATGTACAGTGGCAGGGTCAGCGCGACGGTCAACCCGGGCGCTACACTGCCGGACTGGGCACGCAACAGCTGACCTTCATCCGCAACTACCTGCGCCACGTGCCCCGAAGCAACCTGGTGGTGCTGATGATGCATATTCCTCTGTGGGAACTGCCCGAGTCGGAGCGACAGCAGCTGTTTGAAGCGCTCGCGCCGTTCCGCAATACTCTTTCCTTCTCGGCGCACACGCATATCCAGACCCACCGCTTCTTCACGCGCGAGCAGGGCTGGAAAGGTGAACGCCCCCACCACCATGTGAACGCCGTCACCGCCTGCGGCAGCTGGTGGACCGGTGTGCCCGACCCAGTGGGCATCCCCCACACGACGATGCGTGACGGTGTACCCAACGGCTATCTGCTGGTGGAGTTCAGAGGCAATCAGTATACCATCCGCTATAAACCGGCTCGCTATCCCGATGATTACCAGATGAACATCTACGTTCCCGACAGTGTACCCGCCGGCGAACTGGCAAACACGCGCGTGCTGGTAAACGTCTTCTTCGGTTCCGAGAGGTCGGTCGTGGAGATGCGAGTCGGCGAGAAGGGGGAGTGGATACCGCTGAAGCCCGTTCAGGAACCCGACCCCGCATACGCCGAAATGAAGAAGCTGGAGGAGCAGTACACCCTGCCCGGACGGCGGTTGCCCGGGCTGATGAACTCGCCGCACCTGTGGGCAGGCAACCTGCCTGCTAACCTGCCACGTGGAACGCATGTGCTGACTGTGCGCACGCGAGACATGTTCGGGCAGGAGTGGCATGACCGCCGGGTCTTTACCGTAAAATAAACCGAAAATCGCATTTGTTGCAACTTTGGGAGCTCCTGAACCTGTATGGAATAATGTATAATGATACCAATAATGCAAAAGCGAAGCAGGAAGGAGCAATCTGTCTGCGATGACCGTCGTACGCCATGCTTTTGATGAAGAGCTTCAGCTGCTCCAGGACGAACTGCTTGCGATGGGCAGTTACGTGGAGCAGATGCTGGACCATGCCGTGCAGTCACTGTGTAATCGCGATGAAGAGCTGGCTAAGGAGATAGTGCGTCGGGACGACGTGGTGGACGAGATGGACGTGAACATCGAAATGCACTGTCTGCGCCTGCTGGCTCTTCAGCAACCGATGGCACGCGACCTGCGCCTGATCGGCACCGTGCTGAAAACCATTACCGACCTCGAACGTATCGGCGACCACTCGGTGGACATCGCCAAAGCGGCTATCCAGCTCAAGGACTATCCGAACATCATCCAGCTGGTGGACGTGCCCCTGATGAAAGAGAAGGTGTGTGCGATGATACGCGGGGGGCTGGACTCGTTCACCAAACACGACCTGGAGATGGCGTACGACGTGTGCGATATGGACAACGAAGTGGACAAGCTCTATCGGCGGATGCGCCGCGCCATCATCGCTGCCATGCAGATAAACCCCACCAATCTGGAAGCCTCCACGCTGATGCTGCTGGTCATCTACTATCTGGAACGGTGCGCCGACCATGCGGTGAACGTGGCGGAGCGGGTGGTGTTTGTGGAGACCGGCGTTTTGCGCCAGCTCGCCGCCAGCCACAGCGGCACCTGGACCCCCGAAGAGAACGGGGATAACAACTCCTCTGAGCCATGAGTGTGGACATCGCGCACAACGTTGCAGAAGTGCGTGAGCGAATCGCCCGCGCATGTGCCCGCGCCGGGCGCAACCCTGAGGAGATTATTCTTATCGCGGTGTCGAAAACGGTGGACGTCGCACGCATCGAACAGGCTATCCTTGCAGGAATCAACCATTTTGGGGAGAATTACTATCAAGAAGCGCGCGAGAAAATCCCTGCTATCCACGCTCCGGTACACTGGCATTTCATTGGGCATCTGCAGAAGAACAAAGCGCGAGGGGTGGTGCCGCTTTTCGAGTGGATACATACGGTGGACGACCTCGAGCTGGCACAGGAGATTGACCGACGGGCGCAGGCAGCAGGCAAGCAACAGCGGGTGCTGATTGAGGTCAACATCGCCCGGGAGCCTCAGAAGTACGGGGTTCCTCCGGAAGAGGCGTTATCGCTGGCGGAGCGGATAGCACAGTTGCCGAACGTGCGACTGGAGGGCTTCATGGGCATGGCGCCGATAGTGGAACAGGCAGAGCAGGCACGCCCCTATTTTGCCGAACTGCGTCGCCTGTTCGAGCAGTTGCCCAGAGCCAACCGGGTGCATCTTTCTATGGGCATGACGCAGGATTTTGAGGTGGCGATTGAAGAGGGCGCCACAATGGTGAGAATCGGCACGGCGATTTTCGGTGCGCGTGTGTGAGGAGGGTGAAACGGTGCAGAGTGCGTTTGAGGAAGAGGAAGGTCGTTCGTGGTGGTCCCGGCTGCGCGAGAGGCTGTTTGGAGCAGGTGAAGACGAAGAGGAAGACGGCGGCACGGTTATTCGCCTGCACGCGCGGGCAGCACACCATGTCAACGTACTGTACGCGCGCACGATGGAGGACGCCAAACGCGCGGCGGATGGCTTGAAGGCGGGGCATCAACAGGTGGTAAACTTCCAGTATGCCGAGGGGCGTGTGCGCGAGCGCATTATTGACTTCCTGATGGGCGTGGTGTACGCGCTGGAGGGCACGGTGGAACGTGTGCATGAGCAGGTGTTCTTGTTTGCGCCCGCCAGTGTGCAGGTTGAGACCACCCACATCGACGATTTTCACAACGGGTCATGGAGTGAGCGCGAACGGTGAGTCTGCAGGGCAAAGTCATTGCTGTCATTGGCACGGGGGCGATGGGTTCCGCCACCTGTCGCGGGCTGTTGAAGGCGAACGCGGTGGAGCCTGAGCAACTCATCGCCACCGATGTGCATCACGAAAAGGTGGAGGCGCTGGTCAGAGAACTGGGCATCCGCTCGGCGGGGTCGAACGTGGAAGCGGCTCGGCAGGCGGATATCGTGATGCTGTGCGTGAAACCGTATCTGATTCACGATGTGGTGGAGGAGATTGCCCCCGCTATCACACCTGAAAAGCTGATTATCTCCATCGCGGCGGGCATTCCCATCGCGCGGATTGAAGACCTGCTACCTCCCGGCACGCCGGTGATTCGCGCCATGCCGAACACCTGCGCCATTGTCGGGGCAGGCGCCGCCGCCTATTCGCGGGGACGTTATGCTACCGAACAACACGCCGCCGCCGCGCACGAGATTTTCACCTCTTTTGGCGAAGCGGTGGAGGTGGAGGAGCACCTGCTGAACGCCGTCACCGCCATCAGCGGCAGCGGTCCCGCCTACGCTTACCTGATGATTGAGGCGCTGTCTGACGGTGGCGTTCGTGCAGGACTTCCGCGCGACATCGCCACGTTTCTGGCAGCGCAGACCCTGCTGGGCGCGGCGAAGATGGTGCTGGAGACGGGGATGCATCCCGCCCAGCTGAAAGACATGGTGACCACCCCTGCGGGCACTACCATCGCCGCGCTGGTGGTGATGGAGCGGGCGGGAGTGCGCTCGGCGTTAATTGAAGCCGTCGCTGCGGCCATCGAACGGGCGAACGAGCTTTCGTAAAGGACACCCAGTCAGAGAGGAGTGGCTATCCGTCACCTGCTCTCTGCCTGATGTCCTCCTCGCGACAGGGTCGCCAGTTCGTACAGAAGTCGGAATGAAAGCTGGGCAAACAGAATTGGTCTGTGAAAAGTAACCAGAAAGCCTCCCCAAATCCGACTCGCTTGCCCTCGGAGTCGTAGCGGCAGATGGGGTAATAACTTGCCGGATGCACGGAGCCGTCCAGATGGACGCGCAAAAGGGCACGACGTCCCCAACAGATAATTCCCTCTGGAGAGCCATTGATATAAGGGTTCCTACAGTTTTCATGCAACGTGCAGGCGAACAGTCCTGGGTTACTATCTACTTTGAGGATATCTTCGGCAATCGTGCGCTTGAGATAAAAATAACTGGTTGGGTATTGCATATCTTCCTGAAAGACCCCATCTTCGGCTGGATCCAGAGGACATATCCACACAGAGCGGTTTTTGACATATGGGGCAAGGTTCTCCGTTCTGGGCGCCCAGGTGGCCAAATCGCCTGACGAGCCGTTGTAATCGCCCAGGTAAAGCGACCACGCCACATGCAGCTGCCGCAATTGAGAGGCGCATACCGATTTTTTCGCAGCGCGACGTGCGCTGGATACCACCGGCATCAGCAGGGCTGCCAGCAAAGAAATAATCAGGATCACGATCAGTATCTCCAAAAGTGTCCACCCACGTGCCCGTTCCCGCATCGGAATCATCTCCTTACAGGTCTTTGATGTTGTTCAGCCCTATGGCAACAAAGTAAGTAGCGACCACATATATACCCATCCCAACCAACTGCGCCAACATTAGAACAGAATCCATCACCAGCTTCTGCGGATGAATGAGCCTGTCGAGATTGGGAAACAGAAATGCAAACAGAAAATATATCACCAGAAACGTGGTCAATTTCTTCTGTCTCACAGTGTCTGTTGTTGTAAGGAGGAGATAGATGCCTGCTGAGAGCGGTACAGCCAGTATCCATATCAGCAACCACTCATACCAGTGGGCAGGCAGGCGGGTATATTCTCCTATTGGCGTGCCAAGTACCAGCGAGAACAAGAGCATGGATAACGCGACACACGCCCAGAGTAGCAGAGGCGGAAGCACCGCCAGCACCACCCAAATGGACACTTCTCGCTGTCGTTGCATGCTGTTCACCTCGTGGCGGGGAGGTGTTCCTGATTTTGGGCTTCAGTCTTTGTTAGAAAGCTTAGTTACTATTGAAGACGATTCCTGCCTAAAAACGAGACTATGCATCTTTCTTGCGCCAGTCGGTGCTAAACGAATATCAGGCGGTTTTTGAACGACGGCTCGGCGGGAGCCTCGCCCTTCAGGGATGAAGAACCCCTCTCCCGACCTCTCCCCGACGCGGGGAGAGGTGAATCTCCCCTTCCCTCGCAGGGAATGGGCTGGGGGATAGGTCCCGTCCTTGAACCCCTCTCCCGACCTCTCCCCGACGCGGGGAGAGGTGATGCGCCCTGCGAGTTAGACTTCCCTTAAACTCCGTTCCTCCTGCACATCGGGTATACTAGTACCAACCTACCTGAAGGAGAGCGCTATGTGTCTGGCGATACCGGGACAGATATTGAGCATATCCGGCGATGACCCCCTTACCCGCACGGGCAGGGTGAGCTTTGGAGGCATCGTGAAAGAGGTCAACCTGGCTTATGTGCCCGAAGCGAAGGTGGGTGACTACGTGATTGTGCACGTGGGGTTTGCCATCAGCATTGTGGACGAGAAGGAAGCACAGGAGGTCTTCGAATACCTGCGCCAGATGGAAGAACTGGGCGAACTGCAGGAGCAGGCAACATGAGGTTTATCGAGGAGTACCGCGACCCCGAATCCGCCAAACGCCTTGCGGAAGCCATCCACAAAACCGTCACCCGCCCATGGACAATCATGGAAATCTGCGGTGGGCAGACGCACGCCATCATGAAGTTCGGCATCGATGAGCTCCTGCCGCCCCAGATAACGCTGTTACACGGTCCGGGCTGTCCGGTGTGTGTAACTCCCGTGGAGCTGATTGATAAAGCAGTGGAGCTGGCGTCGCGCCCGGAGGTCATTTTCTGTTCCTTTGGGGACATGCTGCGCGTGCCGGGCACGAGCAAGGACCTGCTTTCCGTGAAGGCAGAGGGTGGGGATGTGCGCATCGTGTACTCGCCCTTGGACGCCCTGCAGCTGGCAATCAAAAACCCCGACCGACAGGTGGTCTTCTTTGCGGTGGGCTTCGAGACGACTGCGCCCGCCAACGCGATGGCGGTCTATCAGGCGAAGCAGAAAGGGGTGCAGAACTTCTCTATTCTGGTCTCGCATGTGCTGGTTCCCCCTGCGATTGAAGCCATCCTGCGTTCCCCCACCTGCCGTGTACAGGGCTTTCTGGCAGCAGGGCATGTCTGCACCGTCATGGGCTACACCGAGTACGAGCCGATTGCGCAACGGTATCATGTGCCCATCGTGGTCACGGGTTTTGAACCGCTGGACATCCTGCAGGGCGTGTACATGTGCGTGAGGCAGCTGGAGGAGGGGCGAGCGGAGGTGGAAAATCAGTATGTGCGCTCCGTACGGCGTGAGGGTAACCGCCCGGCGCAGGAGCTGATTCGCGAGGTGTTCGAGGTCGTTCCGCGCAAGTGGCGAGGCATCGGCGAGATACCGCAAAGCGGGCTGGGCTTGCGCGAGCCGTATCAGCAGTTCGACGCCGAAAGACGCTTTGCCCTGAGCACAGGCAGTGTGGAAGAGGCTTCAGAGTGCATCAGCGGCCTGGTTCTTCAAGGAGTCAAAAAGCCACCCGAGTGTCCCGCTTTCGGCACGCGCTGCACCCCCGAACACCCGTTAGGCGCAACGATGGTCTCTTCGGAAGGCGCGTGCGCCGCCTACTTCAAATACCGGCGAGGCGTTCAGGCAGCGCGTTGAACCCCTGCCAGATGGTCGTCAAACGTCCGCACGAACTCTCGCCCGCAAGCCATCAGCTGATGCAGTAGCTGGGGTTCTGGCTGGCTGTGCAGCTGTTCGCACAGCGCATGGAACCGCGCATGACACTCTGCAGATGTCTCAAGATACGGGCACGCCGGCACGGCGCTTTGCTGAGCCTGTTCCAGCCACACGCGAAACCGACAACCCTCTTCCGTCGGCACGTCCAGCGGCGTACGTCCCGCCACAAACGCTTTCGCCCGCCGCGTCATCTGCAGGTGGTCGTAAACAATCTGGCTGATGACCTGCTGGATAGCGTAGCCGCCGTGGTCGTGTATGGCGTTCTGCACACGCTCCTGCCACACTTCCGGGGCGATTTCGGTAATCAGCACGCCTGCCTCCTGCGCGTGGGTAGCACGGTTCCGCCCGTTGCGCTTGGAAACATACAGCGACTGGTCCGCCTCTTCCACCAGCGACTCGGGGTTCAGGGTGTGCAGGGCAACGCTGGCAACTCCAAGGCTGACCGTAATCGGTTGATAACAGCAGGGGGTGCTTTCCACCGCCCGCCGGACCTGCTCGGCAAAGCCCATCGCCTGTGTGGCGTCCAGACCGGGTAAGATGACCGTGAACTCCTCGCCGCCATAACGTGCGCAGAAAAACTCCTCGCCGCACTGCTCAAGCAGGACATGCGCCACTTTGCGAAGCACCTCGTCGCCCGCCTGGTGACCGAAGGTATCGTTGAACCGCTTGAAATGGTCAACGTCCAGCAGGATAAGGGAGAGGGGTGCATCCTGCTCCAGCGACCAGAGGAACTCGCGCCACAGTCGCTGGCGAAAAACCCGATGGTTTGGCAGTCCGGTCATCGCATCGGTCGCTGCCATCATCTCCAGCTCGGCGTTAACCTGCGCCAGCCGCTGGGTGAGCTGCTGAAGGTTTTCGTTTTGCGCCTCCAGCTCCTCGCGCTGTGCCTCGATAATTTCCTCCTGCTGTTTCCGAGCGGTGATGTCCACATTCGCGCTGATCGCTCTCCAAACCGCTCCACTGGGGTCGACAAGCGGAAAGGTGCTGCACAGCACCCATCTCTCCTCGCCGTCTCTGGTGCGGTCTTTCCACTCGATATTGCGCACAGCACGCCCCGAAAAGACCTCTTCAATTACCTGCCGGGTGCGCGGGGCATCTTCGGGGCGGCAGATGAGATCGTAAACACTGCGTCCGATGGCTTCTTCGGCGCGGTAACCGTAAAGGCGCTCCGCCTCCCGGTTCCACTCGTGCACCACGCCGTCGCGGTCGTAGGTGAAGCAGGCGACGGACATCTCCTGGAACAGCTGCGTCATGTAGCTGAGGGCTCGCTCCTGCTCGCGCAGGGCGGTCTGTAACTGCTCCGTGCGCTCCGCGACCAGGTCCTCCAGGTGCTGGCTGTAGCGGCGCAGCTTCGCGGTTGTGTTCTGAGCCAGCCACACCGTCAACACCACGAACACACTGCCGAACAGAAACACCTGCGAGACTATCGCCTGCAGCCAGTTGATATGGTCTGCCAGTATCGCCCAGATGCTGAACAGATACCCCAGCAGGAAAAAGGTCATCAGCACCATCAGAATCCTCAACAGGGTGCAATACCCGGCTGCTTGCACCGCCTGGCGCATCCCCCAGGCGCGGCGGATGGAAACAAACATCAGCCCTGCGCCAATGCTGATACCGATAACGTCTATGAGCTCTTTAAAAGACATACTGTATGCACCTCTTCCGGACCGGCAGGAGATATATCTTGCGTTCTATAGCACAACACCTCGTTAATAATAATCGGTATCACATAGTGGAGGCTGAAGGGCAGGATAAGGGCGAGACGGCGCGGAAATAGCATATACGTAAATCTGGGAGGCACACGGGTGGACCAGCAGATGGCGTCCGATAGTTTTGCTCTTTCCTGTCCCATCCCCATCCAGCAATATCCAGCAATCGTGATGGCTCATGGCGGGGGCGGCAGGCTGATGCATCAGCTGATTGAAAAGATGTTTGTTGCCACCTTTGCCAGCAGTGCCCTGAGCCAGCGACACGACAGCGCACAGATGGAACTGCCCGCGGGACGCCTCGCCTTCACCACCGACTCCTATGTGGTGCGTCCGCTCTTCTTTCCGGGCGGAGACATTGGCAAGCTGGCGGTATACGGCACGGTCAACGACCTCGCGATGAGCGGCGCACGTCCCCTGTACCTCAGCCTAGGCATGATTCTGGAAGAGGGTCTGCCGATGGAGACGCTGTGGCAGGTGGTGCTCTCTATCGCGCAGGCGGTGCGGAAAACGGGCGTGCAGATTGTCACCGGCGATACGAAGGTGGTGGACCGGGGCAAAGGTGATGGCATCTTCCTGAACACGTCGGGCGTGGGCGTGATAGAACACGACCTGACCATCGCACCACAGGCGGTGCGGGCGGGCGATGCGGTCATCCTCAGCGGCGACATCGGGCGCCACGGCATCGCGGTGATGGCGGTGCGTGAAGGGCTGGAGTTTGAAAGCGCCATTGAAAGCGACTGCGCGCCTCTGGCGGAGCCGGTGCTGGCGCTGATTGGGGAAGGCATAGAGGTACGCTGTCTGCGCGACCTCACGCGCGGCGGTCTGGCAAGTGCGGTCGTTGAGATTGCCGAGGCGGCGAGGGTGCAGATACTGCTGGAAGAGGCGCGCATCCCCGTGCGCGAAGACGTGCGCGGCGCCTGCGAGATACTCGGTTTTGACCCCCTCTATGTCGCCAACGAGGGGCGATTCGTGGCGTTCGTGCCGGCGGAACAGGCAGAACGGGCGGTGCAAACACTGAGGCGGTTCCCTGCGTGCGAGGGGGCGACGGTGGTGGGGGAGGTCAGCCGCGCCGACGAAGGGACGGTTATCCTGCGCAGCGTCATCGGCACGTCGCGCGTGGTGGACATGCTCAGCGGCGAACAGTTACCCCGGATATGTTGAGGCAACAACACAAAAGGAGGAACGCGATGGAACAACGCTTTAGGGATTTTTTAGAAAATCATGTGAACGAAGTGCGCCCGCTGGCGCGAGAGACCGCGCTGGCGTGGTGGGAAGCGAACGTGACGGGTAGCGAAGAGGCGTTTGAACGCGCTGCGCTACTGCAGGCGCAGATGATGAAAATATACGCCCGCGAACACGAGTACCGTTTCCTGCAGGAAATCCCAAACGACAGCCTGTCCGACCCCCTGCTCCGCCGACAGCACAAGCTTCTGCTGGATGAATATCGCGGTCACCAGATGTCCGAAAAGACCATCGACGAAATCGTCCAGCGTGAGAAGGAGATTGAGAAGGAGTACAACACCTATCGCGCCCTGTTCCGCGGCCAGCGCGTCAGCGACAACGCCCTGCGTGACATCCTGCAAAAGAGCACTGACAGCGAAGAACGACGCGAGGCATGGGAAGCCAGCAAACAGATTGGCGAGCGGGTAGCAGACGCGGTGCGCGAACTGGTGCGCATTCGCAACCGCGAGGCGCGACGGCTGGGCTTTCGCGACTACTACGCCATGCAGCTGGAACTGCAGGAGCTGGACGAAATGCGCCTGTTCAACCTGCTGGAAGAACTGCATCAGCTGAGCAACGCCCCCTTCCAGCGGTACAAGCAAAAGCTGGACGCACGCCTTGCGGAGCGATTTGGCATCGCGGTAGATGACCTGCGCCCCTGGCACTACACCGACCCCTTCTTCCAAAGCCCTCCGCCGGGCGAGGTGGACCTGAACCCGCTGTTTGAGGACAAGGACATCGAGGCGATTTCCCGGCAGTTCTACGCAGCCGTCGGGCTACCAGTAGAGCCGATTCTGGAGCGGAGTGACCTCTACGAGCGCGAAGGCAAGAGTCAGCACGCCTTCTGCATCGATATCGACCGCGAGGGCGACGTACGCATCCTGTGTAACCTGCGCCCCAGCGAGCGCTGGATGGGCACGATGCTCCATGAACTGGGACATGCGGTGTACGACTACTACATCGACCGTTCCCTGCCGTATCTGCTTCGCACGCCGGCGCACACCCTCAGCACCGAAGCCATCGCGATGCTGTTCGGCAGGATGCACCGCAACGCCTCGTGGCTCCAGCGATACGCAGGCGTCCCCGCCGAGCAGGCGCAGGCGGTCGCACGCCCCGCTATCGAGGAGATGCAGGCATCGCTCATCGTCTTCACCCGATGGGTGCTGGTGATGACGCACTTCGAAAGAGCCATGTACGCCGACCCCGACAGCGACCTGAACAGCCTGTGGTGGCAGCTCGTGGAGAAGTACCAGTGGCTGACCAAACCCGAAGGGCGCAATGCCCCAGACTGGTGCGCGAAGGTACACATTGCGCTGGCGCCCGTGTACTACCAGAACTACATCCTGGGCGAGATGGAAGCGTCGCAGCTGGTGCATGTCCTGCGCACGAAGGTGCTGGCGGGAGAGCCGAGGGACGCCATCGTGTACAGCCCAAAGGTAGGCGAGTTTCTGAAGGAGAAGGTGTTCTCCACCGGAGCCACGCTCCCGTGGGAGGAGGCTCTGCAATATGCCACCGGCGAAAGGCTGAACCCGGCGTACTTTGTGGCGCAGATGGAAGCAGAAGAGCCGATTTAGTACCCCACCTATTCCATATCTCTGGAGGGCGAGCGGAGAATGGTCTGGGTATCCACCTCGTCCTCCAGAAGCACAGTGGTTTGCAGGTATCTTCCCGTACCTCGGCGAATACGAAAGGTGACTTCACACATCAGTGACCTGACCATGCAACCCATTCTCTGGGCGCTGGCTTTCGTGCTGACATATCCGGCGGTCGCTTATGCGCTGACCGCAACCTATTCTCTAGCCACCCGGCGAGGCAGGGGAACGCTGGCGCTGTCGCTGGTGCTGCTGTTAGCGCTGGGGGGCGTGCTGGCGTGGGCAATCACGCGCATTATCCCGGCGCCCCCGGGCTGGCTGGTGTGGGACCTCATCGTATGGCTGCCATCGCTGGCGGTGGTGCGCACCCGTATCCGAAACGCCCGGGAGGCAGGAGAAGGACAGACCGCTCGCGCTATCCAGCAGGCACTGCGCCACTCCGTCCTGCATACCGTCCTGCTGAGCGGAGCGATACTGTTCTGTATCCCCTTCGCGTGGTTGGTGGTAACTTCGCTCAAGGAAGATGAGGACATGAGCAAGTTTCCCCCCGTATGGGTGCCGCGCCAGCAGGTGAAGGTCACCATCCATGGCAAAGAATGCGGCGTCAGCATTCTAAACCGCAACGGACAGAAGCTGAAGGTCGCCACCCTGGAGGAGTTGGAAACGGGCGAGCATCGCGTGCAGGTGCTGGAACCGGCAAGCCGACGCGGCGAGGTGTTCCTGGTTCCCGGTTCGCGGCTGCAGAAGGTGCGCGTGTTCGCTCCCAAATGGGAGAACTACTGGGATGCCCTGCGCTTCCTGCCCCCCGAGACGAACTACGGATTGGTGTTTCTGTGGAACACGCTGTTCCTGTCCATCCTCAGCATCATCGGCACGGTGTTGAGCAGTTCGCTGGTGGCGTTCGCGTTCAGCCGGTTGCGCTGGCCCGGCAGGGACATCTGGTTCGTGGTGCTTCTGGCAACCATGATGGTGCCCGGCGCGGTGACCATGCTTCCGGTGTTTGTCATTTTCCGTGCGCTGGGGTGGGTGGATACCCTGCGCCCGCTGTGGGTTCCCGCCTTCTTCGGCAGTGCGTTCAATATCTTCCTGCTTCGCCAGTTCTTCATGACCATCCCGATGGACCTGGAAGACGCCGCCAAAATAGACGGTTGCAGCTACTTCGGCATCTACTGGCGCATTATGCTCCCGCTGATTAAGCCTGCGCTGGCAGCGGTCACCATCTGGACGTTCATGGGCGCGTGGAATAACTTCATGGGTCCGCTCATCTATATCTCCAGCCCCGAAAAGATGCCTCTGGCGTATGCTCTGCAGCTGTTCCAGTCCCAGCATGGTGGCGAGCCAGGTATGCTGATGGCGGCGGCAACGATGGTGATGCTGCCCGTGCTGGTGCTGTTCTTCTTCACGCAGAGATACTTTATCGAGGGCGTAACGCTGACCGGTATCAAAGGCTAGGGAGAAGGCGGTGACTATTGAATGCGCTTCGGCGAGGAGCTGGTGCATGAGGAAATCTACCGCCTGCTCACGCGCGAGTACAGCCAGGCGAGCTGTGTCTCGCTGGCAGTGCTTCTGGCAGCGGCGGGCGGAGCCGTTCTCGGGGGCTGGATCTCCACGTTCTCTCCAGGTACCGCCGAGCCGGGCGCCGTCATCGTGATCACTATGGGCGTCTCCGCGCTGATTGCCTACGCCTACACCGTCGCGCGCCGCAAGCCCGAACTGAGCACCGACGACATCCGCCGCGTATTGCCCCTGCTCAACCTCGATGAGGGCGAGCAGGCGTACGTGGACTCACTCCTCGCCATCGGGGATAATCCATATCTGAGCGACGAGACCGCCGTGCAGATTGTGACAGAGATGAGGCGCCTGCTGAACACCTACTATCAGGTGCAAAACCATTTGGAGCAACTGCGCGAAGCGATGGGGACCGCCAGCGAAGAAGAGCGTGAGAAACTGCGCCAGCGGTTAGAACAGGCACAGGACGCCGAAGCACGAAGCGCCCTGCAAGAGAGCCTGCAGCTGCTGGAAGGGCGACTGAAAAGCCGTCAGACGCTGTCAACCTACGCCCAGCGAATGGAGGCGCACCTGGAGCTGATACTGCAAACGCTCAAAAGCCTGCGCGACTCCCTTGCTCGCCTGAAAATAGCCCCCGAAGGGCCGGGCGAGTTCGACATCGAACACCTGCGCCAGCGACTGCTGGAGATTCAGCAGGAGACCTCCGCTATTGAAAGCGCCGTGCAGGAAGTGCTCGGCGGTGCGTTATGAAAACCCCTCTCCCAGCGGACTGAGAGAGGGGCAGAGGGTGAGTGGCTGAGGACAATCGTTCAGTCTTTCCACAGCAGGGCGCCGCGATAGCCACCCTGGCAGTATACCGGATACGATTCATCCGCCCAGAAGTTGCGATCGGACTTGGCGTGGCCGTCGGCGAACACGAAGTTAATCGCGCCCACAGGCTTTTCGGCAGGTCCCGTCACGTGGTGCACCGGGCGCCCGTACAGCCATCCACTGTTTGGCAACGAAACGCACCAGAATGGACCCTCGCCATTGACCGTGATGCCGTAGAACGATGCCCACATTTGGGTGACGGTGTCCGCAAAAATAGCGACGGACGCAGGTGAGCCGATTGCCCCAAGCGTGCGCGGCGTGCACTGGTTGCCGATGATGTACTCATTGAAGCCGTAGGTGATGCAGTAGTCCGGCAGCTGTCCGTTAGCCTCCACGTAGTTTGCCATGTAGTATCGGCAGTTGCCAGCCATCGGGCACCAGGGACACGCACTCTCGGTTACTCCCGCGCCGATGCTGGGACACTGGAACAGCCCCTTGCTCTTCACGTAGGGCATCAGCAGTGCCGTCCACAGCACGTTGGGCTGGTCGGGATTACTGCACCAGGGCGCGCCTCCCGGACCGCCGGGCCAGGGGTTCCACACGAAGGTCTCGTCGTAGTCCTGGATGTACATGTTGTGCGCCAGACCTATCTGCTTGGTGTTGGACAGACAACCGGTCATGCGCGCCTTCTCCCGTGCCTGAGCGAACACGGGGAACAGAATCGCCGCCAGGATAGCAATTATCGCTATCACGACGAGCAACTCGATAAGCGTAAAGCCGTTGCGTTTCATGATGTTACCCTCCTCATGATTTTGTATGCGTCTCACCCGCGGCATGGTCACATGAATCGCGTACGACCAGTTCCACGGGCAGATACTCCACACTACTCTGCTCTTCAGTGGATGAGCGCATGGTCGAAAGCAATCGTTCAATCGCCCGCTCTCCCATGCGGTACAGCGGTTGGCGCACCACCGTTAGCGGTGGCTGTAGATGCGCTGCCGAAGGCGGGTCATCAAAGCTCACGATGCTCACATCCTGGGGCACACGCAGACGCAGGGTGCGTATCAGCCCCAGCACATCCAGGGTCAGGTAGTAGCCCGCGCAAAAGATGGCGGTAATCGGCTCGCGGCGCAACAGCAGGGAGGTTAGATGCCGGCGTGACGCCTCGTCCATTTGCCAGTTTGAGCGTGCCCGAACAACCCAGTCGTCCTCCACCGGGATACCATGCTCGTCCATCGCCTGCAGATAGCCGTGCAGACGGTCACGGCAGTTGGTGGCAGAGTCTTTGCCGTTCACATAGGCGATGCGCCGATGTCCCAGCCGGAAAAGGTAGCTGACCGCCATCCGCGCCCCGCCGATATTGTCGCTGTCCACACAGGCGAAAGGCGCTTCCTTCCACGACGCGCCCAGCACCACAAAAGGAACGCCCCTGGCAAACAGACGATACAGCGTATCATACCCCTGCTCGTCCGGGATCAGAAAGAGAAAGCCCGCGTCGGGATATGCCTGAACCAGATGCTCGTAGCCGTCATAGTGGGCGGCTTCCACTACCAGCGCGAAGCCGTTCGCGCTTGCCCGGTCACGAAATGCATGGAAGGGCCAGCGCAGGTAGGTATCTTCCTCTAGATGGTCAGCAAATGGAGGCACCATCACCACCGTCGGGCGAGCGACCGTATGTGTCGACGGCTTTCTGTGCTGTACATAAGTGCCCGACCCCACCCGCCGTACCAGCACGCCTGCCCGCACCAGCTCCTGAATGGCGCGGTTGACCGTCATCTGGCTCACGCCGAACTGGCGGGCGATGGCGCGCTCGCTAGGGATGCGTTCTCCTTCGCGCACCTTGCGCTGGGCGATGAGCTGTTCGATATGTCTCTGGATGCGCTGATAGCGCGGTTCGGATACGGGCATGAGAACCCTCGCCATTTGTTCTATAACATTTGAGTTTATTCTATATCATTCTGCAGAGAATGTCAAGGGCGTGTTTGACGACGTGGCCTTCGTCACAGGTAACAGCGATGAGATGGGCGAAGTAAAAAATACGAAACCCTATCTGAACATGAGAGGATTGCGCTATGCCGTTGATTCACTCGACCGTTCAACATACATCCGGTATCCCGCTTGGGGGGATTGGCACCGGCTCGGTGGAGATACGCCCGGACGGGCTGTTTGGCGAGTGGCAGATATTCAACATGGGCGCGTGGTCGCCCGGTACGCCCGGTGGGGTACGCACCGAAGACCTGGTACAGCCCGAAGACCTCGTATTCGTTCTGCGCGTTGCCACGCCGGACGGAGATGTGCAGATACGCTACCTTGCCCTGCGCGAAAGCCTGCACGACCTGTATTCGGCGGGGTGGGCGCGCTCGGTCAGGGCAATTCAGTTCGAGGGCATGTTTCCTGTTGCCCGCCTGCATTACGTGGACGAAACACTGCCCGTCAGTGTGAGCGCGGAGGTCTTCTCGCCGTTCATCCCGCTGGACAGTCGCGCCTCGGGCACACCGGGCTTTTACGTGCGCTTTCTTGTTCGGAACGAAGCGGGGGATCCCGTTGACGTGTCCATTGCCGGCGTCCTGCGCAACATGGCTGGTATTGGGCAGGACAGCAGGAAGGCTCGCAACCTGCTTCAACTGCTGGACAGGGGGATGGCGATACAGTTGACGGCAGAGAATATACAGCCTAACCACCCCTCTACCGGCGACATGTGCTTCGCGGTGACAGGCGGCGAGGTGAGTTATATCACCGGCGGCTACCGCGAGGAGTACCGTTCCATGCTGTTCTGGCGGAATCGCTTCGGGCTGAAGCCGGTATCTGTTCTGCGCCGCTTCCGCGAGGAAGGCAGTTTGCCCAATCTTGCCCCGGAAACCGCTCCCGAACTTCCGGCGGACTTCAGCGCGTCCCGGCTCTCTCAGCAGGAGCGCGAGGCGGTGCTCCAGCAGCTTCTGCAACACCCCTTTGTTTACGACAAATACCATCGCCTTGCACAGATTGACCCCCAGCTGGCGGCATCGGCTGAGTTTCTGGAGGAGGTCGCGATGAACCTTCAGGAACTGCGGGAGCGCAGCACCGAATGGGGCTACGCAGGGCTTTGCAGTCGCCAGCAGGTGGAACCTGAATGCGAGCGCGAAGCGCTGTTCGTCGTCGGCTGGTTCTTCCCCAACCACATCAGCCCCACCGGCGCCCGCATCGGGCATCAGTACGAGCACTGGTTCGGCAGCTCGCTGGACGTGGTGAACTACCTGGTGCACAACGCCCCATCCCTGCGCGAGCGCACGCTGGACTTCGTGGAGTCCATCTACGACTCCAGCCTGCCCGCCGAAGCCGCCGATGCCATCAGCGGACAGCTTTCCACCCTGACAAAGTGCACCTGGTGGACAAAAGAGGGGCATTTTGGGGTGTGGGAAGGGCTGGGATGCTGTGGATTCCACACCACCGACATCACCTATCAGGGGTCGTTCCCCATCCTTGCGCTGTTCCCCGACCTGCAGAAAACGCAGATGAGACATGGTGCGAAGTTCCAGCGTGAGGACGGGCGCGTGCACCACTTCTTCACTCCAGATTTCAGTGCGGTGGACAACGATTTTGCCCGCGTGGACATGAACCCGCAGTTTGTGATGCTGACGGCGCGTGATTACCTGTGGACAGGCGACAGGGACTATCTGCAGAGCCTCTATCCGCACGTGGTGCGTGCGATGGACAACACCCTTCTGCTGGACACGGACGGCGACGCCCTGCCCGACACCGATACCCGTCGCAATACGTACGACGTGTGGGATTTTCAGGGCAGTCCCTCCTATATCTGCAGTCTGTGGCTGGGCGCACTCAAAAGCGCGGTCCGGCTGGCGGAGGAGATGGGCGACGTCGAGAACGCGCAAAGGTGGCAGTCGCTGTACGAGCGGGGCGTGCAGAGCTTCATCGCGAAGCTGTGGAACGGCGAGTACTTCGTGCTTTGGCGCGACAGAGACCTGGTCGACGAGTGCTGTATGAGCGACCAGCTCAGCGCGGAGTGGTTCTTTGCTGTCAGCGGCTGGAAGCCCACTCTTCCCGAGGAGTATATCGACCGCGCGCTGGATGCCATCCTGCGCTATAACTTCCGACAGGGAGAGGGTCTGCGCAACGCTTCGTATCCTCCGGGCAAAGCACACCGCCTTGCGGCATCGAGTAATCTGCAGGCAGAGGGGTTGTGGACGGGCATTGAATATACCGTCGCCGCTCTGCTTATCGCGCGGGGCAGGTTGACCGAAGGCATGGCAATCGTGCGCGACATTCACGACCGTCACCTGCGGGCAGGCAGATTCTGGAACCACGTGGAGTGCGGCAATCACTACTACCGGGCGATGTCGGCATGGACCCTGCTGAATGCGCTCACCGGTTTCGGCTGGGACGCCACAAAGGGCGAGCTGACTATTGCGCCGTCCATCCGGGCGACCGAAAGCAGTTACCCCTTCTTTACCCCTGTAGCGTGGGGCGTCTATTCGGAGAGCGCGGGAACGGCAGGGAACAGGGCACAAATTGCCGTGGTGGAAGGTGATCTGCGCCTATGCACCCTGCGTCTGCCGCGCTGGCGGGGAGGTAAGGAGGTCAGGGTCACTGTGGACATACAGCCGCTCAATGCGGAGGCGGTCCCGGATGGCGAGGGTATTGCCCTTCGGTTTGCGGTACCGGTTGTGCTGAGCGCCGGTCAGCAGATGACGGTCACGGTGTAATCTTTCCCCCTTTCAATAAAAAATGGGCTGGGGGAAATCCCCAGCCCACTGCGTGTGGTCTACCTGCGTCTGCGTCGCAGAGCCAGCAGACCCACACCAATACCCAACCCTGCCATTGTTGCAGGCTCCGGCACAACCGGCAAAGCGGTAATCTGTCCGCGGATTTCGCCGCCCGGGTAGGCGGTGGTGTGGACGTTAATGTAGGTGTTACCACTGAGCAGGTTTGCTTCTTCCGCCGCGGGGAACGGTGCACCGATTATCACCTTGATCAGCTGACCACTCAGCGCGGCGTAGCTGCTGCCGTTGCCGATGTTGAAGATGACCGGACCGTTCACCCCGATGGGAGCGCGGTGGATATGCGAGCCGGTAATATCGCCCTGCGACAACCCGGTGATGGAGATAGCCAGGTTGATGGTCTTCGTCACGTCATCATAGCTGCCGAAGAGCACCCCGCTCGCATTGGTAGAAACTGGCGGTACCTCCTGCGAACCTGTCAGAGTCGCCTGCAGGTACCACAACCCTGCGCTCGACGGCAGAGCGATCAAGCTCAACAATGCCATCAGCACAGCGAACCGAATGCTGAACTTCTTCAAACGATCTCCCCTCCTTTCATATGTTGGGTTTTGCGCATACCCTCCCCATTTCTGGTATACCAGAGAAATATGCCCTTTTTATGACAAACAGCCTGCCCAACTTGGGCAGGCTTATCTCTCCCATCTGTTAAGCGCGTCGCCGTCGCAGGAACAGCAAGCCAAGCCCTGTCGACAGCCCAACCAGCGTGACCGGCTCGGGCACAGGAATCAGCTGTCCCCGAATATCCTTCGTGCCGCTGGGGGTCTGGATCTGGATGTAGGTGTTGCCTGCCAGCAGGTCGGCTTCATAGGCAGACGGGAACAATCCACCGGTGATGAATCGCGAGAATACTGTGCCATTACCTGACCAGGATGCTCCACCGTCCATGTCATAAATCGCAGGTCCGTTCGTGCCTGGCGCGCCTACGTGAATCTTAGCACCAACTATCTCGCTCTGGGTAAGCCCCACTTCGTACACTGCGATATTGAACAGTTTGGACACGTCGTCGTAGCTCATGATAGCTTGCCCAAATGCGGTGGTGCTTGTGGGTGGCACGACCTGACTGCCGGAGAGGTTTGCGGTGAGCACCCATACGGTGGCGCTGGATGGCAATGCCACCACCGCAAGCAACGTCATGAGCACTCCTAACCGCGTGCATAAGCGAAGCATATTTGCTCCTCCTTTCGTATCATCATGGACCCGTGAACACCAACCCGGTGCGAGCTGAACTCCCACCTTAATTGTAGTATACACCCTGTACAAAATGCTGTCAAGCATTTTTCGCAGTTGCCAGGAAAAAATTGTTGGGATTTACGCACCGGACTGAAATGGCGCAGTGCTCTATCCCTTCACCGCCCCCAGCTGGATACCGCGCACCAGGAACCGCTGGGAGACCACAAACAGTATCACCAGCGGAATGATGTTCATCACGCTTGCCGCCATAATCAGGTTGGTCTGGCGTCCGTAGTTGGTGTCGAAATACAGCATCCCGATGGGCAGGGTGCGCAGGTGGTCGCTCTTGATAAGAATAAGGGGCCAGAAGAACGAGCCATAGTTGCCCATGAAGGTGAAAATGGCAAGCGTAATCAGCCCGGCACGCGAGAGGGGCATGATGATGTCCCAGAATATCTGCCAGTGCGACGCGCCGTCTATCTTCGCCGCCTCGTCCAGCGAGGGCGGGATGGTGAGCATGAACTGACGCAGGAGGAACGTGCCGAACGCGCTGAACGCCGCGGGCACAATCAGACCGATGTACGAGTCCAGCAGATGCAGCCATACCATCAGCGTATAGTTGGGAATCATGGTCACCACGCCCGGTATCATCAGCGTGGCAAGGTAGAGGCGGAAGATGGTGTCGCGTCCTTTCCACCGAAGGCGGGCGAATGCATAAGCTGCCATCGCGCTGGTGAGGCACTGCAGAAAGGTCACCCAGGCAGCGATGAACACGCTGTTGAAGTAGTACCGCGCGAAGGGAATCTGCTCGAACACCCGCGCGTAGTTTTCGGGATGCCAAACGGTGGGTAGAGGATTAATCTGCTCGACCTCTTCCAGCGGCTTGAAGCTGGCAAGCACCATCCACACAAAGGGCGCGAGCGAGGTCAGCGCCATCAGCGTCAGCGCGAGGTGGCTGAGCACCCCCTTCACCAGCGAACGTCGCCCCCGCCCGCCGACCGGTGCCGTCTGTGCTCTGCCAAAGACTGTTCCCTGTGCCTCCTCTACCATCGCAGGCTTAATAGCTGACCTCCTTCGCGCCGAACTTCCAGTTAATCAACGTAACCACGAAGATAATCGCGAACAGAATCCACGAGATAGCGGAAGCGTAGCCAATCTGGAACTCCTCGAAGGCTTTGGTGTAGATGTAGTAGGTCAGGGTAGTGGTGGTGCCAGCAGGTCCGCCGCCGGTCATGACCCTTGCCTGTTCAAAACCGCCCTGCAATCCGCCGATGAAGCTCATCACCACGATGAAGAAGGTGGTGGGCGCCAGCTGGGGCCAGGTGACGTTGCGGAAGACCGCCCATTTGCCCGCGCCGTCCAGCTGTGCGGCTTCAATCAGCTCCTGGGGCACGTTGGTCAGCGCCGCCAGATACAGAAGCATATTGTTGCCGCCGATGGCAATCCAGATGCCCATGATGATGAGCGCGTCGCGGGCGCCCAGCCCGAACTGTTTCATGCTCACGCGCACCTGTTCCACCTCCAGCCCCAGCAGATTGGCGGTGGAAAGCAGCCATTCGGGCGCCTTCACCTTCAGCCCCAGCGCTTCGCTCACCGCGTTAATCATGGCGTTAATCGGACCGAAGTCGGGGTTATACAGCGCCTTCCACAGAATCATCAGCGCCACTCCGCTGGTGATGCTGGGCAGATAGAACAGCGTGCGGTACACCACAATGCCGCGCAAACGCTGACTGAGCAGAATCGCCAGCGCCAGTGAGCCGGCAATCGCCACCGGCATACCCAGCATCAGGTAGAGGGTGTTGATGAAATAAAGCCAGAACTGGGTGTCGTGCATCAGTTCGACGTAGTTGCCGAAGCCTATCCACTGGAAGGGCACAGTGCGCTGGAGGTTCCAGTTCGAGAAGCTGACCACCAGCGAGAACAGCACGGGTCCCGCCGTGAACACCCCGAAGCCGACGAAGTTCGGCAGGAGGAACAGCCACGCGATGGCGCGTTCATCTCCTGCTTTGCGGGCGGGTAGAACGCTCATAGTTTATAACCGAACCGGCGCAGGAGCTGCTTGCGTTCCTGAATGTCCTGCTCGGTCTCCACGCCTTTGGTCTTGATGCCATCAATAACGCCCAGCACGCCTCGTCCCTGTTCGGTTTCAGCGACGATGACCTGCAGAGGGTTGGCGGTGGCGCAGAAGATGCGGCACACCTCAGGCACTGCCTTCACCGCGTTAAGCACGTTAATCGGGAAGCCGTCCTTCAGGAAGATGATAAACACATGCCCCGCCGACAAAAGCAGCGCGTTCTTCTTGGCGAGCTCTATCAGCTCCGCATCGTTGCCGCTGTAGCGCACCAACGCAGGTCCCGACGACTCGCAGAAGGCAAGCCCGAACTTCAAAGAAGGCGAGGAACCTGCCAGCACCTCATGCAGGTCTTCCACCGTCTTGATAAAGTGCGACTGCCCCAGAATCAGGTTGTAGGCGTTGGGGTTTTCAATCTGTACGACATGGAGCTCCATCTCTCAACCCTCCCGCGGTATGGATTCAGCCATCCGATTCGCGCAGGGGATGCAGACTCCTGCTGAGTATCAGCTCACCGCTGAGTCTGCGCCTGCACCAGCGCGAGGTAGCGTTTGCGCAGTTCGGGGTCGCGCTGAATTGTCTTCTGGATCTCCTCGTTAATCTGGCGCGCGGCGGTGCGCAGGGCGTCCGCTGCCGATTTCTGATTGCTCTTCACTAGGTCTAACTGCTTGTTCAGGATGCGCATGGCGGTCTGCCCGTTGACGAAGGGGCTGATTTCATCGGGCACGGCGTAGTTCATCGCATCGCGCCACACGGCGTTAAAATCCTCCTCCGGGTAGGCGGGGTCATGCAGGTATTTTTCGGTATACGAGTACTTCTTCACCGGCGCGAGGGCGTCCGCCTGATGGTTAATCAGCTCGTTATACTCCTTGCTGGCGAGGTACAGCACGAACTTCAGCGCGTGTTGTCGGCGTGGGCTGTTGCGGTTGATCAGCGAGGCACGCCCGTAGCCGCGAAAGATGCGGTATGGTCCATGTGGCGACTCCACCGCGCCCAGCTTTAGCCCCCGATAGCTGCGCAGGGTACACAGCCACCATCGCCCGCCCAGCGCCATCGCGCCCTTCTTCGCGCCAAACCAGGTAATCGTGCCCGAACCCCAGCCTCCCTGTGTCGCCATCGCCGCCTCCTCCACCGGGCTGGGCATCACGCGGTACTTATAGATAAGGTCCTGCATGAACTGCACCGCCGCAATCGCCTGCGGACTGTCGATGATACAGCGTGTGCCGTCGGGTGTGTACAGCCGTCCACCCCATTGCAGCACGAAATGATACCAGTTCCACCAGTCCATCAGGAAGCCGAATTGCACCGGTCTGCCGCTCCGGTCGCGGATAGTGAGCTTCTGGGCGACCTCCAGAAACTGTTCCCATGTCCAGGGTCCTTTGGGATAGGGCACGCCGTATCGGTCGAAGATGTCCTTGTGGAACCAGATGGCGTTAACCGCCGCGTTGGTGGGAAAGCCGTAGACGCGCCCTTCGTGGATGATGTTGGGGTGCACCGCCCGCCACACGTCGTTTTCCACGTCGATGCCCGCCTTTTTGAGTTCGTCGGTGATGTCCCACGCGATGCCCGAGCGCACGTAGGCGGAGAGCTGAAAACCGTCGTAACAGTCGAAGATGTCGGGTCCGACGCCTGCCAGCGACTGCACAATGACCTTCTCCATGCCGGTGTTGCTGGGGTCCAGGCGCAGGTCATATTCGGGGTGCAGTTTGTTGAACAAGGCAATCTGCTCACGGCGGGCAGGGTTATCATCGCTGACCCACACCAGGGGGATTTTGCCCTGGGCGGTGTCGCGCGGCTGGATACGCCACGCAACCAGCGAGAGCAGAACCAGTACGACAAACGCCCCAGCGAAGAAGTATTTCATGGGAACCACCCTTACTTCCTATCTTTCTATTTCTCATATCTTTCTCCTCTTACCCCAACGTGCGCTGGAATAACCACTCCACAAAGTGAACGAGCGCAGGAGTCTTTTTGTGCCGAAGCCATAGGAAGGCAAGCGGAAAGCCAATCACTGCTCGCTTTTCTCGATGAGCAATGAGGCGTGTGCTGCCGAGGGTGGCCAGGTATGTCCACTGCTTGCCTAGAGAAGAGATATCTATGGGCAAAATGGGTAGATCGTTGTGTGTCACGGGGATTTCACCGCTTGGGGTCTGTACGGTATACCCCCTGTCGTTCCTTGCATGAGGCGTGTTGACCACCTCTACCACGCTGGGAAGGATAGCTGCCACTTCTTCCAATCGCTTCCTGTCTTCAAGAGGTAAGGTTTCCATTGGCGAAAACGCTACGTAGATTCCTTTATAGTCGCGCAGATTTTCCTGCAGATTATCTTCACAGACGACTCGCACAGGATATCCGTGCTGTGTTAACATATGCCACGCTCCAAATTGAGCATCATGTAACCACTCGGTTTGTTCTCGGTAGCAATAATTCGTCCACTTGGAAACGAACAGCAAGACCGTGTTTGCGGAGTCCGTACGCCGAGAGGTCGTAACGTTTTGGGCAATTTTAGCGGCCTCCGTAACTAGCCGATGCTCAGAGGGCAGCTTATCGCTGTAGGAATAGTTGGCGATTTTGAGGTGTGCTCCTTCAGCAAGAGCAGCGCCGAGCACACGCAAAATCTGAGCATCGGTATAGCCAAACTTTTCCTGCAAAATGGGACCATCTATCTCGAAGCTAACTGGTAATCCCGTGATACCCTGCAGAGCAGCCACCGAAGCGGCGGCATGCCAAGCGGGGTCCTTTGCGTGCCAGAAGAAGTCGTAGCTATGTACGATGTGATTTGCCCCTCTCGACAGGCCGAAGTAGTCCGAGTTAGACATTGTGGCACTGGCACTGCGGTACCCTTCTCCCAGAGGAACGCTGATAAAAGCACGTGGATTACCTTCTCGGATTGCCTGTACAAAGCGATATACAGCACCACGCCAGCTATGTTCACGGAATGCAATAAAAGCACGATGAGATGGGCTCAGGTCAGGTTCTCCGTTGGTGTGGTTGGGAAGAACAGGAGGCTGTTGAGGCAGATTTGCGTTGCCTGCAATACGCTTCAGCCAGGCAGGGCGGGGGATGGAAATAGATTGACGCCACTTATTTACACTGGCAGGGTCGTAGCTCCACCAGTCTGACCATTTGAGTTCTCCATGTACCCCGATAAATGGGCTAAACTGTACAGGCTCATTGTGAAATTGTCGAGCGAGCATCGTACAGAGAGGAAGGAAGCACTCCCAGAAGCGGTCGTCGTTAATGGAGGGAATAGGCATTACCACTTTGCCCGTGTGGTCGCACCAGAGGTTGCACTTCAACCATGCTGGCATAGCACTAGCATAATAGGTATTGATACGCACTCGAAGATACATTCCCAGCTTCTTAGTGATGGCGAGCCGTTGTGAGACAAAGGAGAAATCGTACTGGTGCGGTCTCGGCTCTAGTTTGCTCCACGGAGCAGTAATTTCCATAACATTAAAGCCAGCACGCTTCAAATCCTTGCTCCACTGTTGGAAGAGGGACAGTTGTTGACAGGGTAGAGTCCAGTCCCATATGTCGAAAGCCAGTTCACGTTCGTGGTTTTGACCCATTTTCTTCCTCCGATAGGAAGAGCCTCCACGAATCGGGATGTAAAGGGAGTCCCCGTACCGGCAACAAGATACGAGGACTCCTCTTCCGCCTGCCGTTACATATCAGGACTCAGGAGGTGGGTAGAGACGTAATCCTGAGCCTCTGCTTCAGAGTTCGCCATGTACCAGTTATCCCAGGGGTTGACCAATAACGGATAGTTATCCGTTAGGTTCCACATCAGGCGAGGGCGTACGGTCTGGCTGGACCTCAATGCTTTTGCGTGTCCATCTACGAATGTCCAGTTGATGGTCCCGCCGTGTGTTCGCAGAGGATACCAGGTGTATCCGATGTACCACAGCCCAGCATCGAAGAGCTCGAAGGGCAGCTCTACGATGATTATCTTAGACGCAGGCTCTTGGATACCGGCAAGGGCGAAGGCGTTTTGTCCACTACCGTATGTCCAGCCGAACACGTACGCGTTCATCGCGTAGCCTTTGGGGCGGGTGACTGTGCCCCAACCTCCGGTACGTCCAACAGCCTCGTCTGGACGGGAAGGACAGACAAAGATCTGGTGGTTTTTCACATAGGGCATCAACAGGTCGTACCAAATGATGAGGTCGACGCCCCAGTCACTTCGTCGTCCAACCCAGCGGTCATAGTTGGGCATAGGCAACATTTCGTCGTAGTCCTGCGTGTACATCACCATGCCAAGCCCAAGCTGCTTCATGTTCGAGAGACAAGCGGACTTTCTGGCTTGTTCGCGTGCACGTGCGAACACCGGGAACAGAATCGCTGCCAGTATCGCGATTATCGCGATAACCACCAGCAATTCGATCAGGGTAAAAGCTGTGGCCGTGCGTCTCACTGGTTTTTTCCCTCCTTCGTTCGTCCGAGTTT
The DNA here is from genome assembly GCA_013314755.1 of Chthonomonadia bacterium. Taxonomy (GTDB): domain Bacteria; phylum Armatimonadota; class HRBIN16; order HRBIN16; family HRBIN16; genus HRBIN16. Next base: position 71,223 of record JABUFA010000001.1, read on the forward strand.
TTGAGCGTTTCTGCCACACCTATTTGTGGTCGGGATGTGGCATTGTTGCCTGCGAAGGCAACGGTGGTAGCCACGGTGGCTTTTCTGGCTCGTACAGGATGGTCTTGCGCCACACTATTACCGCGATAGCGAGCAACACGATAATCAGGGCAAGCCCTATTCCGACGAACCTCTTTTGCTGCATGTGTTTATCACCTCCCTCAGAGACGGGGTGCTGGACCTGTGCTTTTCCTAATTACGAGGCTTGTTTGGAACCGACAGATCTGGGTTGGTTCAACAGGAGACCGACGCAATGCCAAAACCATCTCAGCCGCCTTTTGTCCCAGTCCAAAAGCATCTATTCGTACAGTAGTAAGCGGTGGTTCCATCATACTTGCCATTGGCACATCATCATGCCCTACAATCGAGACCTGTTCTGGCACGCGTAGTCCTAGGCTAACAGCGCTAAACATCGCACCAATTGCAAGGTCGTCTTTTCGGGCAAAGATTGCCGTAGGGGGGTTAGGCTGGGTGAACAAATGCCGAGCCGCCGCAGCACCCTCTGCCACAGTGAAGCCGGCAGTTACTATGTTACGTTCCTCGAGAGAGACTCCGTACTTCTGCAACGCTTCCCGGAACCACGTTGGGAAAAGATCGTCTTCCCGGATGCCAATAAAACCGATGCGTCGATGCCCCAAAGAGACCAGCAAATCCGCTACTTCCTCCACTCCGTGTTTCATATCCGTTGTAATACATCCTACATAAGGTAAATCGGCTTCGGTGGGTGCTCCGTAAATCACAAAGGGCGTAGCAGGGTTAGCGAGCTGTTTGATATGCTCACGCACAGGACTCCAGCCTTTTATCAGGATCACCCCGTCTACTGCTGCCGAGCGCACCCATCTAAGCAAGGGGGAATCTGCGCTATCTAGACGAAACACGTTATCCAACAGTAAGCCATAACCATGCATATGCAGGGTAGACTGAACGCCTCGTGCAAAGTCCGTGAGAAACAGGTCTGAAAGGATTTCCTGGTCGGTGTGGTGGAGGGCAATGATGTGGCTTTGTCCCGTGACGAGCTGCTGAGCGTGGGGGTTTGGAATATACCCCAGTTCTCTCATGCGCCGAAGCACCATCTCGCGTGTTTTGGCGCTAACTCGCCCTCTACCACTCAACACGTGCGACACGGTGGTCGGAGAAACTCCTATTAGTTTGGCGAACTCTTTGATGCGCATATTGTATTGGAAAATACAACGACTTATAGGAAAATCGTTTTGGCAAATTCAATTGTATCCTAAACTCTTCTCTATGTCAAGGGATTAGTGTGATGTTTTCCCAAAAAATCAGTAAAAGGCTTGGTGGAAATCGACCGGAATGCTCGGTTAGTAATCTCAGGTATACTTTGTGGGCTAATTTCGATGTATGCCGAGAACGCTGGTAATGACTAAGCTCGACCGTTTTCGGTGTGGACTGGTCGGAGAATGCATCCGCCGATTTGAAAAACAGGGTTTGCAGTGGATGCAGCGTTTCGTCTCCTTTGGCTGGTTGACGCCTCTTTCCAAGCGTGGTTATCGGCTATGTGTGATGCTGGGGTGTCTGGCGGCGTTTTCGGCGCGTGCTTCGCGTGCACCTGCGAGGAGCCGTCGTTCGAAGGTAGAGGCGGCGTTAGACGGGATAGTGGCGGTTCATGCGAAGATGGATGCTCAGGGGCATGAGGATAGGTTGCTGGTGGTATTGGGTGTTAGGTTTGAGTGGCCGGCGTGTGTGAGGTGTGGGGAGAAGTGTTCGTTTGGTGTCATGTTGGTGGAGTGGGAGTGTTCGTTGGCAGACTGGGGATCGGTGTCGTGTTCTGGGCATGCAGGTATGGAATGCGTTTGGTGAGGGATTTGGCACGGTTTGTGTGCGTGAAGGGGCGAGTTGGGTAGAAATGGCTGAAGGATTAGTGGCTTGGCTGGTGGAGGCTAAAGAGGGGATTGCGGTGTTCTTGGGTAGATTTCTGGGGGTTTGAATGGTTATGATAGATGATGAAGCAAGGCTTTGGGGGGATCGTGGGGGCGGTGTTCAGCTAAAAGTTCAAAAGTCGGGACATCTCCCGCGAGGAGAGGGAAAAACAGATCGGCGGAAGCCTTGCCCTCCAAGGGATGCTGTAGGGGCAACCCTCTGTGGTTGCCCTCTCCAATGCCGAACAGCCCCACCTGAACTCACCGAAGGCGGAAAGGGACTGTCCCCCTGCTTGCGAGGGGACAACACGGGGGCTTACCATACCGCAAGAAAGCCCCTCCTAACCTCCCCGCAGGCAGGGAGGAACCCCTCTCCCGCCCTCTCCCCGACGCGGGGAGAGGAGTGTCGAAAGAAGCCCTCACCCTGACCCTCTCCCACGAGGAGAGGGCAACACGGGGTAAAACCCCTCTCCCAGCCTCTCCCCGACGCGGGGAGAGGTGATGCGCCCCTGAACGGAAAGATTTTTCCGAGAAATCTCTCCCGAACACCCCAAAATCTATTGACTCTGATAAACATACCTGCTATACCATATCTGAAACAGGTAGCACAGCTCCCGCAGTCGGTTTGGGAGAGCCAAAACACTTGCTGATTGAGGGTGCTGAAAAGTGTGGCATTGCCTCTCTGTCAGCGCAGATTCCATATCTCTTGCAGTCTCTTCCACGAAGGACGGGGCAAGAGCAGCCCCTGTCACTCCCTTCGTTGACCATAACCCCTCTCTTGTCTGGTCGGTTGTTTCGGCTGAAATCCTTGCTGAGGGCAACGTGCAGATAGCGTATGAGTATGGGTATGGGTTTGACGGCGGTCGTCGCTGGCGGAAGGACTACCTGAATGGGGTGTGGACTCGGTATCCGTGCGGTGTGGCGTGCGGTGCTGGGGAGCTGGTGGAGCAGCAGAAGCCGCTGGAGGGAGGCAGCTGGACAACGAGTGCGCTGTATTTGCAGGGCATTTCGCTGGTTCGGCGAAACAGTGAGTGGCATCACTTTGACCCGTTCGGCACAGCTGGAGTGATAACCAACGGGAGTGGTCAGGTGGTGAGCAACAACCTGTATGACCTGTTTGGTGTCATCAGATATGAGCAGGGCAGCGCGCAGACGCCGTGGAGGTGGATATGGTTTCGTACCAGTGAGGAAGACCTGCTGACAGTAAGTAGAGTTCTCACTCAGCCGGAACGTGACCTTGCTCTTTCGAGGCCGGCGCTCGTACCGCTAGGAGCGGGTGGAATAATAGGAGGGATGCTTTGCCTGCTGGCGTGTGCGTGGGTTGGGACTGGTGTTCATGAGTACTGGAACGACTGTCAACGCGAGTGCAGCAGCATGGATAATCCTGTTCGGTGCATGCCTAATTGCTTGATAACAAAAACATGCCAGAGTGCAATTGACACAGTGGCATGTATTGGATGCGGTGCATGTATCTGTTTGGTTCCTGTAGTCCGTCCTCTGTGTGTAAAGGTGGGCAGAGCAGCTATACGCATATGGGTGAAGCTTAGGGATATTCTACGAGAATGAGGGGGGCTTGATGATGCTTCGCCTAGGATGGAGGGATACCTTTGCAGCAGTGTGCTTTGTGCTAATATACGTGTTGTCCCCGCCGTCCAAGCAGCTGTATTCTCGGCTCGGAACGTGGCCTGTATCGGAGTATTTCTCTATCGCCTTCGCTTTGGCGGTCGGGTTCACCTTTCGTTACTTCCACACGCGCTGGTCGCCAGAATGGCAAAGCAAAGTGGGAATGGGGCTATTAGTGCTCGCAGGCTTGGGAGCAGCAGGTGGCGACTTTGTCATCTCGGCTGCTATAGCTTGGTCGGCTTCGCTGGTCTTACTTTTTCGAGCAGTCTTTCGCGACGACAGCGAGGCGCGGTGGGCGGCGCCTATCATGTTTTTCGGTTTTTGGGCAGTGATACTGTGTGCGATACTTGTGCACCTCGGTGGAATGAATGCGCTGGGCAGTGCGTTCGCAGTCGCATGGGCGCTGTTTATCATTGGTCTCTACATGCAAGCAGGTAATGGCGGGGACAAATTGCAAGAACCGCAGGGGCATCCTGTGCTGTTAGCGTTTCATGGGCTTCTGTTTATTGCCGCATTGTGATGGACAGGTACAGGGCTTTATGAAGCTTTGCGGTCTTGCGCTCGTGAAGCGGTATGCCAGACATTGCCCAACGCTCTGGAGGGCGCGCGCTGCGAATTGCGTTGCTTCCTTCAGCAGTTTTTCCAGTACTTTCTTTTAGATGTTATAGCCCTGCTCATTGTAGTGGGGTATGTTGTAGCGTTGGCTTCTTCTGTGCGGCGTCGCTGGGTTTCTGGGGCTTCGCAAGGCAATTCACTATAGCTCCGTCAAGCCTGAATCTTGGTGGTATAGATACTCCACGCAACGGTATTTGCGGTTCATTATCTTTCACCTCTAACAGTAAGCATAACACAAAGATGAAAAGTTCCACACCCTAGGCATCGCTCTCCTTCCCTCGCAGGGAAGGGGCTGGGGGTTAGGTTCAAACGGCTCGGCAGGAGCCTTGCCCTCCATCAAATGTTGACAGTTACAACTCTTTCTTGCGATAATAAGACATCCTGATAGTATCGGAAAACCTGCCATGTCGCGCCGGGAGCGGATATATCGCTTCTTCCTTCACCATGGGTGCACACCGCAGCGATGGTGCTGACGACGAGTATACACAAACGACGCCCCGAACGGGGATGTGGAGGTTGCACAGGGTGTGGAGGTGATTGAGATGCGAAGACCGCTGGCTTTTACACTGGTGGAGATACTGGTGGTGCTGGCGATTATCGCTGTGCTGGCGGCGCTAACCATCAGCGGGGTGCAGTATGCCACTAAATACGCGCATCGTAGCACATGTATCAGCAATCTGCGCCAGCTGGTGACCGCGCTGAAGATGTATGACCAGAACTGGGGAGGACCGCCGCCGTTATTGGTGGCGCACAACACTTGGGACAAGGTTCAGCCGGAGATTAAACCGGTCCTGCTCTGTCCTGCCGATTTCTCCAAGGGGGAGTTGCTTCCCGGCACTCTTAAACCCAAGCATGGTAAGTGGGTGCACAGTTCTTACAGTCCGTTCTACTTCATGAACGAGCTGGACTGTTCGGGCAGGCTTGACCAGCCCAGTTGGGCGCCGCTTCCTGATGCGGAGCGGATTTGGTTCATCTGTCGCTGGCATGCCCCTCATCCCTGGCTGTACGCCTATGCGGACGGGCATGTGGAGTGGGCGAACGAGTTTTTACCCGGTCAGTCCGAGGGAAGAACTGCGCAGTATATCAGGCGACTAAAAGAGGTATGCCCGAACAAGCCATGATAGGTTCCTTTACCCCAACAATCTACCGGAGAAGGAGGGAGGCAAAATGACTTCCAGAGTTCACAGACTGGTCGCAGTGTGGGTTGTGCTTGCCGGGCTGGCAGTCTGGGTTACTGCCACCAATGCCGGGCAGGGAGGAGGTCCAAGCTGGGGCACGTTGGCGCCGCAATATTTTGGCGACGCCTGTCAAAGCACCTGCCCACCCCCGGACGAGTGTTCGCTTCGCTGGATTAGAACGCGTTCTCAGAACTGTTGCATCTGGGACTGGGGATGCTGGCTCAATCCGTCGGAGCCGAACTATCAAATCAAGCCATGCCAGCGGGATGAGTGGGAGTGCGTCTGGCTACCTGCTCCTCTTCCGCCTGCGCCGCCCAGCGGTGGGAGGTCATCAAACGCGAGCGTTGCCAACAACGATTCTGCGCTGGTTCCTCAGACACCCCCCGTTATTCGCTGCTGTCAGGAGGCTTACCAATGCCAGGAGGTAGACGGAAATCCCTGTTGCGACCCGGTAAATGCGCTGTGTCCATGAGAGCCATGGGTCGGTAAGTGAACCTAAGGTTTTCCATCTTTGCTGTTTGGGAAGGGCGGTTCTGTGCAAGAGCAGGACCGCCCCTCATTTTGTCTAAACTCGAGTTCTCTCGTTTCTTCCCATATCTTTTTGAGCTTTTGCAGTATGGTTGCCCCCTGTGTTCCGATGGCGGTTATCCGCGTGTTACCCCACCACTTCTGCCTGCACGCGCCTGGTGAACACCAGCTCACCGTTCTGGGCGTCCACCACGATATGGTCGCCCTCGGCGAACTCGCCAGCCAGCAGTTTGGTGGCGATGGTGTCCATCACGCGCTTCTGCAGGACGCGCTTCAGCGGTCGCGCACCATACACGGGGTCAAAGCCCTCCGCCGCCAGCACTTCCTTCGCTGCGTCGGTGACCGTCAGCTGGATGTGTTTGTCCTCCAGTCGCTTCTGCAGGAGGCGAATCTGGATGTCCACAATCTGCTTAATCTCGTTCACCGACAGCGGATTGAACACGATAATCTCGTCGATGCGGTTCAGGAACTCGGGGCGGAAGTGTGCCCGCACCGCGTCCATCACCTGCATCCGCGCCTCCTGCATGTCCAGGAAGGCGTTCTCGGCAAGGAAGTGCGAACCGATGTTGGAGGTCATAATCAACACGGTGTTCTTGAAGTCCACCGTGCGACCTTTGCCATCGGTCAGGCGACCGTCGTCCAGCACCTGCAGGAGCACGTTGAACACCTCCGGGTGCGCCTTTTCAATCTCGTCCAGCAGGATGACGCTGTACGGACGCCGGCGCACCGCTTCGGTAAGCTGTCCGCCCTCTTCGTAGCCCACATAGCCGGGCGGGGCGCCAATCAGCCGTGCCACCGAGTGCTTCTCCATGTACTCCGACATGTCGATGCGGATCATCGCCCGCTCGTCGTCGAACAGGAACTCGGCTAAGGCGCGCGCCAGCTCGGTCTTACCGACGCCGGTCGGTCCCAGGAACATGAACGAGCCGATGGGTCGGTTCGGGTCCTGCAAGCCGGCACGTGCCCGACGCACGGCGTTCGCCACCGCCTGAATCGCGTGGTCCTGTCCAACCACGCGCTGGCGCAACCGCTCCTCCATGTGCAGGAGCTTCTGCATCTCGCCTTCCATCAGGCGCGAGACGGGAATGCCCGTCCACTTGCTGACCACCTCAGCGATGTCGTCGGCGTCGACCTCCTCTTTCAGCAGTTTCATGTGCTTCTGCAGTTCCTCCAGACGCTTCGTTTCGGCGTCCAGCTGCTTCTGTAGGGAGAGGATGACGCCGTAGCGCAGTTCCGCCGCTCTGGCGAGGTCGCCTTCACGCTCCGCAGCCTGCTCCTGCAGGCGCGCCTGCTCGATCTGCTCCTTGATACTGCGGATGCGCGAGATAATCTCCTTCTCCTGCTGCCAGTGTGCCTTCAGGCGGTTGCTCTCCTCGCGCAGGTTGGCGATTTCCGCCTCCAGCTTCTCCAGTCGCTCCTTGCTGGCAGGGTCATCCTCCTTGCGCAGAGCCTCGCGCTCGATCTCCAACTGGCGGATGCGCCGCTCGATTTCGTCGATTTCGGTGGGCATGGAGTCGATCTCCATGCGCAGGCGCGATGCCGCCTCGTCAATCAGGTCAATCGCCTTGTCGGGTAGGAAGCGGTCGGCAATGTAACGATGCGAAAGAGTCGCCGCTGCCACGATGGCGCTGTCGGTGATGCGCACGCCGTGGTGCACCTCGTATCGCTCCTTCAGCCCGCGCAGGATGGCGATGGTGTCCTCCACATCAGGCTCACTGACCAGAATGGGCTGGAAGCGTCGCTCCAGCGCAGGGTCCTTCTCAATATGTTTGCGATACTCGTCCAGCGTGGTGGCGCCCACACAGCGCAGCTCACCTCGCGCCAGCATCGGCTTCAGCATGTTCGCGGCGTCAATGGCGCCTTCCGCTGCGCCCGCGCCCACCAGCGTGTGCAGTTCGTCAATGAAGACGATAATCTGCCCCTCGGCGGACTGAATCTCGCGCAGAACCGCCTTCAGACGGTCTTCGAACTCGCCGCGATACTTGGTGCCTGCCACCAGCGCGCCCAGGTCCAGCTGCCAGACGCGCTTGTTCTTGAGACCTTCGGGCACGTCGCCCGCCACGATGCGCTGTGCCAGCCCTTCTACGATGGCGGTCTTGCCGACGCCCGGTTCGCCGATAAGCACCGGGTTGTTCTTGGTTCGCCGCGACAGCACCTGTATCACGCGCCGGATTTCGTCGTCGCGCCCGATGACGGGGTCCAGCTTGCCTTTGCGGGCGAGGTCGGTCAGGTCGCGTCCGTACCGCTCCAGCGCCTGGTATTTCTCTTCCGGGTTCTGGTCGGTGACGCGATGCCCGCCGCGAATCTCCATCAACGCCTGATACAGGCTATCCGGCGTCACGCCTGCCTGTTTCAGCAGTCGACCCGCCGCGCCCTGCGTGTCCTGCACCAGCGCCATCAGCAGGTGCTCGGTGCTGACGTACTCGTCCTTCAGGCGCTCTGCCTCTTCAAAGGCTTTGTCCATCACCTGCTTGAAGCGCGGCGTGATGTACGACGCGACCGATGCGCCGTGTACCTGTGGCAGTTTCTTCAGTTCCGCCTCCACATACCGGCGCAGAACGGGCAGTTGCACGCCCAGCTTCTGCAGAACGGTCGGCACGATGCTTTCGGTCTGGTCAATGAGTGCCAGCAAGAGATGTTCGGCGTCGATGTTTTGATGATTCATGCGCTCAGCGATGCTTTGTGCGTTCTGCACCGCCTCCTGAGCGCGGATGGTCAATTTATCCAATCGCATGGTCTACCCTCCTGCGTATGATATTCTCGTTTTCTCACCTGTATTATACCACTTGATATTACTATTATCAAGTCTTTTGCGCACTATATTAGAAAATATTTGATAGTGAAAGGCGGCTAATATCCAGCCTTTCCCTGCAAGGGAACGAGAGCCTCACCTCTCCCCGCGTCGGGGAGAGGCCGGGAGAGGGGTTTTCCGTGTTTCCCTCTCCTTGTGGGAGAGGGTCAGGGTGAGGGCTTCTCCTGCAGGTAGGGCTGTTCCACAAAGGACTCCCCCTGCAAACCGCGTATACGAATGTAAAACGCGCTATCGTGAAGGAGGCTCCGATGTCTCAGCCGGATATTTGCAAGCGGTTCATGCTGTCCTTCTGGTGTGCTCCACCACCGGAAGAGACCACTCTGCAGCGCTATCACGAAATCGCGGAGTGCGGTTTCAACGTGGTGCTGCCGCCGTGTGGTGCATGGAGCAGGGAGCTGAATCATCAGATTCTCGACCTGTGCCAGAAGACGGGGCTGAAAGCGATTGTTGGGGACAGCAGGGTAATTGCAAAACAGCCGGACGACCCCGATTTCGAGAAGAACCTCGACGCGGTGATTGCCGACTACGCGAAGCACCCTGCGCTGGCGGGCTACTTTCTGGTGGACGAACCGAACGCCTCCGCTTTTGCCCTTCTGGGGGCGGTGAACCGATACCTGCTGAAGAAAGACCCAAAGCACCTGCCCTATGTCAACCTCTTTCCCAACTACGCGAACGAACAGCAGCTGGGCACCAAAACCTACGACGAACACGTCGCACGCTACATCGAGGAGGTTCAGCCCGCCCTGGTCAGCTGGGACCACTATGCGCTGTTCGAAAACGGCGAACGCGGCATCTACTTCGAGAATCTAGAGATTGTGCGCAGGCACTGCCTGCAGGCAAAACTGCCCTTTGTGCAGATCGTGCTGACCGTGCCTCACGGTCCCTATCGCGACCCCGATGAGGCGGACCTGCGCTGGCAGGCGTACACCACTCTGGCTTATGGCGCGAAAGGTATCCTGTGGTTCACCTACTGGACGCCGCCGTTTGACCCTCAGTGGCGATTCCGCAACGCCATCATTAACGAGAAGGGCACGCCGTCGGCGAAGTACACCATCCTGAAAGACCTCCACCAGCGTATCCAGGCGGTAGCCGGGGTGCAGATGCGCCTGCGCAGTATGGGAGTGTATCATACGCCGCCCCTGCCTGCAGGAACGATAGGCTTGGACGCAAAGTCGCCCGTATCGGAGTGCGATAGCCCGGAGGTGCTGATTGGCTGGCTGAGGGATGGACGCCGCAGGGACTATCTGTGGGTGGTCAACCGTTCGTTCAAGGAGAGCCGCCGGGTGGTGCTTCGCCTGCGTGCGACCGTGCGCGAGGTGGGCGAGCTCAGCCAGTACGACGGACAGGTACGCCCTGCCCGGTATGAGGAGGCGGGGCGCATCCTGCGAACGGATTTACTGCCCGGCGAGGGCGGGTTGTTTGTGCTGGCATAACCCGCCGATGGATGCGGTATAATGGAAAACCAGTAACGCTGTGGAGGTACGCATGGAGGCTTTCCTAGGGCTATCGGCGGAATGTGTTGGGCTGTCGCCGCCGATGTGTGAAGACGTCGCTTTCGTGGACCGCCTGCTGGGCGAGGTGCTGAGCACGCAGGAGGGAGAACGCCTGGTGCACATCGCCCGCCAGCTCTATGAGGAATCGGAGACGGCGGACCCCCTGAGCCTGATGGAACGCATTCCGGATCTGCGCGACCCGCTGTTTGTGCATCGGCTGTTGCGGGCGTATGCGGTGCTGTTTCAGCTGCTGAACATCGTGGAGCAGAAAGAGATTGTCCGGGTGAACCGCGAGCGGCAGGTACGGGCAACAGGTGTGCCTCGCCCGGAGTCGATACGTGAGGCGATACTGCGTTTGAAAGAGAGCGGGGTGAGCGCGGAAGAGATGCAGAACCTGCTGTACCGGCTGGATATCTGCCCCACCATCACCGCGCACCCGACCGAAGCCCGGCGACGCTCGATACTGGATAAGATTTATCGCATCGCCGAGCACATGGCTCAACGCGCCCTGCCCCCGGACGCTCCACGTCTTGACCTATCCCTGAACGCTATGGGCATCGCCGATAGGGAAATCCGCCGCACACTCACCGCTCTGTGGCAGACCGACGAGTTTGGTTCCGCAGCGGTCACCCCGCAGGACGAAGTGCGCAACGCCCTCTATTTCTTCCAGCACACCATCCTGGATGTGGTCGCCTGGCTGGTAGATGACCTGCGTGCCGCGTTGAGGGAAGCCTACCCGGGCGCCGATTTCGACATACCACCCTTCATCCGCTATCGGTCGTGGGTGGGCGGCGACCGCGACGGCAACCCGAGCGTCACCCCGGAGGTTACGTGGTGGACGCTGTTGATGCACAAGCGGCTGATTCTGCACCACTATCTGCGCCGGGTGCGCGACCTGCGGCGCGAGCTCACCCAGAGCACCCGACTGGTCCCTGCCAGCGAGGAGCTGCTTCTTGCCCTGCAGGAGTACCAAGAGCAGATTGCGCTCCCTGCACACATCCTGCGCCGGCACGTCCACGAGCCTTACGCGCTTCAGCTGTGTTATATTGAGGTGCGCCTGAAAGCCACCCTACAGCACCTGAGCGCACTGACCGACTTCCATGCCGAAGGTCCCTCCTTCGTAGCGCATTTTCCGGCATACCAGCACAGCCGGGAACTGATAACCGACCTCTGCCTGATGCAGCGAAGCCTGCGCGAAAACCGGGCTGGCGACCTGGCAGACGAGGGCGTCCTGGCGAATCTGGTCACGCAAGCGCAGGTGTTCGGATTTCATCTGGCGACGCTGGACATCCGCCAGCACAGCGACGAGCACGCAAAGGCGGTCGACGAGATTCTTTCCGCCGCGCAGGCACTGCCACGTGGCAAACGCTATGAAGACCTGTCGGAAGAGGAGAAGGTGCGCCTGCTGACCCGCGAACTGTGCAACGCCCGTCCGCTGCTTCCGCGCGAGTGGAACTGCTCGGCGCATACGCAGTCAGTTCTGCAGGTCTTCGAGGTGGTGAAACATGCCCTGCGCTATATCTCCCCTGAATCGGTGAGGGCATACGTTATCTCCATGACGCACGGCATCAGCGATGTGCTGGAGGTGCTGCTTCTGGCGAAAGAGGCGGGGCTGGTTCGCTGGCGCGACGGTCAGATGGAGAGCGACCTGGATGTGGTGCCGCTGTTTGAAACCATCCATGACCTGAGCACCTGCCATACATTGATGAAGCAGTTGTTTGCCAATCGCGCCTATCGGCATCACCTGCAGGCTCGGGGCAGGTTCCAGGAGATTATGCTGGGCTACTCCGACAGCAGTAAGGACGGCGGCTATCTGGCGGCGAACTGGTGGCTCCATCAGACGCAGGCTCGGCTGGCGCAAACCTGCCAGCGGGCAGGAGTGGAGTTTCGCCTGTTCCACGGCAGAGGCGGCACCGTTGGTCGGGGCGGAGGACGAGCGAATCTGGCTATTCTCTCTCAGCCGCCGGGCAGTATGAACGGGCGTATCCGCTTCACCGAACAGGGCGAGGTGGTCTCCTTCCGCTACGGTCTGGCGCCCATCGCACACCGCCACCTCGAACAGATTGCCAACGCCGTTCTGCTCGCCACCGTCGGGCACGGTCGAAAACGCATCCCAGAAGAGTGGCAATCGGTGCTGAGCAGTCTGGCGCAGCGATCTCTACAGGTGTACCGCGCGCTGGTGTACGAAGACCCCGACTTCTGGACGTTTTACACGCAGGCAACCCCTATCTCCCACATCAGCCGCCTGCCCATCGCCTCGCGCCCCGTGTTCCGACCACGTGGGGACATGGTGGGACTGGAAAGCCTGCGTGCCATCCCGTGGGTGTTCGCATGGGTGCAGAGCCGGTATGTGATACCGGGCTGGTATGGCGTGGGCAGTGCGCTGGAATGGTTCGGCTCGCAGTCGCCCGAGAACGTGGCACTGCTGCAGGAGATGTACCGGCGATGGTCTTTCTTCCGCATGGTGATTGATAACGCCCAGCTGGAGCTGGTGCGCGCCCACCTGCCTACGGCGCGACTCTACGCCTCCCGCGTCCAACCGCACGAGGTCGGACAGCGATTACATGCCCTGATCGAGCAGGAGTACCGGCGTACGGTAGAGTGGATACTGCGCGTGACCGGGCAGGCGGAGCTGATACAGAACGCGCCGGTCGTTCGCCGTACAGTGCAACTGCGTAACCCGGCGGTCATGCCTTTGAGCAAGCTTCAGTTAGCCCTGCTGCACCGGTGGGATAAGCGATCAGGCGGCGAGGAGCAGGACCTCTGGCATGATGCCATTCTACTGAGCATTGCGGGTATCGCCGCGGCAATGCAAAGCACGGGATAGAGAGCAAAAGAGCGGCGCCCGGCAGGGCGCCGCAATCTGCAGGTCTATGAGGTGTTTTGCTGAAAAAGCTCCTACTCGGCAGGCTTGGTCTCCGCCGGCTTGCTCTTGGGGTCGCCCGGCAGGGCTCCCGCCTTGATCTCGTCGCCGTTGGATACGCCATCCTTGTCCGAGTCGAGCTTTTCGATAGACTTCAGGATTTCAGCGGTCAAATCCTTCGTCTTCTTCTCCTGCAACGCCTTCTGCAGGTCCTTGCCATAGACGTTCAACTCCTTGCCTTTCACATGGCAAACGTTGCATTTCACTTTGGCAAGGTCGCTATCTTTGGAAGCAGGATAGGTCTTGTTGAACACCACCTGCATTTTGGGGGACGCCAGCACACCGGCGATCAACCCCAGCGCCAGCAAGGTGCTTGTTAGCAGTCTGGTCACCTTCATCGGTTGTTCCTCCTGTTGTCTTGTTAGATACTCCACGGTTTGCTCTACTTGCCCGCCGGCTTGCTCTTGGGGTCACCCGGCAGGGTTCCCGCCTTGAGCTCGTCGCCGTTGGATACGCCATCCTTGTCCGAGTCGAGCTTTTCGATAGACTTCAGGATTTCAGCGGTCAAATCCTTCGTCTTCTTCTCCTGCAACGCCTTCTGCAGGTCCTTGCCATAGACGTTCAACTCCTTGCCCTTCACGTGGCACACAGTGCATTTCGCCTTTGTCAGGTCACTTTCCGGTGCGGCAGGGTACGTCTTTTTACTCACCACAAAGTACTTGGGCGTGGCAAGTGCACTCACCATCAATCCCAGCGCCAGCAAGGTACTTACCAACCATCGGACCTTCATTGGATATATCCCCCTTTATTTCGGTGAAATATTCACCCACTAATATTATATTACAAATTTACCTGACTACATAGAGTAAGGGCGATTTTTTCTCTCAATTTCTATCGCCGCTTGCGCTTTCGTCCTGAGCCGCGCGTTCCCTTTGTTGCCCTGACCTCCTATCGTTCCGGTTTCTCTTGCTATGCCGTTGATCCGATTCAGCCCCGAAGGCTGGCTCACAAAGGGGAACCCTTCCGTGCTTCACCCACGTAACCTCCAAATTTTTCGTTTTTCCCGCGGAAAGATATTGACGGGTTTGGTATGGTGTTTTATAATTAAGAATAGGGTTAAGCCCTTAACTACATTCAAACAGATCAAAGGAGGTGCACAGTCGTGAAGCGCGGTTTTACGCTCATTGAGCTGCTGGTGGTCATCGCGATTATCGCGATACTGGCAGCGATTTTGTTCCCCGTGTTCGCTCAGGCACGGGAGAAAGCCCGCCAGGCTTCCTGCCTCACCCACTTCAAGCAGGTGGGCACGGGCATCATGATGTACCTGCAGGATTACGACGAAACCTTCCCCCACAACCGGACCTGGGGACCAACCGGGGCGGTGGTGCTCAACTGGAAGTACCGCATCCTGCCGTACATCAAGAACATGCAGATTTATGAGTGCCCGAACGCTCGCCCGCAAATATCGCGTATGCTCGGTGACACCCAGAATGCCTATCGTGGCTCACAGGCAGACGAAACATGGGCGCACTGCCATCCAAGCTCGCCGTGGTACCGCAACGACCCGTTCTGCAGTATCCTTCAGAGGGAGAACATTTGGTTCCCACGAGGATACACGGTGAACGGCGCAGTATTCCAGACAGGCGTTCAGCTCGACGCCAACGGCAACGCCGTTGCGGCAACCTATCAGCGGCAACTGTCTGACCTGGATGTGCCTGCGGAGACCATCTGGCTGCAGGATGCCCGCAACTACGAGTCCGATACCGGTCCATGGGCGCTGGTGCGGTGCTGGTGCGCTCCACCAGGCGACCCGTTGGGCGGGGATGTGCCAACAAGTGAGTCGCCCTGTGGCATCGTGCGCCAGTACGGCTGGCTGGTTAACCATCTCAAAGGTACGCACTTCGTGTTCGCTGACGGACACGTCAAGTGGACACGCATCCCCTCGGCAATTGGAAGTAACCTCTGGAAATGGCACTGCTTCCAGCGGCCAGGTGAGAAAACCTTTGCCGGTGGCGACAACGTAAAAGACTTCGATTCGAGCTACTGTCGCCAGCCCAATCCGGATACCTGCCGCACGGTCGCTGGCATTCTGGTGGCGGCAGAGTACAAGTAGTCTCGTGTAGGGGGTATCAGATTGCTGCCCGCAGAGGCTTCTCTGCGGGCATTTTACTTCTGTCCACGCGCCCGTTTCTTGGCGTCCAGCAGGCGGCTTATCTGCTCGCCCGACGAGGCGGGAGGTGTAGCGGATTGAGGGACTGGCTTCTCGTCTGTTGCCGCCGGCGTGGATAACGGCTCGTTTGCTGGCTGAGGCGGCGTGTACTTTTCACGCAGGCGTTGTTTGCGCTGGAGCAGTCGCGAGGTTGCCTCAGCGGTCTGCCGGGCGGAAGGTATCCATCGGAAGCGTCCTGTCAGCCTCGCCCATGCCTCCTGCCATTCGGGAAGCGTGTCCACCTGCCACAGGATGCGTCGCAGGGCGATATCTATCGGCAGAAGGAACAGCACCACGAACAGCAGGGGAATGCTTGCTTCCGATGGCACGCGCACCGGCACACGCTGTGAGCCGAAAATCTCCTGCGGCGGCGGCTGCTGTTTGCCGCCGGTGAGTCGGGCAATCTGCTCCAGCAGGTCGGGGTTACTCTTCAGGTCGCGATATTCGGGCGAGTAGGCGATGGTGTCCGTGCCGATACTGACGCCGATGGTGCCGTTCGGGCGGCGGTATTGCGTGGCGACAACGTAGGTTCCGTAGCCCCGTGCGTCAAAGGAGGCTTCGTAGCGGGTGGCGCCCGTCTGCGATAGCACCAGCGGCACCACCTGACCGGTGGGCGCGATGAGTTTGGCGGAGAGCGAGTGGTTGTTGTTGTCCGCCGGTGCACGCAGGAGGTCCACCGCCACGTAGCCCTTGCCTCCCGAGATGTTGACCTGTGTACGCACGTCTTCAGCGGGCAGACTGCGCAGCACTGTTCGCACCGCACGCGCGGCAAAGGCAGGAAACTCGCCCCATTTCACCCACTGCGCGCACCACTTCGCCCAACCATCCGAAGTAAAAGCCATACCGCGCCCAACGCCATACTGCCATACCGCAAAGATGGGGTCTTCTTTGTGCGACAGCAGACCCAGCCGCGCGCCCGGCTTGGCAGTGGTGGTGTTGTAGCCCAGCAGGGGCGGTGAACCTTCCCAGCCGATGCCCGTCACAATCTCGTCGCCGGTGTAGCGCACGTAGAAGGGTTCTTCAATGAACTGCGCTTTGCTGGCAATCATCGCCTCTTTGGTGAAAATCTGCGGCAGGTTCGCCATGCGGTCGGTGAAGTAATAGCGTCCGCCCCCCGCCTTCGCCAGCTGCTGGAGGAAGGCTTCATCCTTGCCGTGTCCAAAGCAGACCACCGTCACGGTGATACCCGCCCTGCGCAACTGCGCCGCCAGAGGAATGGCGCCCTCCTGGTCGTCGCAGTCGTCGCCATCGGCAAGGATAATCATGTGTTTCAAGCGGGCACGGCTGAGCTGCAACAGTTTCGCACCCGCCTCCATGCCCGGTCGCACGTAGATACCACCGCCGCCCGGCTGGAATGCCGCGATGGCACGCAGGATCTCTTCCTTCTTTTCGCCCACGCGCCACATCGGCACCACCGCCCGACAGTCGGAACCCGCGGCGATAATGCCTACCTCATCCTGCGCCGTTAGGAGCCGCACCACCGTGGCGGCAGCGCGGTTCGCCAGCTCCATCTTGGTCGTTCCGCCCTCCGGCGCTGCCATACTGCCCGAATCGTCCACCACCAGCACAATGCCAACCGAAGGGAAAGAATGGTATTTGCGCACGTCCATCGACACGGGCAGAACCTCCTCCACAGGCGTCTCGAAGTAGCCTCCCGCGCCGAAACTGTCCTCACCGCCAATCATACCAAGCCCTACGCCCAGCTCGCGCGTGGCGACCTGCAGGGCGCGCATCGCCGGTATGCTCAGCTCGTAAGCGGGCACGTTGTGCAGGATAACGGCATCATAAGCCTGAATCTGCGCGGGCTGTGTCTTCATCCCCGAGGGGCTGACCACCTCCACCCGGATGCGCTGGGTTTGCGCCGCCTGCGCGAAGGGGCTGGGTCTGCCGTCGCCCGTCACGTACAGCACGCGCGGCGTGCCCTGCACCCGCACATAGCCCGCGCCCCGGTTGTTCTGGGGATAGGTATCGGTAGATGCCAGCAGGGATACCTGATAGCGGTACTGCCCGGCGGTGTCCTCGCGGTGCGACATCTGCACCAGATTCTTGCCCGGCTTGAGCTCTATTGCCTGACTCTTCACCGGCTGACCGTCGCGCAACAGCACCAGCTCCGCCGATTGCCGATGGGTGGACATTATCCACACGCGCAGGTTGAACGGCTCGCCCTCCTTCACCAGCGTGGGGGTCTGCACCCGTTCTACCAGTGTTTCTGTGCGCACCTCGCGTGGGAAGGGAACCACGTGCACCTTCACGCCTCGTCCCGCTGCCTGCAGTACCTGGGCAACCGTGTCGCCTGCGTTGGCGTTGCCGTCGGAGAAGAGCACAATCTGTTTGCCCACGTTTTCGGGGAAGGCGGCGAGCGCCAGGCTGAGCCCCCGCCCGATGTCGGTCATTTCAGGAGAGCTGCTTGGGGGGATGTGCGTCACATCCAGCCGATTGCTCAGCGGAGCCACTATCTGCGGGTCGCTGCCGAAGACGATGATGCCTGCCATATCGTCCTCGCGCATCTGGCGCACGGCATCCCGGATGAAACGCAGGGCGGATTCGCGCTGTTGCGGGTCTACACTGGCACTTCCGTCCACCACGAAGAACACCGCCTGCGCGGTGCTGGTGCGCACCCAGCGGATGCCTGCGAGTGCGAGAATAATCAGCGTCACCAGCAGGAGCCGAAGCCACAACGATGCCCGCATCTGCCAGCGCGGCAGAGCCGCCATGCTATAGCGATGCACCCACCAGAAGAAGGGCAGGGTCGCCAGCAGTAACAGCATCCACGCACGCGCGAACTCCACAGGCATCTCACATCACCGCTGCTCCTTCAGCGCACGCGCACATTCCTCGCGCAGTGCCTCCAGCGCCCGCTCACGCTCCGGGGGACGGGACAGAGCCTGCGCCATCGGGTTGTTCTCCCGCACGGAACGGTCGGTATCCAGTATCTGCAGGGCGCGTGCGCACAGTTTCCGCGCCTCTTCCGGCTGATTGCGCGCTCTGGCAAGGCGTGCCAGCCCGGCGTAGGCGAAGGCGTAGTCCACCTCCGGTATCTCGGGAATAGCGCGTATCTGGTTGAAGACGCTCGCCTCAATATCCAGCATTCGCCGGTACACCGCCTCTGCCTGCTGAAGGTCGCCTGCTTGTTCCAGTGTCCTGCCCAGCTCCGCCATCACGCGCAGAGCGTGAGGGTCTAATTCCAGTGCACGGCGGTACGCCTCTATCGCCTTAGCAGGGTCGCCGAGCACGTCGCGATACAGGTTGCCCAGGTGATACCACGTTTTGGACATGGGCAGCACCTGTGCTGAACGACGAAGAAGGCGTGCAGCATCCTCTGCCCGCGAAGTATCCCCCGCCCGCGCCATGCCGTAATACAGCATTCCCAGGCTGAGCAGATGGTCGCCGTTCCAGGGTTCCCAGCGCAGGGCGCGTTGAAAACCCTCCTCGTCAGGTATTCCCTGCGCCATGTCCCAGTTCGCCCTGTTTGCGCTGAGTGCACCAGCCATCCGCAGGGTGAGCACAGGCAGGGCGAGAAGTAAAAGCAGAGCGTGTGCGAAGTAGAGCCGTTTTGTCGGTGTTTTACGTTCCTCCTCCGGCGCGAAGGACATCGCCAGCATCAGCCCCACCACCGCCCAGAAGGTAAGCAGACAGGCGACAATAGACCAGTCGGAGTCCACCAGATTACGTGCCAGCCCGGCGGCAATCGCACCTGCCAGACCGGCACGCAGGGGGCGGGCGTCCCATTCACCTGCCTGATGGGAAGCGTTCCTTTCCCGACGGAGCACCGCCCATGCCAGCGTTCCCAGCGTGCCCAGCAGGAAAAGCAGTGCGGGCACTCCCGCCTCCGTGCTGATTTGCAGGTAACTGTTGTGCGCCAGGCGGGTAAAACCGACGATGGCGTAACGTGGGTAGGCAATTTCGTACGTTCCCAGACCCGTGCCGAGTATCGGGTTCGCCTTCGCCATCCTCAGTGTGCCCTTCCACGTCCAGATGCGAAAGCCTCCTGAGTGGCTTTCTGCCTGCGCCGCCTGTGCCGTGACTCGCTGGGTGAGTGGACGCGCCGCCAGCACCGCCGTCAACACCGCTATCAGGCAGAACAGCGCAAACGTCACGGCACGCTGGCGGCTCCACGAGCGATTGAACGCCATCCAACCAGCCATCACCACCAGCGAAAGCACTGCGCAAATCGCCCCGAAGCGCGAGCCGGTGAGCAGCAGTGCACCTGTCTGAAGCCACGCACCGAAGCCTGCCAGCCAGCGGATGCTCTTGGCGTTTGGGAGAGAGGGAGGGGTGGATAGAGCGATAGCCAGCGTGACCGGCATTGTCAAACACAGGTAGCCCGCGAGAAAGTCGGGGTTGAAGAATGTTCCGAACACCCTCCAGTTCGCCACCGCGCGCACGTTCTGGGCGTATTCGCGCACGGCAACGGCGGCAGCCAGTGTGCCCCCTATTGCCAGCGCATGAACCACCGTCACCGTCGCCTCGCCGCGCCGCTGAGAGAACAACCATGCCAGCGCAATGGCAACCACCCAGTAACTCCACGCGACCAGCGTGCCCCAGCGATACACGGAGGCGAACACCGACACCAGCAGCCACACCAGCAAAAGCACCGCCAGCACGCGCGCCTCTCGCGGCACGCTGTCGCCCAGTGCCGGCTGGCGCACTCCCTCCCACACCAGCGCAACCAGCGCCAGCAGAAGGATGCACCATACCGCCACCGACAGCATGGTGCCCGTGGTGAACAGCGCGAGGAGCACTCCACGCAGGGACGGCTCTACCGGCTCACCACCCACCTCCAGCCGACCGGTGATGAGCGGTGCCAGCACCAGTATCGCCCCTAACAGCCATGTAGACAGAGCGACTTCTTTTTGGGTTTCCTTTTTACGCGAACGTTTCTTCATGATGGCACTCTGTTATCAACCCCTCTTCTGACCTCTCCCCGACGCGGGGAGAGGTGCATCTCCCGATGAACCGTTCGCAGGGGCAACCCTTGTGGTTGCCCACTGAGAAGCAAAACAGCCCCACCTGACCTCCCCGCAGGCGGGAAAGCCCTCACCCTGACCCTCTCCCACAAGGAGAGGGAATGTCCCCCTGCTTGCGGGGGACGACAGGGGGGCTGACAACACCTGAAAAAGCGAAAACCCCTCTCCCGTCCTCTCCCCGACGCGGGGAGAGGCAGGCTCCCCTTCCCTCGCAGGGAAGGGGCTGGGGGTTAGGTTGCGCTACTGAAACCCCTCTTCTGACCTCTCCCCGACGCGGGGAGAGGCAGTGCGCCCCTTCTTCGCAGGGAAGGGGTTGGGGGTTAGGTCTGTCGCTCCCCCTTCCTTACCTGCCCGCAAGTTCACTTCCCCAGCAGCTTCAGCCGAATGGCTATCAGATGATTGCGCGCCACCAGCAGGTTTGCTCTCAGCCACAAGCCCAGCGGGATGAGCACCCGGCTCCAGATGGGCAGGCGGCGCGCGTAGTGCTTCTGAAAAAACAGCCGGTGACTGCGGTGAAACTGTCGGATCATCGCGTTGACCGCCCTGTCGGTGCTTCGCCCGATGGCGTGAGTGACGATTGCTTCAGGGTGGTATATTACCTTCCAGCCCGCTTCATGCGCTCGCCAGCACAGGTCCACATCCTCGCAGTACATGAAAAACTGTTCGTCGAACCCGCCCAGCTGGTCCCATGTTTCCCGCCGTATCATCATGGCACAGCCCGACACCCAGTCCACCTCTATCGTGTGGGCGTGGTCAAAGTCGGTCATCAGGTAATCGCGCACAAAGCGGTTCTGCGGAAACAGCCGTCCCAGAAAGGTGTTGCGAAACAGCCCCGCCTCGTACACGGGGAAGCGTCGGCAGGAGTATTGCAGGGAACCGTCGGGGTTCAGCACCTTGGGCGCGACGATGCCGACCTCGGGATGGGCGTCGGCGTAGTCCACCAGCGCTTTGAGTGCGCCCGGATGCGCTTTGGCGTCCGAGTTCAACAACATCAGATAACGTCCCTTTGCGACCTGTGCTGCGCGGTTGTGTGCCTTACCAAAGCCCTCGTTCAGCCGGTTCTCAATCAGCTTTACCTCGGGGAACTCGCGTTTCACCATTGCCACGCTGTCGTCCCAGGAGGCGTTATCCACCACGATAATCTCCACCTGCACGCCCGGATGCAGGGAGGGGTGAAGCGAACGCAGGCACTCGCGCAGGTCGTCGCGCGTGTTCCAGTTGACGATAATCACGCTCACATCAGGCTTTTCGTTCACTTTGCCACCCCTCGCGTCCTCTGCCAAGCGTCCTCAGCCAGGCGTTGCAGGTAATGCTCCACAGAATCAGCCCATATATCGGCAGGGGAAGCCGCTGTCGGTAGTGCTTCTGGTAAAACTTCTGCAGTGACCGATGCGATTCCCATATCATCTGCGGGCGCACCTGCCGGGTACTTGCCCCACCGTGATGGATGACCACCACGCCGGGATGGAAATATATCTTCCAGCCCATCTTTTTCGCCCGGTAGCACCAGTCCACCTCGTTGAAGAAGATGGGGAACCGTTCGTCCATCAGTCCCACCTCCTCCACTGCCCTGCGGGACAGCATCAGGAACGTGCCCATCGGCTGGTCTACCTCGGCGATGTGGTCATAGGTAAACCACGTCATGCGGTATGCCCCGAACCGGCGCGAGCGGGGAAACAGCCTCGCCAGTCCCAAATACTCCCACATCACCGCTTCGGGTTCCGGGAAGCCTCGCACCGACGCCTGCACACGCCCGTCGGGATGCACCAGCTTCGCGCCAAGCGCTGCGGCTTCGGGGTGTTCGCGAAGGAACTGCACGGCGGTATCCAGCGCCCCCTCGGTGACCTCTGTGTCGGCGTTGAGCAGAAGCAGGTATTCGCCCTGTGCCTTCTGCATCAGCAGGTTGTTGCCCGCGGCGTAGCCCAGGTTGCTCTCCGAAGCTATCAGGTGCACCTCGGCGAACTCCTGCCGAACCATCTCCGCGCTGCCATCGCGCGAGGCATTATCCAGCACCCACACCTCCATCGGCTCGGAAAGGGGATAGCACCGCAGTGAGCGCAGGCATGCCCTCAGCAGGTCGCGCGTGTTCCAGTTGACGATAAGGATGGAGAGGGTCATAGCAGTTCTCTCAGCTCCCGCACCAGCACATCGGGCGGATGATTGCGGAAGGGATTAATGGGCACGTCGCGCCGCCAGATACCCACCGTACGACAGCCCGCACACCTGCCCGCCTCCACGTCCATCCAGTAATCGCCCACCACCACGCACCGCTCCGGTGCAATCTGCCACTCCTGCAGGGCGACGAGCACGTGCTCTGGATGCGGTTTAACCTTCTGCACGTCGTCGCGGCTGACCAGCAGGTCATAGGGTATCTGCAGCTGTTCCAGGGTTCGCAGGGATACCTGTCGGTCGTTGCGGGTGATGATGCCGATGCGCACTTCCGTTGCCTTCAGCGCGTTCAGCAGGTCGGTCATGCCCGGTACCGGGCGTGGGGTCGCGCAGTAAGCCATTTCCATCGCCTGCAGGCGGGCAAGCGCGCGCCTGCGAAACTCCTCCGCCTGCTCGGGTCTGCCAGCAGAGCGCAACTCGCTCGCCGCCTTCTCCACCGCGCCAAGCACATCCAGCGACTGCAAAGGCTGAGGGTCCAGCCCGTATTCGGCAACCAGCTTCAGCGTCGCCTCGCGCAGTTTGGAGAAGTCGATATCCGTCTCGGCGAGCGTGCCGTCCAGGTCAAACAGTACCGCCTGTGCGTTCTGGAAGATTACGTGCATACCCCGATTATACCAGATGCACGGCGAAGCAGGAACTGCCTGCCCTCCCTGCGAACCTTTCCCCTGCGAAAGGAGGAAATGGGATGAGCAAACAGGTCATCAGCACAGCAGATGCCCCCGCCGCGATCGGACCCTACTCGCAGGCGATTCGGGCGGGGAATATGCTTTTCGTGTCGGGACAGATACCCCTGAATCCCCAGACGGGCGAGATGGTAGGCGCAACCGCCGCCGAACAGGCGCGACAGGTGCTGAACAATCTGAAAGCGATTCTGCAGGCGGCGGGCACATCGCTGGACAACGTGGTGAAGACGACCATTTTCCTCACCGACCTGACACAGTTCGCCGAAGTGAACGCTGTCTACGCCGAGTTCTTCCCTCAGAATCCACCGGCGCGTTCAACGGTGCAGGTTTCCGCCCTGCCGCGCGGGGCGCAGGTAGAGATTGAGGCGATAGCCATCATCCCGTAGGGGCGACAGCCCCGTCGCCCCTACGTCCGCGCCGCCTCGTGCAGTACCTCTATCATGGTGGGATGGGCGGGGAACAGTGACGCCAGGGTCTCCACCGTCGCGCCCAGCGCCATCGCTGCTGCCAGCGGCGCCAGCACGTCCGCCGCGTGTGCCCCGATTGCCGCGCCGCCCAGAAGCCTGCCTGTCGCCCTTTCCACCACCAGCTTGACGAACCCCTCGCTCTCGCCCAGCAGTTGCGCCTTGAGGGTGTCGGCGTAGCGGGCGCGGAGCACCTGAACTACCATTCCCTGCTGGCGTGCCTGCGCTTCGGTGATGCCTACCTGTGCCACCTGCGGCTGGGTGTACACCGCTTCCACCACCAGGTCGGGGCGGAAGGGAGCAGTTGCCAGGCCAAGCGCGTGACGCACCGCCACTCGCGCCTGCGCCCAGCCGCGATTGAGGGTGAACGGCGGTCCGGCGGAGTCACCGGCGACGTAGATGTGCCCAACGGACGACTGCATGAACTCGTTCACCACAACGCCCTGTGCATCGGTCTTTATCCCTGCCGATTCGAGGTTCAACCGCGCCAGGTCCGCCCGTCTGCCGATGGCAACGAAGGCGTGCGAGCCTTCTATCACCGTGCCGTCTGCCAGCCTGACCTGTACGCCCCCATCGGTAGCGGTCACGCTCTCCACCGGAGAGGAGAGCAGAATCTCTATACCCATCTGGCGGAAGGCGTGTTCGAGTTCTTTCGAAACCTCCTCATCGGCGCGAGGCAGAAGACGAGGCATATCGGTGATAACCGTCACTTCTGAACCGAGTGTGCGGAACAGGTAGGCGAACTCGCTTCCGGTGACTCCACCGCCTACCATCACCATCCGCTCGGGCAGGGTCTGCAGAGTGCTGGCGAAGCGGGGTGCAAGGATGCGTTTGCCGTCGGGTTTCATGCTGGGTGGAAAGATGGGTACTGAACCGGTGGCAACCAGCGCAAGGTCGAAGGTTATCTCCTGCTCGCCGGCGCCCTCGCTCTGCACCTTCAGCCTGTGCGGGTCTGCAAAGGAAGCCACACCTGTTATCACCTGCACTCCCGCCTGCTGTAACGCCTCGCGCTGATGCTCACCCCACTGGCGGGTGCGCTGGCGGATGCGCTCCATCAGGTCGGCGAGATGGACAGGGGAAGCCTGAACGTTCACCCCGCGATGCTGAGCATAACACCCGTCGCGCAGGGTGTCTGCCGCCGTCAGCAGTACCTTGCTCGGAACGAGGCTATCCCATGTGGTGCGGCCGCCGATTTCGCTCTCGCTAATCAAGGTTACCTCTGCTCCCCCTTTAGTCGCCTCCAGCGCAGCGAACACACCCACCGCGCCGCCCCCAATGATGACAAACCGTTTGGGCATGTGTCTCACCTCCACCGTTCTCACAGGATTGGACTCCGCAAAGGGGGCGGAAGATTCTGGGACACCGGAAGGCAGACCTTCTGGGAAGCCAGACACCCCGCCTGACCTCTCAGCAAACGGGATGGAAAAAGCCTCTCCCCGCGTTGGGGAGAGGCTGGAAGAGGGGGATAACAGGTAAACCTCTCGCCGAGCCGTCTACCCAGCATCCTGCTTTTTCATCGTCAACAGACCGTATTCGATGCTGTCCACCAGCGCGTGCCACGAGGCTTCAATGATGTTGGTGGAGACGCCGGTGGTGCTCCATGTCTGCCCGCCGTCTTCGGACTCCACGATGACGCGCACCTTCGCAGCGGTTCCCTCCCGGACGTTCACCACGCGCACCTTGTAGTCGGTGAGGCGAATCTGCGCCAGCTCGGGGTAGAACTCGAGCAGGGCTTTGCGGAGCGCGCTGTCCAGCGCGTGCACCGGACCGTTCCCCTCGGCGACGGTCAGCATCTCGCGCCCATCCACAGCCACTTTCACCGTTGCCTCGGTCACCACCTCGCCCTTATCGCCGCGCTTCTCCACAATCACGCGGAACCCCTTCAGCTCGAACAGCTTGCGGTAGTGCCCCGTCTGTTGCATCAGCATCAGCTCAAACGAGGCTTCCGCCGCTTCGAACGAGTAGCCCTCGTTTTCCAGATGGGCGACCTTCTGCAGGACCTTGCGCACTTCGGGCGTGCTTTTGTCCAGTTGCAAGCCCAGTCGCTGAGCGTGATGCGCCACGGTGGCGCCGCCCGCCAGCTCGGAGACAAGGATGCGCCGTTCGTTGCCTACCGCAGATGGGGGAATGTGTTCGTAGGTGCGTTCGTGCTTCAGTACGGCGTCGACGTGCACTCCGCCCTTGTGCGCGAATGCGCTTCGCCCCACATACGGCATCCGGTGGTTGTGCGGCATGTTCGCCACCTCGTCCACGTAACCGGACAACGCCGTCAGGTGACGCAGGGAATCGGGCTTCAGGCAGTCGTAACCCATCTTCAGTATCAGCGCAGGGACGATGGAGCACAGATTGGCGTTGCCGGTGCGCTCGCCATAGCCGTTGATGGTTCCCTGCACATGCATGGCGCCGTGCTCCACGGCAATCAGGCTGTTCGCCACGGCACATTCGCTGTCGTTATGCGTGTGGATACCCAGCGGCGTGCGCACGCGGGCTTTCACCTCTTCCATGATTCGCGCAATTTCCATCGGCAGGGTGCCGCCATTGGTATCGCACAGCACAAGGATGTCCGCGCCTGCTTCCTCTGCGGCGAGAAGCGTCTTGATGGCGTATTCCGGGTTGTGCTTGTAGCCGTCGAAGAAGTGTTCGGCGTCGTAGATGACCTGTGGCACGCGCTCCTTCAGGAACTTCACCGAGTCGTAAATCATCTCCAGATTCTGCTGGAGCGATACCTTTAGCGCGTGCGTCACATGCATATCCCAGCTCTTGCCGAAGATGGTAACCACCGGAGTCTCGCACGCTACCAGCGCCTGCAGGTTCTCATCCTCTTCTGCTTTCAGTTTGGCGCGGCGCGTGCTGCCGAACGCCGCCAGCTTCGCATGGGACAGCTTCAGCGAACGCGCCCGCTGGAAGAACTCGGAATCCTTGGGATTGGAGGCGGGCCAGCCTCCCTCAATGTAGTCCATCCCGAACTCGTCCAGCCGCTGGGCGATTTTCAGCTTGTCTTCGACGGTGAAGTTGACCCCTTCACCCTGTGAACCATCCCGTAACGTGGTGTCATAGATTTCAATGCGTCGTCCTTCCATTCGTCCAACCTCCTGATGATGACAGACCTTTGCAGGTTAACGTGCGAGTGCCAGCGAAAGGAGATAGTACTTCAGATGTTAAGCGGAGACGGGCATGAAAACGGAAGTCCAGATTGACGGCAACCGTTTTTTGATTAACGGGCGTCCCACCTACCAGGGCGTCTCTTACAAAGGGATGCCGGTGGAAGGGTTGCTGTTTAACTCGCGCATGGTGCAGGCGATTTTTGACGACGAGTGCGAGCAAACCCGCCACCTGTGGGCGTACCCCGATACCGGCGTCTGGGACCCCGACCGCAACACCGACGAGTTTTGTAAGATGCTTCCCGTTTATCGCTCGTACGGTCTTCTGGCGGTGACGGTAGGGCTTCAGGGAGGCGGTTCGGTATACACCCCGGAGGTATACGACCGATATGTCAACTCCGCTTTCACGCCCGATGGCAGGTTCAAACAGCCCTATTTTGACCGCCTTCTGCGCGTGCTCAAAGCCGCCGACGAAGCGGGCATGGTGGTGATTGTGAACTACTTCTATGTGAAACACGCCCGCCGATTCGTTTCCGAGAAGGTGGTGTACGACGTCGCCGTGCGCACGACCGAGTGGTTGCTGTCCACCGGCTACCGCAACATTCTGGTAGACGTCGCCAACGAGTCCGCCAGCTGGTGGCAGTTCCCTGTGCTGGAGCCCGACAACATCCACCGCGTGATTCAGATGGTCAAAAACGTGACTTACAAGGGCAGGCGGTTGCTGGTGGGCAGTAGCACAGGCGGCGGCGACCAGATACCCACCGAAGCCTGGCTGGAGGCGGAAGACCTCACCCTGCCGCACGGCAACGGCTGTATGCCCGAGGAACTGCGCGACAAAATCCGGCGCATCCGCCAGACGCAGGCTTATCGCAAGCGCCACCGCCCTATCGTGATCAACGAGGACAGCGTTTTTCTGGACAACTTGGAAGCCGCGCTGAGCGAATACGCCTCGTGGGGATTCTACCACCAGGGCTACGGCAGTATGTACAAAGACCGCCGCATGGACTGGACGGTGAAGCCCCGCGAACGAGACTACGCCCTCCTCAGCGGTTTCCAGACCGTTCCGGTTAACTGGTCCATTAACGACGAGCATAAACGTGCCTTCTTCCAGAAACTGCGAGAGATTACCGGAGGCGGTATGTGAGCGCCTTCGGCATCTTCTGGCAGGTCATCTTCCCCATTTTCTTCATTATCCTCGTGGGCGCGCTGTTAGAACGCGCCCTGACTCTGGACATCTCCACGCTAACGCGCATCAACTTCTATGCCTTCGTGCCTGCGCTGGTGTTCGTCAAAATGCTCCAGGCAGACCTGGCTCTGCTGACGATGGGCAGTATCGCCCTGTTCGTGCTGTTGCACAGCGCTCTGCTTTTTGGACTGGCGTTGTTGATTTACCGACATCCCCTGTTTGCCCCATACCGCAAGGTGCTTCTCCTTGCTTCCATGCTGACCAACGCAGGCAACTACGGCATCCCCTTTGTACTGCTCGCCTTCGGCGACCGGTACGCCAGCGTCAGCGCGGTCATTTTTCTGGTGCAGAACCTGATGACCTTCACCTTCGGTATCCTGCTAATGGAAAGCGGACAGGCGCAGCGTGCACACATCCTGCGCTCTATCACACGCCTTCCCGTCATCTATGCGCTTGTCGGCGCGCTTGCGCTCGATGCCTTTTCGGTTAAATTACCGTCCCCGCTGGCGATACCGCTGGACTACATGGCGAACGCTCTGGTGCCGGTCGCCCTGTTAACGCTGGGCACGCAGCTGGGCAGGGGCATCGGTCGCCCATCGGTGGCGTTGCTGGCGATACCCGTCGCTCTGCGCCTGGTCGTTGCGCCCCTGCTGGCTCTGGTTCTGCTTCCCCTGTTCGGCTTGTCCGCCGACATTGGCAAGGTGCTGGTCGCCACGGCGGGCTTGCCGATTGCCGTCAATGTATTCATTCTGTCCGCTCAGTACCGAACGCAGGAGACGTTCGCCTCGCAGGTGGTCACCGTTTCCACCCTGCTCAGTGCGCTCACGCAGTCGGTCTGGCTGACTCTGCTTCGCTGAAGGCTACAGCGCCGACTCGCCGCGCTCGCCCGTTCGGATGCGAATGACCTCTTCCACCTCCGAGACGAATATCTTGCCGTCGCCGATTTCACCCGTGCGCGCCGCCTCGGCAATCACCTGCACCACCTCTTCTGCCCGGTCGTCTGGCACAACCACCTCCAGCTTCAGCTTCGGCAGGAAGTTGATGGTGTAGGTGTTGCCGCGATACTTCTCGGTGCGCCCGCGCTGGCGACCATAGCCGCGCACGTCGGTCACCGTCAGCCCGGTGATACCGATTTCCTCCAGCGCTTCCTTGACCTCATCAATTTTGATGGGACGGATAATGCATTCTACCTTCTTCATTGCCCTTCGCCTCACAGGTGTTTCAGCACCGCGTCGGTCATTTCAATTGTACCCACCCGGCGACACCCTTCCTGCCAGATGTCGGCAGTACGGTATCCCTCGCGCAGGGCGGAGTCCACCGCCTGCTCCACCCGTCGCGCCGCCTCGTCCATGCCGAAGCTGTGGCGAAGCATCATCGCCGCGGAAAGGATGGTTGCCAGCGGGTTTGCCACGCCCTGCCCGGCGATGTCCGGCGCCGAGCCGTGCACCGGCTCATACAGCCCAAACGTGCCCTCGCCCAGACTGGCGGAAGGCAACATGCCCAGACTGCCCGTAAGCATCGCCGCTTCATCACTGAGGATGTCGCCGAACATGTTCTCGGTGAGGATAACGTCAAACTGGCGCGGATTGCGAATCAACTGCATCGCCGCGTTGTCCACCAGCACGTGCTGGAGCTCCACATCGGGATACTGCTGAGCCACGCGCGTCACCACCTCGCGCCACAGTCGGGAGGTCTCCAGCACGTTGGCTTTATCCACCGATGCCACCTTCTTGCGCCGCACCCGGGCGGCACGGAACGCCACATGCGCGATGCGCTCGACCTCCGCCTCCGTGTAGATGCTGGTATCCACAGCCGTGCGTCCGTCGTCCCTGCGCTCCTTCGGCTGACCAAAGTAGATACCGCCGGTGAGTTCGCGCACCACCAGGATGTCCAGCGAGTCGCCCAGCACCTCGCGTTTCAGCGGCGAAGCGTCCGCCAGCGCAGGGAAGAGCAGGGCAGGGCGCAGGTTGGCGTAAAGCCCCAGCTCCTTGCGCAGAGGCAGTAGTGCACCCGCCTCGGGGCGCAGGTTGGGGGGGAGATTATCCCATTTTGGACCGCCCACCGCGCCGAACAGCACGGCGTCGGATTGACGACAAATCTCCAGCGTCTCGGAGGGCAGGGGATGCCCTGTGGCGTCGTAGGCAGAGCCGCCCACAAGCGCATGATGATATTCAAATGTCACGTTATACAGAGTGGCAATGCGGTCAAGCACCCGCAGAGCCTGCGAAACGATTTCTGTGCCGATGCCATCGCCCGGCAGGACGGCGATTCGTTTTTTCACTGCCAGAACCTCCTGCACTGTACTGTAGTTAAGAGAAGAAAAGTGTGAAGAATGAAGGCGCACAAGATGTGGAACGCACTGAAGCAGTGCGAGGCGTCAAATATCAACCTCCGTATCGGCTTCGCTGGCGGAAAGCCAGTTACAGGGGAGGAGGAGACGCGGCATCGTGCGAGGCTTCGCTGTGAACACGAAACCGCGTCTCAGTCGGCAACCTGCCTCTTCTCGCAGGGCGTATCCCGAACGAATCCTGAGCATCGTCGGCTACGAAGTTTCCTCCGGCACATATTCGCGTGTCGTCACCATCGCTTCGTCGTACTCGGGCATCCTGTCGGTACGGGCGATATGCGGAGCCATCTCGCGCAGGTCAAAATAGTTGCGCCCGACCACGTTGCGCAGCTCGCGGGCAGTCATCTCGGGATGAGCCACCACCGCCACCCGCTTGCCCTTACAGCGCAACAGCTCCAGCGCACGCTCGAAATCGCCATCTCCGCTCATCAACACGCACATGTCGAACAGGTTCAGCGTGTTGAACATATCAATAACCAGTTCAACATCCAGATTCGCCTTTTCGACAATTTCGCCCGTGGTGTCATCAATGACCTGTTTAATGTTTTTGGTACGCACGATATAGCCCGAGTACATCAGATACTCGTGAAACCGAATATCCCTTGCCAGAGTGGCGCTGTCCGCGCCGGTGTAATAGTACGCCTCACTGATGATATTGCCCTGTGCTGGTCCAAAATAGTGAAGCACTTTTCGGAAGTCAATGAACCAGCCCAGTCGCTTCTGGGCATAGTACATATTTGCCCCGTCCACAAAGATGCTCACGCGAAGAGGTGGCTGACGCACCAGTATCCCCCGTTCGTACTTCCATGCGTCGCGTGAGTACATAGCTCCTCCTTTCACCCAGTGTCTGTATGTTCCCCTTCCTTTTAAACATGCCTAACTCGTGTTCCTGCTTTAACTGCAAAGTTTCTGGGAACAGCCTGTTTTTCCTCTTCCCGATGCTGTTGCAGGCTCCGTTCAATGGCTTGCTGGGCGTGTTCCACCCTCTGCTGAATCTGCTTCTGCAACCGTTCCCGGTCGGGAAACGCCAATCCCCTGGCGATGCCGATAGCCAGAGATAGCAGTGCATACACCAGCCACAGGCGACCGTAAAAGAGCGAGCCTTCTACCCACAGAGGCAGGGGGATGAGCAGGCTGAACAGGTACAGCGTGGTCATCCACCGCGTCCACTCCGCCCGCAGAGTGAAGCCCAGCCGGTCGGCGACGCCGTGCCCTACAATGCCGCCGAGGAAGAACAGACCGATCGACGGCACGTACACCTGCATCATCCCCAGTACTGTCTGCCAGTAGTCCATGCCTACATCCGTTCCAGTTCTTCTGCTATCGCCGTGCGGCGCACGCCCGAACGCCTGTCCAGCAGTTTGTTCAGCGCCTGCACATAGGCTTTCGCGCTGGCGACCACGATGTCGGTGGCAGAACCCCTGCCGGTAAACACGTCGCCCTCCTGTCCGCGCACACGCACGGTCACCTCCGCCATCGCGTCGATGCCTTCGGTCACCGCCTGCATGGTGAACTCCAGCAGTTCGTTGGGCGCCTGCACGATGTTGTTAATCGCGCTGTACGCGGCGTCCACCGGTCCCGTGCCGGTAGCGGTGGCGACGTGCTCCTCGCCGTTGGCGTGGCGCAGTTTCACGGTGGCGGTGGGCACAACCTTGTCGCCTGCCAGCGCCTGCACGTGCACCAGCTCGTAGGTCTGAACCACCGTGGAAGCGACGTCGGCGACAAGAGCCTCCAGGTCCTCATCATACACCTGCTTCTTCTTGTCCGCCAGCTCCAGGAACCGCTCGTAGATGCGCTCGAACTGCTCACCCTCGAAGCGGTATCCCAGCTCTTCCAGGCGATGGCGCACGCCATGCCGTCCGCTGCGCGCGGTGAGGATGATTTTGCTCTCGGTAATACCCACCGAACGCGGGTCGATAATCTCGTAGGTGGTGCGCTCCTTCAGCACGCCATCCTGATGGATGCCCGACGAATGGGCAAAGGCGTTGGCGCCCACGATGGCTTTGTTCGGCGGCACCAGAATGCCCGTCAGGGTACTGACCAGTCGGCTTGTTTTGTAGATTTCGGTGGTGTTGATACCCGTGTACATGTTCTTGAACACGTCCTTGCGGGTATGGATAGCCATCACTACCTCTTCCAGCGAGGTGTTGCCCGCTCGCTCACCGATGCCGTTGATGGTCACCTCCACCTGACGTGCCCCGTTCAGCACCCCAGCCAGCGTGTTGGCGGTTGCCATGCCCAGGTCATCGTGGCAGTGCACCGAGACAATGGCTTTGTCGATGTTGGGCACGTTGTTCATGATGCCCCGGATTAACGCGCCGAACTCCTCGGGAACGGTGTAACCGGTGGTATCGGGCACGTTGATCACGGTTGCGCCCGCGTTGATGACCGCCTCGATGACGCGGTAGATGTACTCGGGGTCGGCGCGTCCGGCGTCCTCCATGAAGTACTCCACCTCGTCCACGAAGCGTCGGGCGAACTTCACCGCGTCCACTCCGCGCTCTAACGCCTCTTCGCGCGTCATGCGCAGTTTATACTTCAGGTGGATGTCGGAGACGCCCAGTCCAGTATGGATGCGCGGGCGTTTGGCGGGCTTGAGTGCCTCTGCAGCCACCTCAATGTCTTTGTGCACTGCACGGGTCAGCCCACACACCGCCGCGTTCTGCACGATTTTGCTGACCTCCTGCACGGCGCGGAAGTCGCCCGGCGAAGAGATGGGGAAGCCCGCTTCGATTACGTCCACCCCCAGCCGTTCCAGCTGCCGGGCGATTTCGATCTTCTCCTCCACGTTCAGGGATGCGCCCGGAGATTGTTCGCCGTCGCGCAGGGTGGTATCAAAAACGAAGATGCGTACCCCGTCACCAGTCATGGTGCATCACCTGTCCTTTTACTTTTGTAAATCTTCCGGTTTGACCGCGGGCTTTTTCAGCCAGGGCATCATCGCGCGCAGCTGCCGCCCCACCTGCTCGATGGGATGGTTTTCATCTGCGGCGGCAAGGGCGCGGAACACCGGGCGGTTGGCGCGGTTCTCCAGAATCCACTCCTTGGCAAACTGACCGGTCTGTATCTCCTTCAGGATTTTCTGCATCTCCGCCCGAACCGCCTCGTTGATAATGCGCGGACCGCGCGTCATATCGCCGTACTGCGCCGTGTCCGAGATGGAGTAACGCATCCCGGTGATGCCCGATTCGTACATCAGGTCCACGATGAGCTTGAGCTCGTGCAGGCATTCAAAATAAGCCACTTCCGGCTGATAGCCTGCCGACACCAGGGTTTCAAAAGCGGCTTTGACCAGCGCCGTCGCGCCACCACACAGCACCACCTGCTCACCGAAGAGGTCGGTTTCGGTCTCTTCTTTGAAGGTGGTCTCAATGACGCCCGCACGGGTTCCGCCCAGCGCTTTGGCATAGGCGAGCGCAAGGTCACGCGCCTTGCCGGTGGCGTCCTGATGTACGGCAATCAGGCAGGGAGTGCCCACGCCTTCCGTATACATGCGTCGCACTAGATGTCCCGGTCCCTTCGGAGCCACCATGAACACATCTACCGTTTTCGGCGGGATAATCTGGTGGAAGTGGATATTGAACCCGTGCGCGAAGGCGAGCGCACTGCCCTCTTTCAGGTTCGGTGCGATTTTACTCTCGTACAGCGCAGACTGAAACTCGTCGTTGACCAGAATCATGATAATATCCGCCCGGCGAGTGGCTTCATCCACCTCGTATACCTCAAAGCCGTCCGCCTGCGCCCTGTTCCACGATTTGCCCGGTCGCAACCCCACAATCACCTTCACGCCACTATCGCGCAGGTTCTGCGCGTGGGCATGACCCTGGCTTCCATAGCCAACAACCGCAATAGTCTTTCCCTGCAGGATGCTGAGGTCAGCATCCGCATCATAGTACACCTTTGCCATGTTTATTCCTCCTCCTGATAGTCCTCGGGTTCTTTGTTTGAGCGAGCCATCCGGCGCAGAGCCAGCACCGCAACGCCCGCACCCACCGGCAGCCACAGCCGCCTGCTTATCAACTTCAAACCTTTCCAGCCCATCCATGCCACCAGCGCACCCAGTAACACGCCGCCAACGGGCGTTGCCTCCACGTCCAGATGCCACTTTGAAACGCCGTTATCCGTTCGGCTCCTGACGGTGGCTTGTATCAGTCGCATAGGATGTGTTCCCCCGTCTTGTGCGAAGTGCGGTCACGTAGCCCGCGATGGCGCCCAGCGCAACGAACAGGGCAAGGTTCACCAGCAGATTGCGTACCGTGTCCAGACCCAACCGGTCGGTAATGGCGTTGTAGATGCGCCAGAGGAGCCAGTTGGCGGTGAGGAGCAGTCCCCACAGCAAGCCGGTGAGCGGTCGCCTGCCCCTTACCCAGCCGATGCCAGCCCCAATCAGGGGACCGGCGATAGCCAGAGCAAGGAACAGCGTTTCAACCTGCCCTGCGGTGACTATCTCCTGCACCGCCACCCTCCCGGATTACGCGGTTTTGGTGCCGCGTGCCATCGCGATAACGCCCGTCCGAGCCATTTCGCGGATGCCGTAAGGCGCCATCAGGCGGGCGAAGGCGTCGATTTTGTCCGGTCCGCCGGTCAGCTCTATCAGAAACGTCTTCTCGCCCACATCGATGACGCGCCCGCGGAACACCTCCGCCAGCTGCAGAATCTCTGAGCGGTCTTTCGGCTCGGCGTTGACCTTAATCAGCGCGAGCTCGCGCTCCACCGCTGCGTGTTCGATGTAATCCACCACGCGGATGACCTCTATCAGCTTGTTGAGCTGCTTGGTGATTTGCTCAATCACCCGGTCATCTCCTCGCGCCACGATAGTCATCCGCGAGACCTCCGGGTTTTCGGTGACCGATACCGCCAGAGACTCGATGTTGAAACCTCGCCTGGCGAACAGTCCCGCCACTCGCGCAAGCACACCCGGATGGTTCTGCACCAGCGCGGTTATCGTATGCTGGTGTTCTCTCCCGTTGCCATTCATCCCTGCCATCGTGTTTGCACTCCCTTACTGCCTGGATGGCTGTTCCACGAACTGTTTCAGAATCGCGTCCTGGTCGGCGAACGACCACTCTTCGCCGTCGGTGTCTACCGTCGCCCGTAACTGCTCCAGGTCCTTGCGAAGCATCATCTGTTCAATACTCTGCCCGGACGGAATCATCGGGTACACGTTCTCTTCGGTAGGCACCACGAAGTCAATAATCACCGGCTTGTGTTTCTGGCTGAGCGCCTCGCGCAGGGCTGGCTCGACGTCCTCGGCTTTGGTCACGCGCATGCCGATGGCGCCGTACGCCTCTGCCAGCTTCACAAAGTCGGGCGAGGCTTGCAGGTCCACCTCGCTGTACCGCTCGCTCCAGAACAGCTCCTGCCACTGGCGCACCATGCCCAGCGAGCGGTTGTTGATAATCGCCACGACGATGGGCAGTTCGTACACCACCGCTGTCATCAGCTCCTGCACGGTCATCTGGAAGGAGCCATCGCCATCGATACACACCACCTTCTCGTTAGGGAAGGCGAGCTGCACTCCAATAGCCGCGGGCATACCAAAGCCCATCGTGCCCAGCCCACCGGAGGTGATGAACTGTCGCGGTCGCTTCACCTTGTAATACTGCGCTGCCCACATCTGGTGCTGTCCCACGCCGGTGGTCACGATGGCGTTGCCTTCGGTCACCCGCCAGATTTCGTCAATCACGTACTCGGCGTGCATCTGCCCGTCCTTCGGATAAATCAGCGGGAAGCGTTTCTTCCACTCCATAATCTGGCGGTTCCACTCGGTCGCAGGGCGAGGCTCCACATACTTCAGCAGTTCGCGAAGCACGGTCTTCACATCGCCCACAATCGGAATATCGCAGTGCACCACCTTGCCGATTTCGGCGGGGTCGATATCAATGTGGATGACCTTGGCGTATTTGGCGAACTGGTCCAGCTTGCCCGTCACGCGGTCATCGAAGCGTGCGCCCACCGCAATCAGCAGGTCGCAGTTGTGCACGGCGTGGTTGGCGTAGGCGGTGCCGTGCATCCCCAGCATTCCTAAGCAGTTAGGATGGTTCTCGTCGATGGCGCCTTTGCCCATCAGCGTGGTGGTGACCAGGATGTTGGTGCGTTCCGAGAGCTCGGTCACCTCCGCCTGCGCACCAGACTGCACCGCGCCGCCGCCCACGTACAGCACCGGACGCTTCGCCTCTTTAATCGCCTGCGCCGCCTTGCGAATCTGCATCTCGTGCCCCTTGTACGTCGGGCGATACGACGGGATGTCTACGTTCCGGTTGTACTGCGATGGGTCCCACTCAATCTTGCCAAGGCTTACGTCCAGAGGGATGTCTACAAGCACAGGACCGGGGCGTCCTGACCGTGCGATGTAGAACGCTTCGGCGATGACGCGCGGGATGTCTTCCGTGCGCCTCAGCAGGAAGTTGTGTTTGGTGATAGGCATGGAGATGCCGATGGCGTCGGTTTCCTGAAAGGCGTCTTTACCGATGTAGGTGGTGCGCACCTGTCCGGTCAGCGCAATGATGGGAATGGAATCCATCTGCGCGGTGGCGATGCCGGTAATCAGGTTCGTTGCGCCCGGACCGCTTGTCGCCAGGCAGACGCCCACCTTTCCCGTCGCGCGTGCGTAGCCATCCGCCATGTGCGCGGCGCCCTGTTCATGCCGCACAAGGATGTGTTTGATGTCCTGGTAGTCGTACAGCGCGTCGTAGATGGGCAGAACGGCTCCGCCCGGGTAGCCGAAGATGAACTCCACGCCTTCCTGCCTCAAACACTCCAGCAGGATTTGTGCTCCAGACATTTTTGCCATTTTGCAAACGACCTCCCTCTGTGTAGCCTTAGTATCAAAAAAGCCTCTCATCCCCCAAGGGACGAGAGGCTGGATGACCTCACGTGGTACCACCCTTGTTGCTCGCGCCATTGGGCGGATACAGTAAACCGTACTAATTATCGGCTGCGCGAGCCACTCTTTGCGCGATATCGGGCGCACCCGGAGAGACCTACTCGAAACCTCCGCTCTTTCAGCCTCTCTGCTCCGAGGCGAGTTTCGGCAGGGGCGTCTACTGCCTCGCACCAGCCGGCAGCTCTCTGTAAGTCCACCGTCCGCCTACTACTCCTCTTCAACGCGTTCCCGGTATGAACTTGTCCAGCAAACTTGCGATTGGTGCATAGTTTATACCACACCTCTGGAGAGTTTGTCAATACTTTTTGGGGACAATTTGGGAAATTGGTTGTTAAAGATGTTTTTATGCGAGAGAGATTCGGCTCACCGGGGGTTGCCCTCCAATTTGGGCGGATGCGTCGTTCCCTGGAGGGCAAGGCTCCTGCCGAGCCGTTTGAACCTAACCCCCAGATTCGCCTCCCCCCGCGTCGGGGAGAGGCTGGGAGAGGGGTTTGCTGTAGGAGGGGTGTCGTTAGCCCCCCCTGTCGTCCCCCCGCAAGCAGGGGGACACTCCCGCCCCGCCTGCGGGGATGTCAGGTGGGGCTGTTTCACGTCAAGGAGAAGGGCGTTGCTGAGGGGTTATGCAAGTCCTCTTATGAAGTTGTTAAGTTCAGAATATATACGTTATAGGAGTTACGCAGTTGAGGTGTGTTCGCGAAGGGTTCAGCTTGCTTACTGATTGCTCGGAAAGTTGAGATTCTTCGCTCCGCTCAGAATGACAGCCTTTATTTGTCATGATGGACATTTGTCTTGTCATGCTGAACGCAGTGAAGCATCTCGTTTTT
Source organism: Chthonomonadia bacterium (assembly GCA_013314755.1). Taxonomy (GTDB): domain Bacteria; phylum Armatimonadota; class HRBIN16; order HRBIN16; family HRBIN16; genus HRBIN16. Next base: position 109,087 of record JABUFA010000001.1, read on the forward strand.
AACCCCCTTCGCTCTGATTAGAATGACAGTTTATGTGACCTTGCATCGCGTTACTAGAAGTGGTTTCCCAACTGCGTAACTCCTATACGTTACCTTCTTGAGGGGGTTGACTCTTTTTTTTTCGAGATATAATGATGCAAAACATAGGAGAGGAGGTAAAGAACAATGCGTAGCCTAACGGTCATCGGTTTGTTTGTGGTTGCAATCAGTAGCATCTTCGCCGGGAAGGCTACGGCTCAGTACTTTGGATATCTCCCTACGCAAACAGGAGGAGCTGAGCAGCAGTCGGTGGAGTTTCGCAGCAACCAGTGGGGTGAGTATGTCCTCTACCAACGTGACATGGATACAGTACTGGTGGGCTTTCCACCACAGCAGATGCTGGTGCTTGATACTACTTGCTATGCATGGTATGATTCCACTGCGTCCATCCCAAGGTGGTGGTCACAAAGGTTCGAGGGGCAGGATGGTACACGTCGCTACCTCATCGGAGCGCGCGCACGATTGGTAACCCAACGGGAGCGTTTCAGAGACATCTTTTATCTGGAGAATCTTCGCCCGAACACAGATATCTATAAAGACCCTTGGCTGCAGGTTATTCAGACAGTGTACGTGGTTCCATAACTCTTTCCGGAGGTGAGAACCGTGCATCGACGCTGGGCATGGTTGCCAAAGGGCATCCTGCTGTGTTCTCTGCTCTTAGCGATAAATGTCGCTTGGGCTCAGTCTCGAGATGACGTTTCTGACCGGCGGGAGCCGCCCCCTATTCACATCACAGAGATTTTGGAGCGATTTGCCAGGCAAAATAAAGTCAATGTACTGGCGGATTACTATGCTACCGAGCATTCATCCGCAGTCTGGCGTGAAGCAAGCATGCTCCAGTCGTTAAATCTACAAACGATCCTGCAATTATATCGTCGCAATCTCGCAGTTCAAATAGGCAACACCTTCGTCTTAATGAGATCGGGACCTGTCATTAATTCTCATGACGCATACGTCCAGTTCAACGAAAGGCGCGCAGAGCAAATTTTCGACTCGCTATTCTGGCAGAACGCTAAGCTGGACGTGCGCGTCAAAAAAGAGGAAACAGGCGCTATGCGAGTCACCATACGTGCATCCGATGTTTCAATCAAACAGCTTTGCGAGCAGTTCGAGAAACAAACGGGTTGGAAGATTGAAGTAGATGCAGAAGTAGCCAACAAGCGCGTGTTCGCCTACTGGGATTCGGCACCACCTGGTGAGATATTGGAAGCCATTTCTGTGCTATTACAGACGCCCGTGCAGGCAAAGCTGCTGCTTACTCAACAGCAAAAAGAGGCGCGAAAGGATGCCTTCCAGCGAATGCTGGAAGAGTATCCACTGGCGAAACGCTGGCAACGGTCGGACGAGCTGTTGCCCGATTTGCTGTCTGCATTGACCCCTGAAGAAAGGCAACAGTATCAGCGCGGAGAGATGGTAAGGTTGGATCTGTCGCGCCTGTCTGGAGAAGTTTATGAACGGGCATTGCAGTACGTTGCCTTCGCGATTGAGCAATCGATCGCTCAGGACCCGTCGGATCGGCTGTTGGCATCACTGCGCGATAGGCTGCGCGAGGTAGAGATCGCACTCTTCCTTCCCAGCGTAGATAGGGACATGGGGACTTTTGCAACCGGTATAGGAATTGGGATAAGACACCCAGAAGACGGAATTTGGACATACTTTTAGAAGGGGAATTAGGGAAGACTGCTCCACCCAAAGCCAAACAGCCCGCCGGATGGCGGGCTGTTGTGGAATACGGAGGCTTGCGCAGGCGGGGACTAGCCGGCACGGCGTCGCCGTACCGAATAACCCAGTAGCCCAGCAATACCCGTGCCCAGAGCAAGCAACCCACCCGGCTCGGGCACCGGCACCAGGCTGAGCGTCAGCAGATACTTGATGTTCTGCGAATGTGTGCCGTTGAATGGGATCCCGTCGTCTCCGAGGAACGTGGCGCCTACGTCAGGATAACCACTTACCGCCACTCGCCAGTTGCCGTTGCTGTAGATAAGGCCAGACAGCACATTGGGCGCGTACAGGTCGTAAGCAGCAAAGTTTGCAGAGGGGTCAAAAATGCCCAGTGCGCTGGAATTGCTCAGCGAGCCGGGAACTATCACCAGCTGCGCTGCGAAGAAATCTCCTGCCAGCAAGGGTATCTGGAAGTAATCTACATCACCAGGTGCAACCGAACCCAGAATGCTCACCGAACCCGTTGGGGTAAATAACGTACGGGCTATCAGCTGGGCACTGCCAAAAGTATCATTCGGTTCCAGCTCTGGAATTGGGCTACCAGCAAACACCGGCAGTGCGGTAACCGCACCCACCAGCACCGCTATCAGAACGCTTCTTAGCTTCCGCATTATCCATCCTCCTTTCGTATCATACCCGTACACTACTATAGTGCAAGATTCGTGCCAAAACAAGGGGTACGGCTCCTTTTTTGCGAAAAAGCCGTTAAGAATACTTGTTTTGTATTTTTTATCAATCTCCGCCTTCCACCTGCACCGCCTGATAGGCCACCTGGGGCTGGCGAATGGTGCTCATCGCCTCCTTGACCAGCCATATCGCCAGCACCAGGATAACCCCTGCGAAGCTCAGAAGCAGCCAGTTTCCCTGCTTCCAGAAGCTGGACATACTCCACAGCAGAGCGCTGATGGTGACCACCAGCATGAAAGCCATCGGCACAGCGGTGTACACCGTAGACCGCCCCAGCGCACGCAGGTACAGCGACACCACCAGCAGAGACAACCCAGCCAGCAACTGGTTAGACGTGCCGAACAGCTGCCACAGGATGGAGCCGAGCGGCTTGAGCTGACCCGTTACCGGGTCGGGAGAGCGCATAAGTGCAAATCCTCCGATGAATCCCACTGCAATGGCTGTGGCTACCAACGGGTTCTGAAGCACCGTCAGCCGCCACGCCCCGCCCAGTTCCTGAATGTTGTATCGGATGAGCCGGGTGCCGCTGTCCAGCGTGGTGAGCGCAAAGCCCACCGCCACGGTAGCCACAAACACTTTTGCCAGCTCCAGCGGCACACCGCTGAAGGAGACAATGGTGCCGGCTCCGTGCACGAAGTTCGCCAGAGCGTGCGTGCCTGCGCTCTTCCAGTCGGCATAGCGAGCGGACCACTCGGCAAACGAGCCCATTCCCGCCGAGACGCCTATCAACGCCAGCGTCGCCAGCAAGCCTTCGGTCAGCATCCCTCCGAACGCCACCGGTCTGGCATGGCTTTCCCGGGCAATCTGCTTGGAGGTAGTGCCCGACGCCACCAGCGAGTGAAATCCCGAAACCGCCCCACATGCCACCGTAATGAACAGCATGGGGAAAAGCGGTTGCAGAGAAGACGCCGAGGTGTTGACGGCTGGCGCGGTGATGCGCGGATTGCCCACCACCGTGCCGACAAACAGCAGGATCATGCCCAGATACAGCTGGAACGAGTTCACATAGTCGCGCGGCTGAAGCAGAAGCCACACCGGCAACACAGAGGCGGCGAAAGCGTAAACCATCAGCACATACGTCCACCGCTCTGGTGTTAGCGACGCGCCCGCGACGCTGGTAATGGGCATTTGCACCCCCACCCACACGAAGAACAGACTGGCGATAACCGCCAGCACCGTCAGCGGGGTGAGGGCAGTGCGCAGGCGATAGTGCAGAGTCCCTACCACCAGGGCAATCAGGATGAGCATGACACTCGGAAGCACCGCCTCCGGCACGTGTCCACCTTCAGCAGACCCCGCTCCGGGCGCGAACAGCATGGAGATATTCACTACGAACACGCCCATCGCCAGCGAGAGCGCGAAGATGGCGAACAGCAAGAACAGGATACGCGCACGATGCCCCATCACGTCGGCGGTCACGTCGGCGATAGAACGCGCCCGATTGCGCACGGAAGCCACCAGACAGCCCATGTCGTGTACCGCGCCCACGAAGATGCTGCCAACTACAATCCAGATGAGGGCAGGAAGCCATCCCCAGACCACGGCGATAGCCGGTCCCAGCAACGGTCCCAGACCGGCGATAGAAGCGAAGTGATGCCCAAACAGCACGGGCGCGGGGGCGGGTACATAGTCCACATCATCTCGCTCGGTGTGCGCGGGGGTAGGGTTATCATCGTTCAAGCGGAAGACCTTCTGCGCCAGAAACCCACCATACCAGCGATATGCAACCCACAGGGCAAGTGCCACAAAGAGCACAATCCACACTGCCTGCAAACCAGGGTCACCCTCCTTCTTACAGGTACTTCACGAACCGGTTGTGGTCATCCACCAGAATGATGCGAGGCGTTATCGGCTCGTCGGTGAGCGCAAAAGCGGCGATGATAATCTTCTGTCCAACCGCAACCCTCAGTGCCGCAGCGCCGTTGATACAGATAACCCCACTGCCCGGCTCGCCGGCGATGGCGTAGGTTTCAAACCGTTCGCCGTTCGTCAGGTTCCAGACGTGCACCAGCTCGCCGGGCAGAAGGTCTACTCGCTCCATCAGGTCGGCGTCAATGGTGATACTGCCGATATAGTCTACATTGGCTTCGGTAATGGTGGCGCGATGGATTTTGCTTTTCAGAACCTGTCTGAGCACCATGCGCTAATGTCCTCCGGTCACTCCCGGAGCCGGTCTGGTGCGGGCTTTGCCCTTCTGTTTGCCGGTCACCGCTGGCGAGGCCGAAGGTTCCTGCACCTCCACAGTCACTTCCGCAAACCGCCGGCGCATGGCGATACCACCGCCCACCAGCATCAGTATCGTGCCCAGCCAAACGAGGTTGATGAGCGGTTTCCGCTTCACCTCTATTGGTACGAGCACGTGGTCAGGCATCACGGTCTGCCCCGGCAGTCCGAAGAAGTGCAGGATGACCTGTCGCTCGTTGGCGTTAATCTCATCGGCGAAGATAGCCACCTCGCCCCCGCCGGGCAGTTTGGCAGGCTTCCCGTCCTTCCCAAACACCGCCACAGGCACCAGCTCCGTCTTTTTTCCCTTATATTCTACATCAAGCACCGCGCCGATGCTCATGTCTGCACCACCCATCGCGCCCTCAATTTGGAACCGCTTGAAATGGATGGTGTAGTCACCCATTTTCTTGGTTTCGCCGCGGCGGATGGGAAGGGTCTTGCCCGGGTCCTGCATCCGCTCGATGACGCCAGCGCCGTCGCTTCCGATGGCGATGTACAGGTCGTAGAGGGCATGTTTGTGCACGTGCGGTTCCGCCACACGACGCGGTTGCATCGGGTTGTGCATGTCGAAGTAGTAGACGGGTCGCGCCTCGAAGCTTTTGCCGCCGTTCAGGTGCTCGAACTTCAGTCGCACCGCGTTGTCTTTGCCCATCTCCCCTTCGGGGTGGGTCATTCCGACATAGCTCACGCGGTAGCCGAACATCTCGGCGCTCATCCCATTGGTAATCACCGCTTGAGCCTTCTGCTGGTAGAACAGACTGGCGGCAGAGCCGAGCAGTAGAAGCCCTACACCAACATGCGTCAGGTATCCGCCTAAGCTCATCGGGCTGCGTTTCGCCAGCCGCCACACCATTATCGCGTTGGACAGAATGGCGAACACCGACAGCAACATCAGGAAAAAGACCCCGACGGCGGTGGGCAGGCGCATAAAGTAGGAGGTAATCGCCACCCCCAGCCCGACCACCAGCGTCGCGTACCAGGGCGCGGAGATGCGCTGGATAAAAGCGTCGGTATTCTCTACCTTGCGCCAGCTGAGGAACGGAACCAGCCCCAGCAGAAGCAGAAACACATACGCGAAAGGCGCATTCGCAATGTGGTAGTAGCTGATGTCCACGGCACTGCTCTGTTTGGCAATCAACAGGGAGATAATCGGCATGGACGCACCGATGAGCGTTAAACCCGCAATCACCACCAGAGCGATGATGCCCAGCGAGAGCGCCAGGTCTCGCGACAGCACCCCTTCAGCGGTCTGCCTCGCGGGGATGCTTCGCAGGCGGAACAGCCACAGCCCCAGCCCTCCAACCGTGTAGGTCAGGAGCATGGCAACCACCAGCCCCAGTGCACCCTTCGCCAGCGCATCGAAAGCATGCACGGACGCCTCTGCGAGTGCGCCACTGCGCGTCATGTAGGTTCCGTAGAAGAAGAGCGGCGCCCCCATCAGAGCCATCAGCAGGTTGGAGCGGTGCAGTCCACCGCGAGTACGCTGAACTATCAGACCGTGCATCAGCCCCGTGATGACCAGCCAGGGCACCAGCGACGAGTTCTCCACCGGGTCCCACGCCCAGAATCCGCCCCAGCCGAGCGTCACGTATGCCCAGTATCCCCCAAGGATAATGCCGGCGCCCAGCGTGAGCCAGCACAGGATGACAAAGGGCAGAGCGATTTGCGCCCAGCCATCCCAGTCCTTGCGCAACAGCGCGGCTACCGCAATCGCGAAGGGGATACCCAGCGCAGCGAAGCCGATGAAGATAACAGGCGGATGGATTGCCATCCAGTAGTTTTGCAGAAGCGGATTCAGCCCCATGCCCTCAGGGGGCACTTCGCTTGGCGGATACAGCAGAAACGGCGACTGCTTGGTGAGTATCGCCATCAGGAGGGCAAGGATACTGCTGTATACCGCCATCGTCAGCGGCTCGTAGCGATGCAGGCGACGGATCAACAGTAAACCCAGCACCCCCGTCCAGAACGCCCACAGCAGAAAACTGCCTTCCTGTCCTGCCCACGCAGAAGAGAGTTTGAAGTACCACGGCAGGTCACTGGAGCTGAAGTTCGCCACGTATACCACGCGAAAATCGCTGCGCATACACAGCGCAATCAGGATACCAAACGCCGTGACCGCGCTGGCGACCGCCAGAGCGTACGCACGGCGCGCCCAAAGGAGCCACCGTTCCTGCCGGGCAGAGAGCGCAAACAGCACAGTGGCTGCCACTGATGCTGCGGCGCCCAAATATATGATTAAACGACCCCACTCTGCGGCGTTCATCGTATTCCCTCCTGATACTCTTGCATCTGCTTGCCCTGATACTTGGACGGGCACTTGTAGAGTATCCGCTCCGCAACGAACACTTCGCCCTCCGTTTTGCCGATAGCCACAATCTCGGTGGCATCCTCTACATTGCCCTGCGCCAGTTTGGGATAGACCACGGGCAAGCGGTCGCCTTTAGCGTCTTCTATGATAAACCGGGTCTGCATCTGAGCGTGGTCCATCTCGAGCGAGCCCGGCACCAGTTTCCCCTTTACCTGCACTTTCCCGCTACTCTGGCGTGCCTGAGCGACCGAGACGTACGGCACGATGGTTTGAATCATCGCGCGTCCCGCCATCACCAGCCCCAGCGCGATGAAGCCGAGCGCAATCAGATACGCCTTTTTCATCGGTCTCCTCCCTCATCCAGTCGTTGTTCCAGCGTTCGCAGGCGCATGTCCAGCCAGAACAGGTATCCGAATATCCCAGCCCATATCAGCAGGGGGGCAATCATATACGCGAGCAGTGGGTTCATGGTTGTACTCCTGTTAAGGTAGGTTCAGGTTCAGTTTGACGTCGCCGACGCACGCGGGCTTCCAGCATCTCCACGCGCAGGCGCAGGCGAAACATCCATACGAATACTGCCATCATGCCCACGAAGAAGCTCCACAGCGTGATACGATAGACAGGGTCCAGTCCTGACCCCGTAAACAGCGTGTTGGTCGGGTGCAACGACTCCACAATTCGGGGCATTATCCAGATAAGGAACACCATTGCCGGGAAAGCCAGCAGGGCATACGCAGCAGAAAGTCGCGCTCGTTTTCCGCTCTCTTCCACCGCCCCACGAAGCACGAAGTAGGCAGCATAAACCAGCATCAGCATCACGATGGAGGTCTCGCGCGGGTCCCAGTTCCACGCACTGCCCCACTGTTCCATCGCGAACAGCGAGCCGGTCACCGTCGCCAGCACGGCGAACAGCAGTCCCAGCTCGGCGGCGACGCTGGCTTTCATGTCCAGCAACGGCTCGCGACGGCGCAGATAGAACCAGGAATACCACGCGTTCACCAGAAACGCCACGAAGGTGAGTATCGCGCAGGGAACGTGGAACACCACGATGCGCGCCGATTCGGGACTGCGGAACCCCTGAGCCGGCGGAAGCCACAGGAAGGCAGCGACCGTCACCCCGGCAATCCAGACGCCAGTCAGTATTTTCGCTACCGCGTTCATGTTACTCGCTCCAGATGTGTTCAAATACCAGCAGGGACGCCGGCACAATCACCAGCATGAAGCCGACCAGCACCTGCAGGTCGCCCGTTGCCATGCGCCATCCACCCTCGCTCAACCATGCCGCTTTGGTGGCGTGGATGGCTACTAGCAGAGGCGGCAGCGCTACCGGAAACGCCAGCACCCCAAACAGCGCGCCGCGCATGGTGGCTTTGGCAACGATGGCTCCAACCGCCGTCGTCGCGCACGCCAGCGCCGTACTACCCAGTATCACCACCGTCACAAACAGGCTCCAGTGGCGCACCGGCACCTCCAGCAACAGCAGATACAGCGGCACCGTGACCACACAGAGCGCCCACATCAGCGCGATGTTAAACGCCAGTTTGCCCACAAACACACCCGTCGGCGATACTGCCAGCCTCAGCGCGTCGGCGGTGCGTGTCTCTTCCTCCACTACAAATACGCGCGACAAGCCTGCTATCGCAGCGAAAAACACAATAACCCACAACAGCGATGCTTTGACCTCACCCGCCACTCCCGACGGCGGCGCCAGCGCAAACCCTGACGCCACCACCGAAGTGACCGCAAACAACAGCACCGCCCCCAGCGCCACCCGCGTGCGCAGCTCCAGCAGGCAGTCCTTGCCGAATACTGCCAGTGCCTCACGCGCCCAGCTGGATGAGCGGCTCACCGTAGTCCAACTCTCGGGTGTCGTTTGTGGCGACGATAACGATGCCATGTTCTGCCTGCACTCGCACCGTGTGACGGATAAACTCCATTCCCGCCTCGTCCAGATTGCTTCCCGGCTCATCCAGCAACAGCACCGGCGGACGGTGCACCAGCGCGGTCAGCACCTTCAACCGCTGAACCATGCCGGTAGAGAATGTGGCAACCGGGTCGTGCGCCCGCGAACGCAGATGCACCTGTTCCAGCAGGCTCAGCAGGTCGCCATCCTGCACCCGCACACCGCGTGCCCTGGCAAAGAAGCGCAGATTCTCGATAGCCGTTAACGGGCGATACAGCGCGATATCGGGCGCCACCATGCCTACCACCTGCCGCCTCTGCTGGGCGTTCAGCCGTTCTCCATTGTGAAGGTACACTACCTCGCCCTCTGTCGGCGTCAGCAGCCCCGCGATAATCTTCAGCAGGGTACTTTTACCGCTGCCGTTGGGTCCCAGTATGGTCCACACTCCGGGAGCGGTGACACTCGCCGAGATGTCCTGCAGGACAGGGCGTTCATTGTACTCCTTGCCCACTCGCCGGAGCTCAATCTGCCAGTTCATCACTTCCCCAAGCAAAGTATACCCGATGTTTGGTCACAGAGCAAAGTAGCCATGCTACATAGCAATCTCCACCTTCGCCGGCGAAGCAAACGGTTGATACAGGGCATCCAATCGCTCGGCAGGAAGCGCGCCTTTGGTGAAGATGACACGATAGCGAAACGTCTGCTGTCCGCCAGCGGGAATGGTGATACTGCCGTCGGCGTTGGGGTTGTTCTGGAAGTCGCGCCAGCCGAACGGGTTGGCGGCAAACAGACCGTAGTCGCGCACGTGCCAGTAGGTGGGATGGTGTGGGTTGCCCGGATGGTCAAACACCGAGATGCTGTACACCTCTCCGCCGACGTCTCCGCTGTATTCGCACCAGACGGCGCGCGTGCCCCATGCCTCTTTGTCGCGTTTGCCCGCCGCGGTCAGTATCGCGCCCTTGCCGCGGCGCAGTTCCATGCTGGTGGGGATGCGAATGCCAAACGTGCCCTCTTTGGTGTCCCCCAAACGCACCGGCTGGTCGCCCGCGCGAAGGGTGACAGTGAAGTCGATGATCCGCAGGTCATCCAGGTCATAGATACAGGTCTCGCGCGTGTCGGTGCAGAGCACCCGTCCATCCGGTGCACGCCACTCGTTGCGCGTGATAAGAAACGTCCCTACGCGCCCACCGGAAATATCGGAGAACTCGCGATGCACGATGCGCCCCTTGCCTTCTCCTTCGCCCCAGAAGTCCACGCCGTTCACGTCGCCATGCGTGAACCAGAAGGATTTCTGATGCGGGTGGTCGGTCGACTCGCCTTCGCGCTGTTCCATCGGGAAGGCGCGGGTCATCGCCACGCCGGTCTGGGCATGGATGGGATACAGATAGGGTTTCGCCGCACCTGAAAAGACGTATCGGGTGACCAACCTGCCGTCACAGGTGATTTCAAGCCCGTTGCCCGTCAGGCGTGCTTGCCATCGCGAAGGAGCAGAAGGGGCTTTGTCGGTCTCCAGCAGATACTCGCGCCTGCCGCCGGGATGTATCCACAGCAGCTGGCGCGTGCCTCCCTCTCCAATCCGCACATCACAGGGCACTTCAGAACGTCCGGGAAGCAGAAGCAGGCGCAGGGCATCGGTGCTTACCGAAGCGGGTAGATTGGCGGTAACAAGGGTGGGGGCGTTGCCCGCGGTTTGTACGCGCAGGCGAATCGCCGGCTCCGCCCCCAGCCCAGAAACGCTAAGCAGGAACACCGTCAAACAACCGAAGAATGTGGCGAGCCGCATCTGTGCCACCTCCGTATGGATAGGGCTGTTTCAGAACTCTAACGTATATCCCGCGCTGAAGAACAGCTGGTTGCGCCACACACCTGCCTGCAGGCGCAGGTACTCATCGTGGCTGTAGCGCAAGCCCCCGTTCAAGTTGTCGCCGTCATACTCCAGAATCACGCGCCATTTCGGGTCTAACACCCCTTCCGCACCACCGATAATCTTCTCGCGGAACAATCCCGTGCCGTAGCCGGCGTGTAAGATAATCTGCGACACCGTATCCTCCGCCTCAGGTGGGACCTTCGCGCGGGTGCTCAGCATCAGGTAGCCCGTTCGCTCCACCGCCTTGGCGACGTCAATCACCCCCACGCCGATTTTCAGGTTCTCGAAGCCGGTGGGGATGAACTGCACCTTGGCGCTGGCGATGGTGCGGTTGTCGGCGTTGTCGCGGTCAAGGTAGGCAACACCGACCTCCACGAAGTTGGCGATGCCGGCGTTCAACGCCACCGTGCTCAGGTCCCGCCCGAAGTGAGTGCCTATCTGGAACTTGCGCGCACTCAGCACATCTGCCGTGGGCACGCTGAACAGCCCCGTGGGTCCGTAAACGGTGCCCATACGCGAAGGCAGGGTCGGCGTTTGCGCCAGCACAGGAAGCGCACATGCCACACCGGCAACAATCATGAGCAATCGTCTCATGGAAACCTCCTCTTTCACAGATTCAACATGGTTCACTGCTATCTTCGCGATGCTGCCCTGTAACTCCTCTGCCCTTGCCGTTTGGGCGTTGCGAGGGTATTATAATAGCCAGTATGTCATACGGAAATGGTCGCAAACGGAGTGAAGAAGAGGGAAGCGCACGCTCGGAAGGCACTGAGACGAAGCAGGTAACGGTGCTGAAAAGGCTGAGCGGTTTCGCCGGGCGGGTGGCACTGCTGGCACTGCACCAGATGGCAAAGCGCGTCCCTCTGCCCACGCTGTATCGGATAGGCACGTGGCTGGGGAAGATGGCGTATCGTTTGTCCCGCCGGTATCGCACCGTCGCCGAGCGCAACCTTCGCATGGCATACGGTGAAACATTGTCCGATGCAGAACGCCAGCGGCTGGTTCAGCAGGTCTTCATCCATTTTGCTAAATCGCTGATGGAGTTTCTGGTCGGGGATGGGCTGTCTCCTGAGCACATCGGACGCATGGTCACCATTACGGGCGAAGAGCATCTGCAGTGGTGCGTTCAACAGGGCAAAGGCACGCTCATCGTCACCGCACACTATGGAAACTGGGAGATGGCGGCGCGTTTTCTGACGCAATGCCGCGGCTACACGCTCAACGTGGTGGCGCGAGACGCCGACGATTCGGTAACGACCGTGCTGGTGAACCGTATCCGCGAACAGGGAGGCTACCGGGTGTTTTCCAAAGGACAGGCGGTGCGTGCCACCCTGCAGGCGTTGAAGCGGAACGAGCTGGTTGCCCTCTTGCCCGACCAGAACGCGGGCGATGTGTTCGTGCCGTTCTTCGGGCGGCTGGCAGGCACGGTGGCGGGACCGGCAATCCTTGCCCTGCGCACGGGTGCGCCCATCCTGCCGGTGTTCTGCACGCGCCAGCCTGACGACACCTATCTGTTTGAAATCCTGCCGCCCCTCACCGTCCATCCCTCTGGCGACAAGGAGCGAGACGTTACCGAGACCATGGCGCAGATTACCGCTATTATTGAACACCAGGTGCGCAAGTATCCGTCGCAGTGGCTGTGGCTGCACAACCGCTGGAAGACGCGCCCACCGGAGGAGGTTCATGCGTACAACGCCGCGGGTTGATATGCAACGGCTGGAGCGTGTGGCAATTGTCAAGCTGAGTTCCATCGGCGACGTGGTGCACGCCCTGCCTGTGGCCTCCGCCCTCAAACGCAGTTTCCCCCACCTGCAGATCACCTGGATTACCGAAGAGCGATGCGCCGAGATGGTTACCGGCAATCCGTACGTGCACGAGGTACTGACCATTCCGGGCAAAGCCTGGCGACACCGCGCCTGGGACCCCCGCACGTGGCAGGAGGTGCATCGGCAGGTGAGCCTGCTGCGTTCGCGCCGCTTCCAGATGACAATTGACCTGCAGGGATTGCTGAAAAGCGCGGTGGTGGCGTGGCTGACGGGTGCGCCCATCCGAATCGGCTATCACTGGCAGCGGGAGGGGGCATGGCTCTTTAACCGGGTGGTGCCCAAAGAGCCGACCAGCGTGCACGTGGTGCAGGAGTATCTGGATGTTGCCCGGTTTCTGGGAGCAGATACCGAGCCAGTGGAGTTTCCGCTGTACATCCCGCCAGAGGCGGACGAACGGGTGCGCCGCCTTCTGCAGGAGGAAGGCATCCCTTCGGCAGAGGGTTTTATCTCCATCAACCCTTCGGCGGGACAACCTTTCAAGCGGTGGCGCACCGAGCGATGGGCGGAGCTGATTAGCCAGATAGACCATCAATATCATCTGCCGGTGGTGCTGGTAGGTGGCAAAGCAGACCGCCCCCTTGCCGACGATATTCGCGCCCGCACCTCTGCGCCCTTCGTGGACATGGTGGGCAGAACGAACCTGAAGGAGCTAGCGGCGATACTGCGTCGCAGCCTGTTGCATATCTGCGGGGATACCGGCTCGGCACACATCTCTGTCGCTCTAAGCAAGCCGGTTATCGGACTGTATGGACCCACAAACCACCTGCGTACCTCCCCCTACGGACAGGAGCACCGCCTGATTACGCACAAAGACCGGTGTCCTGTGTGCAACGGTGCGAAACCGCGCCGCGAGCACTCGGACTGCATGGACATGATTACTGTATCGGAGGTTGTGCAGATGGTGGAACGCACTCTGCTGGAGGTAATGACCCATGCCTGACCCTGAGCGCATTCTGATTGTCACCAAATCGCGCTATCTGGGCGATACCATCGTGGCGACGCCTGCGATGCGCGCGCTGGCAGCACGCTATCCCGGAGCGCAAATCACCCTGCTCTCCAACCCGCTGGCGAAAGAGCTTCTGCGCGGCTGCCCGTACGTGCAGGAGTATCTGGCGCGTCCGGCAGTGGCACGCCGCCGGGTGGATATGGAGATGTGGCGTGTCCTGCGTCGGAAGAAGTACGACCTGGCGGTGTTGTTTAACCGTTCATTGAGCAGTGCGATACTGGCTTTTCTGGCGAGGATTCCCGAACGGGTGGGGTTTGACACCGAAGGCAGAGGCTTCCTGCTGACCAAACGAGTGCCTTATCACCCGCCCAAGCACGAGATTCTGCACCTGCTGGACGTGGCAGAGGCATGCGGCGCTCCGGCACAGGGTACACACATGGAGCTGTGGGTGACCCCAGAGGAGCATGAAGCCATTCGCGACCGCCTGACGAAGGAAGGCATTGACCTCAACGCGCCGATCATGCTGGTGCAGCCGGGTTCAAACGATGCCTATGTGAAGCGATGGCGTACCGAAGGTTTCATCTGGGTGGCACAGCAGCTGCAGAAGGAGTACGGCTTTCAGATTATCCTGCTGGGCGCCAGCAACGAGCAGGACGTCGCCGACGAGGTAGCACAAGCCCTGAAGGAGGGAACACTGAATATGGTGGGGCGCACGACCCTGCGCGAGGCGCTGGCTCTCCTGCAGGAGGTGGACCTGCTGATTGGCAACGATACCGGGATGATGCACGCGGCGGTGGCGTTCGGCACGCCGACGGTGGCGATATTCGCGCCGCACAAGTTCCAGCGCTGGGCGCACAATCACGATTGCCACCGTGCGCTGACTGTACCCTTACCGGAGGGAGCACGCCCCACTCAGGATCTGATCCACCAGCATCTGTTTGCGGTGAAAGAGCAGGATGTGCTGGAGGCGGCGCGGGAGGTACTGAGGGTCAAACCGCCACGCAGTGGCAAATAAACCACACAGGGGGGATAAGAGAGGGTGAGCGTAACTATCAAATTTGGCACCGACGGCTGGCGCGCGGTGATGGCGCGTGAGTTCACGTTTGAAAATGTGGCGATTGTCGCGCAGGCGATTGCCAATTATGTGAAAACGCAGTCCCATGCGGAACGTGGTATCGTTATCGGTTACGATGCGCGCCTGTTGTCCGACCTTTTTGCGGAGACCATTGCCGACGTGCTGACGGCAAACGGCATCCCCGCGCTGGTCACCGACCGCGACACTCCCACGCCTGTCACGGTTTACACCATCCGGGCGCGGAGGCTTGCCGGAGCGGTGATGCTGACTGCTTCGCACAATCCGCCCCAGTACAACGGCATCAAGTTCATCCCAGAGACCTGTCACCCCGCCCTGCCGGAGACGACCGATGCCATTGAGGAGCAGATTGCCTATTGCTTGAGCCATCGGGGGACGGTGAAACGCGATGGAAATCCGTCGCTGAAACAGACCATTGACCCCCGCCCCGATTACTTCGCACACCTGCACGACCTGCTGGACACCCGTGCGCTGGCAGGGCTGAAGGTGGTGTACGACCCGCTGTATGCAACGGGGCGCGGCTACGTGGACGGTTTCCTGCATGAGGT
Organism: Chthonomonadia bacterium; assembly: GCA_013314755.1. Lineage (GTDB taxonomy): Bacteria > Armatimonadota > HRBIN16 > HRBIN16 > HRBIN16 > HRBIN16. The sequence goes on from JABUFA010000001.1 coordinate 124,252, forward strand.
GGGAGCGCAGGTAGAGACCATTAAAGGGGAGCGCAACCCCGCGTTTGGCGGCTCTCTGCCCGACCCGAATCCCGACAATCTGCGCCTGCTGAGCCAGCGCGTGCGGGATCTGGGGGCGCATATCGGGCTGGCAACCGACGGCGATGCCGACCGCTTTGGCGTGGTAGATGCCGACGGCGAGATGATAACCGCCAATCAGGTGATTGTGCTGACGCTGTGGTATCTTTTGCGCAAGCTGAAACCCCAGAGCGGGCACGCCGTGCGCACGGTTGCCACCACGCACCAGATAGACGCTCTTGCCCAGAGCTACGGCAACATCACGGTACACGAGACGCCCGTGGGCTTCAAGTGGGTGGGCAGCACGATGGCGCGAACGGGTGCGCTGGTCGGCGGCGAAGAGAGCGGCGGACTGAGCATCACCGGGCATATCCCTGAGAAGGACGGCATCCTTGCCGACCTGCTGATGGCGGAGATGGTGGCGAAGGAGGGTATCACACTGAAGCAGGCTCTGGCACAGGTGGAGGCGCAAACGGGACCATTTATCACCCGGCGGATTGACCTTCACGTGGAAGAGACGGTCAAACAGCAGACCATGCGCCGTTTCCGCGAAGAGCCGCCGGCAAACCTCAACGGTTTGCGTGTGGAAGGCACGAACCCGGTCGATGGCGTGAAGCTGTTGCTGGAGGGAGGCGCATGGGTGCTGGTGCGCCCATCGGGCACAGAGCCGTTGATTCGCTGTTACATTGAGGCGCACGACGGGGAGACGTTGAGCGGGTTGATGCGGGCAATGCAGGAGCTGGTGCAGGCGGGATAGTCGCCGTTCTGGATGGCGAACCTCCTGTAGGGGCAACCCCCTGTGGTTGCCCAACCCGACGGAACAGCCCCACCTGACCTCCCTGTAGGCGGGGAGGAAAGTCTTCACCCTGACCCTCTCCCACAAGGAGAGGGCAATATGGCTGTCCCCTATCTGGAGGGCGAACCTCCTGTAGGGGCAACCCTTGTGGTTGCCCTCTAACCTCGCGCAAGGGGAGACGGCTCGGCAGGAGCCTCGCCCTCCAGCGGATAAGATTCAAATGGTGGACATTGCACAGGGAAGTTGAGGCACGATGCGCGAGCGGTTGCAACATGCCCTGCCTTGGGCGATTTTGTTCGTGGTCCTGCTGGCGGTGATCCTCGTCTCGCTGACGCTGGCGAGCCGCCCCCCAGAGCCAACACGCAAGGTCAAACTGGTCGTATGGGGGCTGCAGCTGGGTGAGGAGAGCGCAGGTCTGCAGGCGCAGGTGGAAGAGTTCGAGCGGCGTTACCCGCATATCGAGGTCAGCCTGCTTTCCATGGGCGCGGGGCGTATGAACCCCCAGAAGCTGATGACGGCGATTGTGGGTAACGTGGCGCCGGACGTCATCTTTCAGGACAGGTTCACCATCGGGGACTGGGCATCACGCGACGCCTTCCGCCCGCTGGATGACCTCATCGCCCGCGACCGCGACAAACCCGACGGTATTCGCCCCGAAGAGTTCTACAACGCCTGCTGGCAGGAGGCGTGCTATAAGGGCAAAGTATACGCCATCCCAGCCGGCACCGACAACCGTGCGCTTTACTACAATAAACAGCTGTTCCGCGAGGCTGGGTTGGACCCCAACCGTCCGCCTCAAACGTGGGAAGAACTGTTGGAGTACGCCAAAAAGCTGACCAAACGCAACCCAGACGGCACTTACCAACGTATCGGCTTCATCCCGAATTATGGTAACTCGTGGCTGTATCTGTATTCGTGGCAGAACGGTGGCGAGTTCATGTCGCCAGATGGACGCACCTGCACGCTCAACAACCCGCGCACGGTACAGGCGCTGGAGTGGCTGGTGAAGGTATACGACGAGCTGGGCGGCGCCAAAGCCATCAACTCCTTCGCCTCCGGGTTCCAGACGAACGAGATGGACCCCTTCCTGATTGGCAAAGTGGCGATGAAGATAGATGGGAACTGGGTGTTGAACACCATCGCCCGCTACAAGCCGGACCTGGAGTTCGGCGTTGCCCCTGCGCCCGTTCCCGCCGCGCGCCTGCGTGGAGAACCACCCTTTGAGGGACAGCCCAAATTCATCACCTGGTCAGGTGGGTTCTCCTTCGCCATTCCCCGCGGGGCGAAGCATGTGGAAGAGGCATGGCTTTTTATCAAGTGGATGACCAGCGTAGAGAGCAATCTGATTTCCGCCCGCGCCCAGAAAGCGTGGAACGAAAGCAAAGGTCGCCCCTTCGTGCCCGGCTTGTCCGCCAATCTGAAGGTGAATGAGGCGGTGTTCAGGGAGCTCGCCCCGAAATCCGCCAAGTTCCGTGAACCCCTGCGCATGTTTATTGACCTGATGCAGGTCTCCAAGTTCCGCCCGGTGACCTTCGTGGGGCAGAGGCTATGGGACGAGCACGTGCGCGCGTTTGATATGGCAATCCTGCACGAGATGACTCCCAAAGAGGCACTGGACGCCGGCACGCTGACGGTACAGCGCGAGCTGGACAAGGTGTTCACCCGCGAAAAGTATCCCATTCTGGACATTCGCCTGCCGATGGCGCTGATTGCGCTGGGGCTGGGCGCGTTTGTCGTGGTGGTGGCGGTGCTGGCGCGACGGTCAGGTCCGGTGGGCAAGCTGGCACGCCCCGAAGCGATAGCGGGGTATCTGTTCGCCTCGCCGTGGATTATCGGCTTCTTCCTGTTTACTGCGGGACCGATTCTGGCGTCTATCGTGTTCAGCTTTTGCGATTACGACGTGCTCCATCCGCCACGCTACGTGGGCTTATTGAACTATAAAGAGCTGTTGACGGTAGACTTCGGCTTCCTCAGCAAGGCTTTCTACAACGCAGGCTACCTGGCGTTTTTCGGCATCCCGCTGGGCATGACCACCGGGCTGGCGATTGCCATGCTGTTGAACACGCAGGTGCGCGGCATGAGCGGTTACCGCACCGCCTACTACATGCCATCCATTGTGCCGGTGGTGGCGTCGGCAGTGTTGTGGGCGTGGATACTGAACGGCGACCCCAACCGCGGCATCATCAACGCGGCATGGAAAGCCACACTGGGCGAGTGGTTTGGCTGGGCACCGCCGGGCTGGTTCGGTGTGCCAGAGTGGAGCAAGCCCGGCTTAATCGTGATGGGACTGTGGGGCGCTGGCGGCGGGATGATCCTGTGGCTGGCAGGTCTGCAGGGCGTGCCCACCCACCTGTACGAAGCCGCCGAGCTGGACGGCGCCAGCAGCTGGGCAAAGTTCCGCCATGTGACCCTGCCCATGCTTTCGCCGTATATCTTCTTTAACCTCATCATGGGCACCATCCACGCCCTGCAGGAGTTTGACCGCATCTACATTCTGGGCGGTGTGGGCGCCGGAACCAGCAGCACCGGTCCCGGCGACAGCCTGCTGGTGCCGGTGATGTATCTGTTCAACAACGCCTTCACCTATTTCAAGATGGGCTATGCTTCCGCGCTGGCGTGGATTATCTTTATCATCATCCTCGCGCTCACGTTAATTCAGTTGAAGCTGGCTCCCCGCTGGGTGCATTACGAGGCAGAGAAGGGGAAGTAGCCGTATTCCGGGCGTCTGCATCCTCTGTGGAGGGCGAGGCTCCCGCCGAGCCGTTATTGAGAGGCAACCTAACCCCCAGCCCCTTCCCTACGAGGAAAGGGGAGATTCTCCTCTCCCCGCGTCGGGGAGAGGTCGGGAGAGAGGTTTCCTCCCCGCCTGCGGGGAGGTCAGGTGAGGCTATCTCGCGTCGGGGAGAGGTTGGGAGAGGGTTTTCCTCTCTGGAGGGCGAGGCTCCCGCCGAGCCGTTTTGCCCTCTCCTCGTGGGAGAGGGACAGGGTGAGGGCTGTATACCGCTACGGGCAACCACAAGGGTTGCCCCTACAAATGGCTCCTCTCCACCTTTGGGCAGGTCCCCTGGCGAAAAGCAGGATGTTTTACCCCTGTCACGAACCCGAATCGCAAAACACTCACTGGGTGATGACAATGGTGATGGCATGTCTGCTGCTGGCTCTGTCCGCTCATACAGCGCCGCAGTTGGAACTGCTCGGTCAACCCTGCCGGGCGAAGAACGTGCTCGCCGCGCGCTATGTGCTCGCGCCCGACGGCAGGGAGTGGTTCGTGCTGACCAATATGAACGAAACCGCCGGCATGGAGTTGATTTTCATCGACTTTCAGCATGACACCGCTCAGGCGATTCGTGCGCCGGCAGGCTCCGGCTCGTGGGCGCTGCTGCAGGTGCCCGGCAACCGCCTGATCGTCGGAACCTTCTACGATGGCAGGTTTATGGTGTTTGACCTCCAAAAGATGCAGTTCGTGCACACCTCCGACTTTCCGGGCGAAAGCTATATCTGGAACCTCGCGCTGGGCAAAGATGGGCGCGTGTACGGCGGAACCTATCCGGGCGCGAAACTGGGCGCGCTGGACCTGAACACCTACGCAGTGGAAGATTGTGGCGCTCCTGCGCCTCCCAACATGTATCTGCGCTACGTCTCCGCCCTGCCCGATGGACGCATCCTGTGTAACTTCGGTATGGAGAAGCCCGTCAACATGATTTACGACCCCGACACTCGCAAGTTCGAAGAGGCTCCATCTTCCCTGCAGGGCATCAGCCGGGGCGTCTCGTGGAACGGCTACTTTCTGGCGGGCTCTCAGGTGCTGGACGGCAAAACCCTTCAGCCCGTATCGCCGCCCTTCCCGGTGCCCGATGGTGGTTGGGCGGTGGACGTGAACCTGACCACCGATGAGGTTCTATATCTGCGGCAGGGGAATACGGTCTACCGGTACAACCGCGGGGATGCGCAACTGCAACAGCTTGCTTCCGTGGAACTGCGGGGCGGGGGCATCTACGCGGCAACCCCACGGGGCGACCTGCTGGGCGTGCGTGGACAGGACTATTTCGTCATCAAGCCCGGCGAGACGCAGGTGAACCTGAAGCCGATACCCGTGGAATCCGCGCCGCGCCCAACCCTATTCCTGCGTCTGGACGACAAGGGCAGGCTGTGGGGCGGACCGCACTTCGGGCAGACGCTGTTCTGGATGGACACCCGCACCCGCCAGGTGGTGAATACCCGAACCGTGTGCAACGCTGGCGGCGAGGTGTACGACGTGACCTTCTGGAACGGCAAGGTATATGCAGTGGCTTATGCGGGCGGCGACATCGTGCAGTACGACCCGGAAGCGCCCTGGGACCAGTGGAACAACGTCAACCCGCGCGTGATTGCCAGCATTGGCGAGAAGGGCTACATCCGTCCGACGGCAGGCGTGCTGGTCGCCCCCGACGGCAAGCTGTATTCGGGATGGATGGCGAAATACGGCGTGTACGGTGGCGCGGTCGCCATCACCGATCCGACAACAGGCGACACCGAGCTGATTGAGAACCCGCTGGGCGAACAGGCGGTGGAAGGGCTGGCGGTGGACGAAAAGTTTCTGTACATCGGCACGTCGCTGGGCGCAAACGGCTTGCCCAACAAGAGGGGCGAATGGGCACGCTTCGGCGTGATGAACAAAAGCACCAGGCAGGTGGTCTTCCGGCACGAGTTCGAAGGGGTGTCGGGAGTGCGCACCTTCTGGCTGGACGCCCGAACGAAGCGGCTTGCACTCTCGGTGGATGGTCGCCTGCATCTGTTCGACACAGCATCCCGGCAGTTCGTCAGCCCGCCTGCGGATGCGCCGCGCGTCGGAAGCCGGATCGTGGGGCTGGGCGACGGCAAAGCGTTCTACAGCAGCGGCAGGGCGATAGTGCAGGTGGATATACAAACCGGCGCAACCGAAACGATTGCAGAGCTGCCTGCAGACGTTTCAAACGTGGCAGTAGAGCGCGATGGCACGCTGTACGCCGCCTGCGGGGCGGACATCTATCGCATCAGGAGGCAGTGATGAGCGGTTTGAAAGGTCTTCCGTCCCCGCTGGGCGTGTGCTGTTTGCCTCCGCGTCCACGAAACGCACCGCGCACGGTCATCTACGCCCACTACGTTCACGAAATCCTCGCCCATGCGGGGATATGCTACGCTCCGCTGGAGGCGCATGAAATAGAAAACGCCCTGCCTGCCCTTCGCCTGCTGGTAACGGTGGGCGACACCCCCCTGCCCGACACCACACTGAGGAAGCTGGCGCGATGGATAGAGGCGGGAGGTGCGTGGCTGGCAATCGGGGGCACGGCGGGCGCATCTGCGCTGTTCGGCGTGGAGGAAGAGCCTTCTGCGTTCGTGGGCTGGGGTTCCAGCATCGGCACGCTGGGGGAAGGCTACCTGCAGGTTGATGACACCGGTCACCCTCTGCTGGCGCATGTACGGATACCCCTGCACTTCTTCAACGGCGTGCCCGTGCGGGCAACGGAGGGCGAGGTACTCGCCAACGTGCTGGACGCTCACCAGCGGAAGACACCGAGAGCGGGCATCGTGCGGAGAAGCTTCGGCAGGGGACAGTGTCTGCTCATTGCGCCCGACGTTACGGGCACGGTGGTGCGCATCCAGCAGGGAGTGGCGGTCACGCGGGACGGCGTTTCCGCTCCAGACGGCACTGCGCCCATCTGCGACGGCATGCTTAAAAGCAGTGACGGGGCGGTGCTGGACTGGTGGTTCGACCGCCAGCCGGTGGAAGGTGTACCCGGCTTCAGCGCGTTCCTGCACCCGGTTGCCGACGCCTGGCGCGATATGGTGGTGCGGGCGATACTGGCTCTGGCGCAGGCGCAGGGAGTGGTGCTTCCCATTCTTTGGCTCTATCCGCGCAATCTGCCCGCACTTGCCCACCTGTCGCACGATACCGACGGCAACGAGCCCGCTCTGGCGGAAAGGATGCTGGAGGTGGTAAGGGAGGCAGGAATCCACTCCACGTGGTGCGTAATTCCGCCCGGCTATCCCGAAGGGCTGATTGCCCGCATCCGCGAGGAGGGGCACGAGCTGGCGATGCACTTCGACGCGGTGGAAGAGGGCACCATCTGGGACGAAGGTGCGTTTCATGAGCAGTGGCGAACGCTCAAAAGGCTGTTCGGCGGCGAAGCGCCCGTGACCAACAAAAACCACTACCTGCGCTGGGAAGGCGATACGGACTTTTTCGAGTGGTGCGCACGGCGCGGCGTTCGGCTGGACCAGTCCAAGGGACCCTCCAAAACGGGCGAGGCGGGCTTCACCTTCGGCACATGCCATCCCTACTTTCCGCTGGACCCGCAGGGCAGGCGCATCGACGTGCTGGAACTGCCCACGCACACGCAGGACCTGAACGTGTTCGCCCCCGACGCCCTGCTGGAGCCGTTGCTGAGCGCGGTGGAGCGGCATCACGGCATCCTGCACCTGCTGTTCCATCCCGCGCACGTTGCCAAACCGGGCATCGCCGAAACGATTCTAGGGGCGGTGCGCACTGCCCAGCAGAGGGGCATGGAATGGTGGACGGCGCGTCGAATCGATGAGTGGGAGCGTGCCCGCCGGCAGGTGCAATGGCGCGAGTACCGCGCAGAGGGCGACACGGTAACAATACGGTTGCACAGTGAAGTCCCCCTGCAGGAGGCGACCCTGCTGTTCAATGGAGAAGTCCTTGTGGACGAAGCGACAGACCTGCGAGCAGATCACACAGAACGATGGGGCTTCCCCATGACCGCGGTGACGCTGGACCTGCACGGGGAACGGAGCCTGCGATTGCGGCGGAGCGCACTTCCAGAGGAGGTCTGAGCCATGTCAGACACAGTACATACCGACCTGCCCGCCATCGCCGGCGGTGAACCGGCAAAGCGTACTCCGTTTGGGAGAGAAAAACGCTACGGTGAGGTGGAGCTTCAGCAACTGCGCGAGGCGCTGGAGCAGGGCAGTCTGTTCTACGCGCACGGCAACAAGGTGAAAACGCTGGAACAGCGGTTCGCCCAGATGAACGGCGTGCCCTATGCCGTCGCTTGCAGTAGTGGAACCGCCGCCATCCACGCCGCGCTGATTGCGGTGGGCATCTCGCCCGGCGATGAAGTGATTACCTCCCCCATCACCGACATGGGCACGGTAATCCCCATCCTGTATCAGGGCGCTGTGCCCGTTTTCGCCGACCTGTATCCCCATTCGTACACGCTGATGCCCGAGTCGGTGGGGGCGCGAATCACCCCGCGCACCCGGGCGGTGCTGGCGGTACACCTGTGGGGCAACGCCTGTGACCTGCAGGCTCTGCGAGAGATTTGCAGGAAACATAACCTCTGGCTGATTGAGGACTGCGCCCAGGCGTTTGGCTGTCGCTATCGGGGCGAGCCTATCGGCACGCTTGGCGACATCGGCTGTTTCAGCCTGAACGAGTTCAAGCACATCTCCTGCGGCGACGGCGGGCTGGTGATTACCCGCGACGAGCGTCTTGCCCGGCGGCTTCGGCTGGCAACGGATAAGTGCTACAACCGCGAGCCGGGCGTCACCCAGCGCAATGCCACGTTCCTCGCCAACAACTACCGCATGACCGAACTGCAGGCGGCGGTGGCGATAGCCCAGCTGGAGAAACTGGAGAGCATCGTTGCCCGGCGCAGAAGCTGGTGCCAGTCGCTGAGCGAGAGGCTTCGCGGCATCCCCGGCATCGCCCTGCCCCAGCCAACGCCCGGCTGTGAGCCGTCGTGGTGGTTCTATATGCTTCGCGTCCTGCCCGAAACGCTGGGCGCGGATGCCGACACCTTCGCCGAGGCACTGCGTGCGGAGGGACTGCCGGTGGGGGCGCATTATATCGGGCAGTGCGTGTACGAATATCCGATATTCACCAGTCACTCGGCGTTCGAGCGGGGAACGCACGCCTATGCGGCGCGCCCCTATATGAAGGGACTGTGTCCGTTTGCGGAGGCTATTCTGGACACCTGCGTCCTGCTGTCGGTGAACGAAGCGTACACGCAGACCGACCTGGAGGAGACCGCCCACGCCATCCGCCGGGTGGCGCAGTGGTTCCATCACCGGAGGCAGATCTGAACGCCTTTTCGTTTCCTCCTGTCCTTCGTGTACAATAAGGGGGCGAGAAACCTGCGCCCTCAATGGTGTGTCTTCCTATGGCGAAGGGACAGGAGGAAACGCATGGTTACGGCATCTGGGCTGAGTAAGGTCTTCACCGACCGCAAGCGGGGCACGGTGCTGGCGCTGGACGAAGTGAGCTTCGAAGCGCGACCGGGCGAGGTGTTCGGCATCCTGGGAGTGAACGGCGCGGGCAAGACCACTCTCCTGCGCGTGCTGGGCACGATTCTCTCGCCGTCCGCAGGGGATGCCACCGTCGCCGGCTACAGCATCCGCACACATCCCCAGCAGGTACGCCAGCATATCGGCTACCTGACCGGCTCCACCGCCCTGTACGGACGCCTGACCGCGCGGGAGGTGCTGTACTATTTCGGCGCACTCTACGGCATGTCGGGCAACGCTCTGCGCCAGCGGGTGGACGAGCTGGTGGAGACGCTGGGAATGGGGGAGTTTATTGATGGGCGGTGTGACCGCCTCTCCACCGGTCAGAAACAGCGGGTCAGCATCGCTCGCAGTATCATCCACAATCCGCCCGTGATGTTTCTGGACGAACCGACGGCAGGGCTGGATGTGGTCACCTCGCGCACCATCATGCAGTTCATCGAGGAGAGCCGCCGCCGCGGACATACCATCCTCTTCTCCACGCACATCATGAGCGAGGCGGAGCGACTGTGTGACCGCATTGCCGTCATCCACCGCGGGCGCATCGCCACCGTGGGCACGCTGGACGAACTGCGTGCGCGAACGGGCGAGCGGGCGCTGGAACTGGTCTTCCTGCAACTCATCGGCGAAAAGGAGGGGGAAGAATGAACCACACGATGATTGTCTTCTGGAAGGAGCTGCGCGAGGTACTGCGCGACCGACGGGTGCTCTTTTCCACCATCATCTCGCCCCTGTTGATGACGCCGCTCCTGCTGTGGGGAATCGGCATGATGGTTCGGCAGAGGGAGGAATCCGCCCAGAAGGTCATCATCCCCGTTGCCGTTGTCGCTCCCGGCGGGGGACAGGAGCTGATTGCGGTCATGAAGGATAAAGGGTTCACCGTCCATCAGGCGCAGGACCGTTCGCAGGCGGAGGCGATGCTGAAAGGGCGTCAGGTCAGGGCGGTGATCGTGCTGGACGAACGGTTTGACCAGAAACTGCACAACGAGAGCACGGCGCAGGTGCAGGTGCTGTTTGACCCGCTGAGCGATACCTCTCGCGACGCGCTCGCCCGGCTGAGGTCGCTGGCGGATGAGTTCAATGCCAGATGGCTCCAGCAGCGTCTTGCGCGGCGGTTCATCGGCGCGGAGTTTGCCCAGCCGATAGCGGTGCGCACACAGGCGATTCAGACCGAACACCCCGCTGGCAACCTGATTCTCAGCATCTTTCTGCCGTATGTGATTGTGCTGTCGGCGTTCTTCGGGGCGGTATCGCCCGCCTTTGACCTGGTGGCCGGCGAGAAGGAGCGCGGTACGATTGAAACGCTGTTAGCCACGCCCGCCTCGCGCCGACAGATAGTGTGGGGCAAGTTCCTGACGGTAACGGTAGTGTGCATGACCGCGGCGCTGTTTGCCATGATAGGAATGCTCGTTGCGCTTGCCCTGCCCACCAGTTCGCGCGTGTTCATGGAGCAGGCTGGCAGTTTCAGCATCTCGGCGCAGGCAATCGCCCTCCTGCTGGTAACGCTCCTGCCGCTGACGGTGTTCTATTCTGCCACGCTGACCATTATCTCCACCTTCGCCCGCAACCAGAAAGAGGCGCAGACCTATCTGATTCCGCTCAGCTCGCTGATTGTTCTTCCCGCGGTAGCGTCCATGTTCGTGCGCACCGAGTCTGCTATCTGGCTATCGGCAGTGCCGGTGCTGAACAGCGCGATTATCATCAAGCAGGTGCTGACGGGCATTGTGGACGTGCCGTTTGTGCTTATCTCCCTGCTGATTGCGTGCGTGGTGGCGGCTGTCACCCTGCAGATAGCCACGCGCCTGTTTGACCGGGAGACGATTCTGCTCAGCTCGTGAGGGGGGAGGTGCTCTCCTATCACCCAGTTGGGGGTGGGGAACAGCACCAGCACCCCCGCAGTCTCACCTCAGCCACGTAATTCCTATCAAAAATAATTTCTTACACAAAATATTGTAAGTAACAATCTATTCCAGATATTGATACTGGTAAATCCTCACAAATTTTTCAGATTTTTCCCCTGTAATTTCTCTAAAATCGCCCGTATGGCACGATTCTTGCACGTATAACAGGCGCATGGCTGTGAAGCCATAGAAAGAAAGGGAGGGAACAAGTTGAAACGATTTGCTGTACTGGCAAGCATGGTTGGCCTGGCTCTCGCGGTAAGCAGTGCACACGCTTTCACACTGCAGCCAGCCGCAACGGGAGTCGTCTGGGAGGGAACATGGTCCGCAGACCAAAACGGCAACCCCTACTGGGATGGTAACTCCAGCGATTACACTCAGCCCGGTAACATCGGCAACTTCATTGCTGGAAACGGTGCGTTCACAGGGCATCCCCAGAGCCCGAACAATCCCACCATGCCCTATCTGAAAGGTAGTGGGTCAAACGCGGGCACAAACGGCATGCCTATCGACGTCTACTTTGACGCTGGTCCACAGCCGAACTGGGCAGCGCTCAAGATCGAAATCGCCGGGTTGAGTAACTACAACTACTTCGGCATCTACGAGCAGGGCAACAAGCCTGCAAACCTTGCCGAACTGCTCACCACACCGCCCGGCACTCTGGGGTCATCGGGAAAAAGCATGCTTCTGTTCAAAGGCACAGACGGGCCAGGGCAGAGCATTACCTTTGTCGCCCCATGGTCGCAGTTCGGTTTCTATCTGGCAACCGAAAGCTCGACCACGCCCGGCACCGTGGTGCGAGCGTTCTTCTCCGAGTCCACCCTGAACACAGGCAGTGAGCTGAACCTTCAGCACTTTGCCTTCTTCCAGGCTGGACCCACCGCCTACTATGTAGGGTCGGAAGACCTGCCGCTGGGTTCGTCTGATAAGGACTACAACGACCTGGTGGTGTACGTGGCGGCAATCCCGGACGCATCCACCTGGATGCTGTTCCTGGCGGGTATGCCTGCGGTGCTCGCACTTCGCCGCAAAAGGGCGTAAGGTAAAAACGCTCGCCCTGCGCTCTGCAGGGCGAGCACTCTGAAAGGGAGGCTGTTTCTCCCCTTCCGCAAGTCTCATGAACGGCGTTGCGAACCGTTCCCTTTCCCTTTCCCCTTCAACTTGCGGAAGGAGAAAAACGGCTTTCTTTTTTACCGCCTCAGCGGTGCGGTTTCACGTCCGCCTGGGCTGGGCAGGGGTATGGACTCCGTGCTGGAAGGCAATGCACCGCTGGTAGAGGTGGGCATCATCATCACCGTGCCGCCGGGCAGGATGCGCACTTCCAGGTCCGACGGCAGCCTCTGCACGAACTCCAATCCGACCACCGCGCTGTTCTGCCGCAACGCCTGGGCACGCAGTCGGATAGCTTCTGCCTGTCCCTTGGCGCGTTCCACCTGTGCCTTGGCTTGAATCTCGGCGATGCGCAGGCGATACTGCTGGGTAATCACCGCTTGCTGAGCCACCTGCTTCGCCACGATTGCCTGCTCGAACTCCTGGGACTCGTACGCTACGTTGCGCAACAGCACTCGCTCCAGGGTGATGCCTTTCTCTTCCAGCTTCGGCTTCAGCTCGGCGTAAATCTCGTTCTCCACCTGCTGGCGCTTGCCCACGTAGGGTACGATGCCCTGCTGGCTCGCCGCGGTTAGTGTCTCGGGGGCGTTGCTGTACACCTCCATGATGCTGTACCGTGCCACCACCAGCCTCACCACGTTGCGCGTCGCGGGGCGCACGATGGTGTTGACATAGTTCGGTCCCACACTGCGCCACAGGCGGTCCGCGCCTTCCCCGCTGATGCGGAACAGCACCGTCACGTCCACTTTGACCTTCAAGCCCTCTCTGGTCTGGCAGGTCATGGCATCATCGGAGCCTGCGAGTTCGTCGCGGGCGCTGCTCATCGTGTACTGCTGGGTACGCACGTTGAAGAGCTGTACCGTCTGCCAGGGCAGGACAAGGCTCCAGCCCTCGCCCAGCTCGCGCTCCTGAATGCCCCCGGCAAAGGGGTCAAACTTCACGCCTACATGCCCTGGCGGCACCTCCACCCACATCTTGCTGAGCAACAGCACCACCAGCAAGCCAGCAACGATCCCTCCTAACAGCCGCTGCGGGCGGTAGCGCTCGGGGCGAAAACCAACCACCAGTGCCGCCACTACACACATAATCAGGAACAGAATGGACTCTCTCATGGCTATTTCCCTCCCGGTCGTGGAGAAACAGGCAGATAGCTTGGAGGCAGATACAGAGCGCGCACGTTGGGGGCAATCTTCTGCACCAGCTCATACTGCACCACTTCGGGGTTCTGGCGTAGGGTTTCGCCCCGCCGCTGGATGGCTTCCGCTTCGCCTTTCGCCTGGGCAATCGTCGTCTGCTTTTCTATCTGGGCGCGACGCAGATTTTGCTCTTCGGTGCGTATCTGCTGTTCCGCCACCTGCTTTTCGGTGATAGCCTGCGCAAATTCAGGATTCGCGAACTCGACGTTGCGAAGCATTACGCTCTCCAGGGCGATGCCCTTCTCGGCGAACGCCTGCCGCATCGACTCCGTAATCTCCTGCTCAATCTGCTGACGTTTGGCGCCGTACACGTCCACCACCGAGTACTTCGCCACCACCATGCGGATAACGTTGCGGGCGTAGGGGCGTACGATCACCTGCTGGTAATCCTCGCCCACCTTCTGCCACAGGGCGTGAGCCTCCTTCGGGTCGATGTGGAACAGCACGGTCACGTCCAGATTCAGCCCCAGCCCTTCGTTGGTCTGGCAGTGGATGGAGTCGTCGCCGATGACCGCCCCCTCCGAGCGGATGGCACTCATGGTGTACTCCTGCGTCTGCACCCGCCACAGCTCCGTCCTCCACCACGGCAGAACAAAATGGAACCCTTCGGGAAGCTCGGTAGACTGCACACCGCCACGCAGAGGGTCGTATACCGTGGCAACGTATGCAGCAGGCACGCTCAGAAAACAGCGGTTGGCGAACGACGCCGAGAAAACGGTCAGCCCAATGCCCAGAATGAGCAGACCGGGGTTGCGAAGCGTGGTGCGCGGGCGTTCACCGCTGGTATCAATCTTCAGGCTGAGCAGAAGGAACAGCACCGCTACCAGCACTCCCACAATCACGCCAAACATGGAGGCACCTCCTTGAGGTTGAGTAAGCGCGCTACAGCGCGGATGTGCGTATCAACACAAAAACGTCCATCGTTGCCGACACCAGCGCATGGCAGGCAAACCCGGGAAGAAACGACCGAGCGCGTACAGCCACGATACCCAGCACCATTCCGGCCGCGAACGAACCTGCCACTTCGGGTACGGGCTTGCCCACATGCAGCAGGGCAAAGGCGAGCGACTGCAGAACAATCCCTGCCCACCCCAGCCACCTCCAGCAGATATTGGTCAGCACGCCGCGGAAAAACAGCTCCCAGCACCACAGGTAGAAGGTGTAGGTTATCTCGTGATAAAACAGGGCTGTGTGCATGTAGCGTGCCATGCGGTACAGCGGATAGGTCTGCTGGAAGTCGGAGCGACCCGCCGCCCACCACAGCAGAGGAAGCATCAACAGGTAACAGCCACCCGCCACTTTCCAGCCCCAGCGCGTGCCTCTGCCGATACCATAAGGAGACAACCTGCCCTCTGCAGCCAGGAGCACTATCAGGGGCATAAGCAGTAGCAGGCAGTTGATGAGCAGATACTCCTCGTGGGAACGGTAGATGCGCTGTGGTGAGTGGTGCAGCCAGCTTGCGAAGCTGTACGGCTGTTGATTGTAGGCATACAGCACCGCGATGATGCAAACAGATAAGGCGAGCAACAGAGCGTCCCATCGTTTTTCAATGGATTCCGACACCTCTGCCCGCCCAAAGTTGCGCATCTGTTCTTCCTCAGCGGCGCACCAGCTGCAACAGCGCGGAGCGCAGCGTTGCCCGGCGCACCGGTTTTGCCAGCACCATGTCCACCCCGTGCGGTTCCTCCCCCCGCAAATGGTCGCCCCAGCCGGTCAACAGGATAATCGGAATGGTGGGGGAAATCTCCTTCAGCTTGCGTGCCAGGCTCAGCCCGTCAAGGTGAGGCATTCCCAGGTCCAGGATCACCAGGTCATACTCACCCGGCTTGAACTGCTGGAGTGCGCTATCGGCATCGGACATAGCGGTTACCCGGTGTCCGTCTGCTTCCAGCAGGTGCTGTATCGCCGTGCGCACCGCCTCGTCGTCGTCCACAGTTAGGATGCGCAGGTTCACTGGGGGAACCGACTGAGGCGCTTCATACCTGGCCGTTTCTCCTGCCACCACGACAGGGAGTTGCACCGTGAAGACCGTTCCCTTGCCGGGTTCGCTCCACACGCTAATCTGCCCGGCGTGGCGTGCAATAATCTGATACGAGACGCTCAGCCCCAGTCCGCTGCCGTTCTCGCCCTTGGTGGTGAAAAAGGCGTCAAAACAGCGGTCACGCACCTCGGGTGTCATGCCGATGCCCGTATCGGCGACATCTACGATAGCCTGTCCTGATTGTTCTCGCAAGCGCACGGTGAGCTTGCCTCCAGACGGCATCGCGTCGCAGGCGTTGATAATCAGGTTGGTGAACACCTCATGCAGTTCACTGCGGTTCGCGTCCACTGCCGGGTCGGCTTCGGTGACAAAGTGCACCTCTATCTTCACCCCGCGTCGTGCGGCGAGGTCGTGCCACACCGGGCGCGTGGACTCAATCACGTCATCCAGCAGGACCCGAAGCGGAACCCTTTCGCGTCGGGCGGGAGGTTGCAGTTTGTAGAACCCCTGCATTCGCTGAACAATTGCCGAGGCGTCGTGCGCCAGCTGGGCAATGATTTCCACCCGCCGCCGCAATTCGGGGTCGTGCTGGAGCGATGCCTGCAAGAGCTCCGCATTGCCCATGATGCCCATCAGGATATTGTTGAAATTATGGGCGACGCCGCTGGCGATTTCTCCCAGCGAGCGCAGGCGCATCAGATGCAGTTGCTGTTGTTCCGCTATCTTCTGGGCGGTGATGTCGGTGGTGACGCCGCGCACCAGGGCATCCCGTCCCTCCTCCTGGGTCAGCGTCCAGAGGATGCGGCACCAGTGCCATTTGCCCTGCTTGTCACGCAGGCGTATCTCAACGGGCTGGGGCGTTGCGGGAACCTGCGGGTTGATGACCTGGCGGAAGGTTTCGATATCCTCGGGGTGCACCACCGAACGGTATAGCCTGGGGTTTGTCTGCCACTCTTCAGGCGTGTAGCCGAGCCAATGCTCCACGTATTCGCTGACAAACTCCAGCTGGCGCGTTGCCAGGTTCAGCTCCCATACTGTGACCGGCAGGTTTTGCACCAGGTGGCGCAACCGCTCTTCCGCCACCTGGCGCTCGTGAAGCAGGCGCACGTTGTCCAGCGCCAGCCCAGCATACCGCCCGATGGTCAACAGCATGGAGATCTCCCCTTCGGTGATTGGTTCTGCGGTATCGCGTCGGTCTACAGCCAGCGCGCCCAGCACCTGCGTGCGTCCACGGATGGGCACCACCGCGTTGCTGAAAACGCGCTCCTCCTCGCCCAGAATCTGCATCCAGACCTCTCTCTCCCGCTCGCTGACGTCTCTGAGCGCATCCTGAGAGATGAAATAGGGGATACTGCCATCAAGAACGTCGCGCAGGCGGGTGCGTTCTCCCTCCAGAGATACCTCCAGCTTCTCCCAGGCGACCGTATCGTCCAGCACAAGCGCTTTCTCGATGGCGCCGTTGCGTCGGCGCAGGAAAATCGCCACGTATTTGAACTCCAGAGTGCGGTTCATCAGCTCGCACAGCGCCACGATGACTTCTTCTTCGGTCTGCGCCTCCACGAAGCGACTGCTGAAGTGAATCAGTGCCTCCAGCTGCTTGGTGCGTCGTTCCAGCAGGTGCTGGGTTTCCACCTCACCGTGGATGTCGTAGCAGACGCCTCGCGCTGCCACCAGGTTCCCCGCCTCGTCAAGCACCGGCACAATCGCTGTTTGAAGCCATCGCCAGCCATCGGGATAACTCTCGTTGCGCAGGCGAAACCGCCAGGTGCACGGGGTGTGCTCCTGTTTTAACTGTTTCCACAACGGCTGGAACCGCTCGAGGTCCTCGGGGTGAATCTGCTGAAAAAAGAACTGGACATCCTGCAGAAAACGCTCTGTCTGGTAACCGGTCAGCACTCGTGCATAATCGCTGATGAGGGTAAACCTTTGCTCCTGACGACTGTACTCCCATACCACACCTGGCAGAGTACTGATTAGATCCGCCAGACGCCTCTCGGCATCATGGGCAGAAGGTTTTTTCATTTTATCCCTCCGATATCGCCGCCTGTGCTGGCGGCAAACATTGTAGAAACTCGTCCACGTCGAACACAAAGCCGAATGCCAGCGCCACACGCCATAATGCTATCTGCTTGCACAGCTCATTGCGGGCGGTTTCCTTATTTTCCACGGCAGTTACCGCCTGCCGAAATGCCGAACACATCACTCCTCTTTGCGACATGTCCGCCATGCCTCCGGACGACAGCAGCAGACACCAGTTAATCGCAAACCCCGCATAAATCAGATGGTTTATCCCGTAGTGTTTGCACAGGGCAAAGAGCTGGTGACCATCCTCAGCAATCTCTTCGTCCGCTTGAGGTTCTGCTTCAGGGGCAAAACGCAGGTGCTCGAACGCCCGGCGCACGTCGGGTTCGTTGTGCTTCCCCACGAATACATTTTCGGCACGAAACTGCTGTAATCGGCGCAGGCTGGGGTCGGGCTCTATGCGCTCCAGCGGCGGAGGCGAATCGCCTGCCAGTTCCCGCGTACGCTGATAGCCGGGCAGGTGTCGGTAGTAATCTCCGCCGCCTACCACATGAAACACCTTCATACCTGCTGCACGCACTCCCCCCAGCAGGCGCGGAAACACGGTATCGCAGATATGTTTGGAGCGCGGCAGATACTCCACCGCTCGATACCAGCCCGGAAACTGCTCATACGTATGCGCGTGCCAGGCGTGCATCACCACCACGGCGGTGCGTGAAAGGTCTATTTCCAGCTCTGCTACCTTCCAGCCGCCGTAGCCCTCGGCAGGCACGTCCAGCGTGTAGTCCGCGTCAAACTGCTGGTAGTAGCGAGCAGGTACCCGAATAATGCGAGAAGATACGGGCTTCATGCCTCGTCCATCATAACATCGTTTCTAAACACACAACATACTTCGCCATGCGATGTCAGATTACCTTTTACCTTCTGGTTTGCTAATACGTCTTTTCGAGTGTACAATCTCATCAGAGGAAGGGAGTGATAGCGATGCCCGGCAAGAAAGTGACTGCACCGGCGATTCGACAGAAGAAGGGCACAGAGAAAATCGTAGCGGTCACCGCCTACGACTACCCCAGCACGCTATTCGCGGATGCGGCGGGGGTTGACCTGATACTGGTTGGTGATTCGCTGGGGATGGTTCTGCTGGGTTATCCCACCACACTGCCGGTGACGATGGAGGATATGCTGCACCACACGAAGGCTTGCGCCCGCGCCAGACCGCGCGCCCTGCTGGTAGCGGATATGCCCTACCTGAGCTACCAGATTACGGTGGAAGAAGCCGTGCGCAACGCGGGGCGGTTCATTCAGGAAGGCGGCGCGGAAGCGGTCAAACTGGAAGGCGGCGAGCCGGTTGCCGAGGCGATTCATCGCATCGTCAGCATCGGCATTCCCGTGCTGGCGCATCTGGGGATGACTCCGCAATCCGTGCACGCCTTCGGGGGACACCGGGTGCAGGGGCGAACCGACGAATCGGCGAAAAGGCTGATAGAAGACGCCCACATCGTGGAACAGGCAGGGGCGTTTGCAGTCGTGCTGGAGCTGATACCTTCTGCCCTCGCCCGGGAGATTACCGAGCAGTTGCACATCCCCACCATCGGCATCGGGGCAGGACCCCATTGCGACGGACAGATACAGGTTCTGCATGACCTGATAGGTCTGGTTCCGGGTGAACCGTTCAAGCATACGAAGCGCTATGCGCATATCGGTGAAACCATTACCCATGCACTCCAGCAGTATGCCGACGAAGTTCGCAGTGGACAATTCCCAACGGAGGAGCATGCGTTCTGATGCAGGTAGCGAAGACCGTTCGTGAAGTTCGGGCGTGGACAAAGCTTGCCCGTGCAGAAGGCAAAACCATCGGATTCGTGCCCACCATGGGCTACTTTCATGAGGGACACCTGAACCTGATGCGTCGCGCCAAAGCCGAGTGCGACCTGTGCGTGGTGAGCCTGTTTGTGAACCCCACACAGTTTGGTCCTTCGGAAGACTACCAGCGTTACCCGCGCGATTTCACGCGCGACGCCGCGATGGCGGAAAGCGTTGGTGTTGACCTGATTTTCGCCCCGGAAGTGGACGAGATGTACCCGGAGGGCTACCAGACCTGGGTGGAGCTCACCGAGATAACGCGGCGGCTGGAGGGGGCGGCGCGCCCATCGCATTTCCGCGGAGTCGCCACCGTGTGCACCAAACTGTTCAACATCGTACAGGCGGACCGCGCCTACTTCGGCAAGAAGGACTACCAGCAGCTGAAGGTTATACAGCGGCTGGTGAAAGATTTGAACATCCCGGTGGAAATCGTGCCGTGCGAGACCACGCGCGAGCCAGATGGTCTGGCGATGTCCTCGCGCAATACCTATCTGAACCCGCAGGAGCGGCAGGCGGCGACCGTACTGTATCGTGCGCTGTGTGCCGGGCGGGATGCCATATTGGCAGGCGAGCGCGACGGCGCGAAGGTGCAAAAGCTGGTGGAAGAGGTTATCGCCACCGAGCCGCTGGTCAAAACCGAGTACGTGGATGTGGCAGATGCAGAGACTCTGGAACCCCTGCAGACGCTGAAAGGCGAGGTGCTTATCTCGCTCGCGGCGCGGGTGGGAGTTGCCCGGTTGATTGATAACGTCACTGTGGTTGTTCCCGGGTAGGCATGGTGCGGAGACATCCAAGGTCTGTTCGGGAGGCAACCCTGCAACTGGAAGTTGCGGGCTTGCTGAAGCATGGCTTCAGCACTCCATATGTGTGCAGGCTAACCTGCGCCAGCAGGTTTTGTTCTGTGTAGCCTGCGACTTTCAGTCGCAAGGGCAGAATAAAAAGGGGAGAAGACAACTACAACAGGGTGTGCTGACAATCGAAAAATGCTGACAACTTTCGTCATCGCGGTTGGGCTGGCGATGGATGCGGTCGCCGTCGCTATCTCCACTGGGCTGAACCTGAAGGGAGCAAAAGTAGCGTATGCCCTGCGTGTGGCAACCGCTTTCGGGCTGGCGCAGGCGGTCATGCCTGTGATTGGCTGGTTCGCCGGCTACGGTGCAGGCGAGCTGATTGCAGGGCTTGACCACTGGGTAGCGTTCGGGCTGCTGGCTGCCATCGGTGCGCACATGATATGGGGGGCTTTTCAGCAGGAGCAGGTCGCCGATGACCTGAGCTGTCTGCATACCTCTCGCCTGTTCTTACTGGCGATGGCTACCAGCATGGACGCTCTGGCGGCGGGGCTCGGGCTATCGTTTTTACGCGCCCCCATCCTGCAGGCGGCGGTGCTTATCGGTACGGTGACGTTTGGGCTGTCTCTGCTCGGAGTGTTCGCCGGTGACCGATTAGGGCGTCGCTGGGAGGGCAGAGCGGAACTGATAGGAGGCGTGGTGCTCATTGCCATCGGAGTCAAAATCCTGATAGAACATTCGCTGTAATCAGCGAGTGTAACCGAAGTGGTACCAGTGCGTCTTTCACTTATGGAACGAGAAAAAGGGGGCACACCGGTGACGCATCCCTCCGAGCGAGATAGGGAAGATGAGGTCTGGCTGGAAGGTTGTGCCAGAGGGGAGCCAGACTATCTGCGGCTGTTGATGGAGAGGCATGGCGGAGGCGTTCTGCGTTTCCTCGAACGCATCGTCGGCAACCGCAGTGAGGCTGAAGAGCTGCTGACCGAAGTTTTCTTGAAAGTGTGGCAACACGCCGGGCGGTTCGGTCACAGAGGGCTGGTGCGCAACTGGATTTACACGATTGCGGCGAACCTGGCACGGGATGTCCTGCGCCGCCGAAAGGTACGCGAGCCTATCGCCGCCGAGTCGCTGGAGATGCTGGGACAGGAACCGGACCCGGCAGGGGTAGACCCGTTGCGCGAAACGCTGGGGCGAGAGCGAAGCGAGATACTGCAGAGAAGCATCGACCGGCTCCACCCCACCGACAGGATGCTGATCGTGCTGTATCACTTTCAGGAGAACTCGCTGGAGGAGATAGAGCAGATTACCGGTATCCCGCGTAACGTCGCGAAATCACGGCTATTCCGTGCCAGACGCAAATTGCGCGATATCCTGATTTCAGAAGGTTTCGAGGCACCGAACTATGAGATGTCAAAAAGTTCAGATGAATCTGACGGAATATCTCCGGGGCAGATGTGCACCTCGTCTGACGAAGGCGATAGAGGAGCACCTCAGCCGATGCCCGGACTGCCGGAGCATGCTTGAGGAGGAGCGCGCTTTTCTGCAGTTACTGCGTGAGGAGCCGGCGGAGCTGCCCGCGTGGGCATGGGAGCGCGTGCAGGCACGTCTGCATGAACCTGCTCGTGTGGGCGACCGGCTGAGCCTGTGGCGGTGGTGGAACCGCAGACTGCTGGCAGGCGCTCGGTGGGCAGCGGCTGCGGTGGTCGCCGTGCTGGCGATGTGGACGTGGACGTATCATACCCAGAGCACACCGCCTCGTTCGGCGGATAGCCTGGCGGGTTATGTACAGGCGGTATCCTATGCGCAATCAACCGTCGTAGATGACCCTCTGAATGAGAATACACAAATCATCCTCAGTGGCTGGGGAAACTAAGACTGCTGGAGGAATGGATATGCTTCGCTGGCGATTATTGGTGTTAGTGTTGTTGCTATTGCTGGGCGCGGTAGCTCCGGGCGCCAGGGCGCAGTTTCAGCCTCCTCCGCCGCGCGGGCAGGAGGGAAAGCCGCCACCTCCACCTCCGTTCGACCGCGAGTCGCTGTTCAATCGGCTGAACCTGACGTCTCAACAGCGCACGCGCCTGACCGCCCTGATGAACGAAATGGAAGAAAAGATGCGCCAGCTGATGACTCGCCTGCACGAACAGCGGATGCAGCTGGCGAAACTGTACGAGCAGTACGATTTCGACGAACGAGCGGCGCAGCGACTGCTAAGCGGCATCCGCCATGTGCAGGACGAGATTCTCAAGACACACCATGAGCACCAGAAGCAGTTGCGGCGCATTCTGGATAAGGAGCAGTTCGAGCGGTGGAAGCAGTGGTGGAGAGAGCGGATGTTCTTCCCACCGAAGCCCGATTGGGGGCGGCGTGAACGTGGTAAGCCGGGGTAATGCATGCACTGGATTGTACTCGCGGCGGGCGCGCTACTGCTGTTCTGGTGGGTGGCACTGGCAATCGCGTCGGTGCGCCCACCCCGTGCTCCCCTTTTCCTGACCCCCTTTGACGTGCAGGTTCCCTATGACTCCGTAACCTTTGCCTCACGGGATGGCATTCCCCTTTCGGGGTGGTGGCTATCGCATCCGCGGGCGCGCGGTGTGGCGGTTCTGTGTCATGGCTACGTGGCAAACCGCTGTGAGGTGCTGGGGGTGGGGCTGGAGCTGTATCGCATGGGCTTCAGCTGCCTGATGTTTGATTTTCGCGCACACGGCGAAAGTGGTGGACGCTTTACCACCATCGGTGCGAAGGAGGTGAACGACGCGCTGGGGGCGATTGATTTCGCCTCGCAGTTTGGATTGCCCATCCTGCTTTTCGGTTCCTCCATGGGCGGCGCTGTAGCCATCATGACCGCCGCGCGCGACGAGCGGGTGGGTGCAGTAATCACCGACAGCGCCTACGCCCGCCTCGTTCAGGCAGCAGACAC
Organism: Chthonomonadia bacterium; assembly: GCA_013314755.1. Taxonomy (GTDB): domain Bacteria; phylum Armatimonadota; class HRBIN16; order HRBIN16; family HRBIN16; genus HRBIN16. The sequence continues at coordinate 147,148 of JABUFA010000001.1, forward strand.
CTGGTGGGAAGCTGGCTTCGGCAGGGTTCTGGGCAAACTGTGTCGCCCGGTGAAGTATCTGGCGATGCTGTTCACGCGCACGCGCCCCTCCGACGCCGAACCGGTGCGCGAAATCGGCAAAATCGCCCCACGCCCCATCCTGCTGATTCACGGCGACCGCGACCATCTGGTGCCTCTGCAACACGCCTACGACCTGTACCAGTCCGCAAGCGAGCCACGCACGCTGTGGATTGCCAACGGCAGCGGACACGTGCAGGCGAGGGTGGACCAGCCCGAAAACTACTACGAACAGATAGCCCGCTTCATCGAGAGATGGCTGGAGGTTGTGCCAGCTCGTGAAGCTAAAGAAACCTGAACTAGGGTATAATACAGACGGTCGCGTGCGGTAACAACGCGCCATGCCTTCACCGTAATATATGGTGGAGGTTTTTGCCAGCTTCGGAGGTGAGGGAGGACAGATGAACACGCTCAAGGTCGGTGTCTTGCTGGTGGCATTGACCGCCCTGTTTATCCTTGTCGGCGACGCCATCGGCGGTCGCAGTGGGGCAATGATTGCCTTCGCGCTTGCCCTGCTGATGAACTTCGCCAGCTACTGGTTCAGTGACAAAATCGTGCTGGGCATGTATGGGGCGCGTCCCCTGTCGCCTGCCGATGCGCCGGAGCTGTATCGGCTGACAGAGCGGCTTGCCGAACGGGCTGGTATCCCTGTGCCCCGTCTGTATGTGGTGCCGGGCGACCAGCCGAATGCATTTGCCACTGGTCGCAGTCCTGCGAACTCTGCGGTGGCGGTCACGGAGGGGCTTCTGCGCCTGCTGGACCGGGACGAGGTGGAGGGTGTCATTGCCCATGAGATAGCGCACATTCGCCATCGCGATACGCTGACGATGACCGTGGTGGCGACGATTGCAGGCGCGGTGATGTTGCTGGCGGATATGGCACGCTGGGCGATGATTTTCGGCGGCGCGCGAAGCGACGACCGCGAGGGAGGCAACCCGCTCGTATACCTGTTCATCATGATAGTGGCTCCTATCGCGGCGATGCTCATCCAGCTGGCTATTTCGCGAGCACGTGAATATGAGGCGGATGCTACCGGCGCAAGGCTCGCTGGCAATCCCGACGGGCTGATCAATGCCCTGCGCAAGCTCGAGCAGGCGTCGCGCATGATACCCATGCAAGCGTCGCCTTCCACTGCCCATCTGTTCATCGTGAACCCTCTGCGCGGCGTCGGCGGCACACTGGTAAGCCTGTTCATGACCCACCCGCCCATTGAAGAGCGCATCCGGCGACTGCAGCAGATGCGCGGCAGTGAGTGGTATCTGGGCAGCTAACAGCCGTATCCATCCCCTCGCCCGCAACAGGGCGAGGGGAACTTGCAGGAATCCGCTCGCCTCTCTCCGAAACAATCCCTCGTGAACGCACAAACGCATCTCTTGCTCTTGACAATCACATGCATCGGGGGTATAGCAACAGCCATGATGCCTGAAACACCGCCGCAACAGTCTGTGCTCACCGTCGACACGGTCACTTATCGACCTCACGTCTCCAGCGAGCAGATACAGGAACCGTCTCCACCTCGTGAAACGCTCGGCGGAACCTATCTGGTGCTGGTGCATAATCGCTCGAACCAGGTTCTGCATTTCTCGCGCCTGGTGGTAGATGACGAAGATGCCGACCTTCTGGTGGACAAAGGGATTTTACACTGGTGGGATATTGTGCCTGCGGAACTTCCGCCCGACGGGGTAGCGGCGCTGACCATTAACGGCACACATCGCCTCGTTGAGAACGACAGGACGTGTCGGGCGTGGTTGCACACCGAAGAGGGACAGGCTCTGCGAATCGTACTACGCCCGCTTGTACAATCCCTGCGCATCACGTACGCCTATGTGGATGGAGCAAGCGGCGGTGTGTTCATCCAGAACCGCGACCCGAACATGGCTTACCGGCTGGATAACGTCCTGCTGGGTTCGGAGAGGGTTTCCGTGCAGTATCTCCAGCGCACCGTCGGACCGGGCGAAATCGCTATGGTGAAGGTGATACTGGAGAACCCACTGCCTGTCGGCACGATAGTGCCCATTCGGGTGATTGCTACCGACCGTCTGGGCAAGCGCATCTCCACCGGTGGGCTGATTCGGGTGGTTCCCATGCACTTTCCGATTGGCACGTGGGATGATGCCATCTGGAGGGACGCGGACTATCGCGCCGACCTGCTGAAGCGCGGCTTCGACACGGCGGTTTTCGGGGCAGGGGGCGACGAAACCCCTTCCGAGCAGGAGAAGCAGGCTTTCGAGCAGATTTGTCCGCAAACGGGGCTGAAAACGCTGGTGTACGTGGGCTTTGACGAACCGAAGGAGGGCTTTCTGAAGCGCAATCGCGATAACGCGCACATCCTCGCCTACATGCTTCAGGACGAACCCGACTGGCGACCGGAGCCGGCTGTGCCCCGATATGCCCTGCAAAAGATTCGTATCTGGCGCAAACACGCCGTGCCCCAGCCCATCTATATCAACCTCGCACGCAGTCGCCGGTTTGGCGAGTTTGCTCCCCTTGCCGACATTCCCTCCTACGATGCCTATCGCGTGGGCGCACCGATGCCCGACGATTCACCGCATCCCTGGGGCAATCGACTGGAGCTGGCTGGCGAGTATACCTCCGACCTGCGGGCGAACAGCCTGTGTCGCCCCATCTGGGTATGGGCGCAGGGGATACACACGTGGGACGAGCGCGTGTGGGTGGACAACGAGCTCGGCAGGGCAGTGCCCACCCCGGAAGAGGCGCGAGTGCAGCTCTGGTTCCAGCTCAGCCGGGGCGCAAAAGGCGTGATGTGGTTCCGCACTCTGCCCGAACAGGAAGTGCGTCGATACTACACCGAGCTCGCCCAGAAAGCGATGCCGTCAATGGAGCAGGCGAAGGTAGAAGAACTGGTGGAGCAGATTGTCGGGCAGTGCCGGGAAACCCTGGAAGAGATGACCCGGCTCAATCGCGTGATACACAGCATTCGCCCGTTCCTCCTGCGAAGCGACGCGGGCTACAGAGGATACGTTCGCGCTGCCACCGAGCCGGACAAGCTGGATGTGATGTCGCTGGTGGGCGAGCGTGTGACGCTGGTGTTCGTCACAAACTTCGCGTACGACATGCATCCTAAAGGCTATCGCTTCCGTGAGCAGAAGAACGTGACGGTGGTAGCACGCCTGCCGAACTGGTTGAAAGCGATTGACGTGTTCGCCGTGACCCCGGAGGGCGTGAAGCCGGTGACATGGCATCTGGAGAAGGGACACGTTCGCCTGACGTGGCGTACGCTGGACGAGCAGGTCGCGCTGGTGGTGGTCTCTTCCGACGGTCAGGCACGACAGCAGATACAGCAGGCGTTCAGGCAGAGCCTCTCCTTGCCCGATTGACCAGCTCGTGCGCCAGGCGCAGAGGTTCGGGGATGCGATGCCGGCGCACACAGCGGCGCACCATCTCCAGGGCGGAGGGCAGGTCTACCCTGTGCCCAATGGAGACGTACACCGGTCGTGCGCTGGGCTGGGTGAGCAGTGCCGCGCCAAGCAGCTCCTCACCCTCGCGAATGGGGAACCAGTCCCGCATGGGTGACATCGTTTCCACCTCGCCGCACAGCAGGCTCTTTGCACAGCCGATGGTGGGGGTGTCTATCAGCAGACCAAAGTGGCACGCCATGCCGAACCGTCGAGGATGCGCTCTGCCATGCGCGTCGCACAGCACCACGTCTGGCTTTATCCTCAGCCCGCGCCACGCTTCCAGCAACGGGGGCGACTCGCGAAAGGAAAGCAGACCGGGCACATACGGGAAGCTGATGGACGTGCGCACCACCACCTGGTCCACCACCTGCATGTCCGCCACCTGCAGCACGACAATACCCGCCCACGCCTCCGAACCGAACCGCTCGAAGGACACATCAGTCCCCGCCACCAGCCGCACGGAATCGACGTTCAGAGGCTCTTCAATCACCTGCTCGCGCAGGCGCATCTGCACGTCTATGGCTTCCGCAACCGTCTGCGGAAAGAGAAATCGCCGTGCCTCACTCAACGCCTTCGCTCCTCTCGGCACTATCTGTCTGCCCCATCAGCGCACCCGCGCACAACCACATACACCACGAAACGGGCGGTAGGAAGGTGGAAAAGTTCACCAGATTGCCCACCGCACTCTGGAGCAGAATGCTCCATGCCACAACTGCGCCCGTGCGCTCCGGCGAGCGTGGCATCCCTCTTATCTTACGCCAGCCGACCACCAGAATGCTCCCCAGCGCCCACAGATACAGCAGAAGTCCCACCCATCCCGTCTCCACAAGGATGTACAGGTAGTTGTTGTCTGCCCCGGTGGTGTAGCCGAACAGGCGCGGGCTATCCTCGCTCCACCTGCCGATGCCCAGCGTGCCCAGCCCCATGCCGAAAGGATGCTGCCACACCTCCTGCAGAGCCTTCTTCCAGAAGGTCATGCGCGCGGTGACGGTAGAGGTGGGCGCAAAGGGCGCACGCACGTCCTGCGTCCTCTCCCTCCATAACCCTTCCACAGGTATCTGCAGGGCTATCAGCGCGCCAATCGCCAGCGCAATGACTAAACGACTGCGCGTCCACAACCCAAAAGATACGTATCCCACCCACAGCATCACCCACGCATACCGCGCCAGCGAGAGCACCGCTCCCGCAGAGGTCAACAACGCTGTTACCAGCCAGCGAAACGCTCCTTTTTCGCCCCGAAACGCCATTCCCAGCGCGGCAACCGTTCCAAAGCTCATCAGCGCACCGAACAGATAGGGATCCATGGTCGAAAACGAGCGAGTGTATCCTCCCACCATCGTGCCCGATGGCGCGTTTGGGCGGGTGGCTCCTACCTCCATCAGCCAGGGGTAGGGGATAAACTGCTGGACGATGCCATACACGGCGTGCACACCCGACAGGAATCCGATAAAGACAAGCAGTGTGCTCAGCCGCTCACCGGCGAAGATGTCCCTGCCCATAAAGTATAGCAACAGCGGCATGGTCATCCAGCGCACGTCCGCCAGTGCAGACGAAAGCGAGTAGATATTGGGATTGAACAGGTGGACAACGGTCAACAGGGCAAAGGTGGTCAGCACCCATTCGGTGGTTCCCCATCGCAGGGTGCGCCCTTTCGCTCCCCAGCGGTGCACCAGCCACATCAGCACCAACCACAAAAGCGCCCCGTCCTTCCACACCCGGGCGAGGGGATGCTCTTCGTAGACCACCTTCACCAACACAGGGTGGAGGCTGGTATAAGCCAGAAGCGTCAGCAAGCCTGCTGTCGGGTTGAGCAGGGCGAGAATCACCCATCCGCCAGCCCCTGCCACCGCCAGCGCAATCGGGGGCGACCACGCAAACCCAGCTCCTGCCGCAAGGCACACCAGCAGGCTGACCAGCACAAACAGGCGCAGAGACGAGCCTGCGCCTACAGATGCACCTGATGCGAGTCGCTGTTCCATGCCTCAACGGATACCGTGCCCTTCCCGACCATGTTGACCACGCGCGTCTCGCCGGGCATGAGGCAGAAATAGTCCTCTTCCGGCAGAAGCCACTGCCCATCGTGCGGGAAGAAGCGCACAAACAGTGCCACCGCCTCGCTGATGTTCTTGATGCCGACCTGCCCGCCGCGATGCCACACGCGGAGCCTGGTGAGGGGGGCGTGGAGCAGAGGTCGGAAGGGCGGTTGAGCGGTGCTGAACAGGTAATCGTTCAGGGAGAGCGTGCCCCCGCGCCCGTCGTGCAGGCAGATGCGCAGGTACCACACACCCGCTTCATCAGGCAGGGGATACTCCATCTGTCCGCCCTGTGTCGCGCTCTCCGGCGGGACGTCCACTGCTCCCCCAAACCGGGCTATCTCGCGCCCGTCTATCGCCAGCAGATACGCCGACCATAGAGCATGAATCTCGCGTTCAGTAGAGTTGTTCACCCACACTTGCGCCTGCCACCTTTCGCCTGCCTGCCACGTGAGCCGTTCGTAGCGCAGGCTGATATGCACCGGTTCGTACGCGCGGCGCACCCACCAGTAGACAGGCTTCGGTTGCCCCAGATAGTCCACCGCGTTGGTGCACGCCGTGTTCGGAAAAGGCTCATTGAACTGCCAGGGCGACACGCCACTGCAGTGCCATTTGCGCCGACGGTTCGCCTCAATCGCATACCGAAGCCCCTCCGCCTGCATCCACTGGCTGGCGCGGATAAAGGTTTCCAGATTGCCTGTCTCTCCAAAAAGTACCTCCAGCTTGTCCCGGTGAATCCACCAGCTGCCGTGATGGAGCCACACCATGTTAGACGCATCGGGCGGGAAGTGGTACCGGGGTGAGATAAACCGCTGGAAAATCTCGGCATTTGCCGCGCCCTCCACGCCGAACTCGGAATGGTACAGCGGGTCAATCGCATTGTAGAAGCGATAATGCTCCTCCGCACCGAGGTAGAGCCAGGGACCATGCACGTCGTGCATCCTTCCCGTGCCCGCCAGCTCTGCCGAAGCCCCTTCCACCGGTCCCGAGGCAGAGGTGGGAAGCCAGATGCGGTCGGGGTCCAGCTCCTGCGCCACTGATTTCAACCGTGCGAGTGCGGGATGAGCGTCGGTGAGCGGTACAAACTGGTCATCCATCAGCTCGTTGCCGCCGCACCATATCACCAGCGAGGGATGATTGCGTCGCAGAGGTATCATCTGGCGAGCCTGCTGTTCGATATACCGCAGGTACTCCTCGTCCTCGGGTGGAGCGTTCTGAATGCCCGATGAAGAATGCATGAACTCCTGCCACACCATGATGCCCAGCCGGTCGCACAGGTCATAGAACTCCTCGCGTTCCTGCAGACCACCGCCCCACACGCGAAGCAGGTTGCAGTGGGCATGTTTTGCCAGCATCACCAGCCGTTCGTATCGTTCCGGGCAAACACGCCCGTACATCTGCTCGTGCGGCGTCCAGTTCCAGCCTTTCACAAACACGCGCCTGCCGTTGACCTCCAGCGTGTAGGGCAGGGCATCGGGCGGTGCGCCCTCGTTGGGTATGGCGCGAACCGTTCGGATACCGAAGGTTACTTTGCGTTCATCGGAGGTTGTGCCGTCCCGCACCAGTGAGAGGTGCGCTTCGTAAAGCGGCTGTTCGCCCATGCCGTTGGGATACCACAGGCGCGGGTGGGGTATTTCAAACTCCACACTCTGGATGTAGGTATCATCATCCAAACGTATCGGAACAGTGCTGTTGGTGATGGTCTGCCCGTCGGGGTTGCTCAGGCGAACCTGCAGGCTCCAATCGCCCCGTACAGAGGGCAAACAGCGCAGAGCCGTGCTCACCGTAACCTGTGCTTTCTCTCCATTCACGCGCGGGCGTACCCACACATCCTCTATCCACGCGCCATCGGTTGCCACCAGGCTAACACTCTGCCAGATGCCCAGCGGAACCAGTCTGGTGCACCAGTCCCAATCGTAAGCGAAGCGCGATTTCCACACCCGCGCTCTGCTCGTCCAGCCGATTTGCCCCTGCACCACGTCCACCGGCGGCTTGTGCTGTACCAGCACCACCAGCGTGTTGCTGTCGCCGTAACGCAGGTGGTCGGAGACGTCGAACTCGAAGGGGGTGAACATCCCTTCATGCTCGCCAAGCCGTTGCCCGTTCAGGTACACGGCGCACGCATAGTCCACCCCATCAAAGCGCAGACGCACATTTTTCCCCCGCCAGTCGTCGGCTACGGTAAACTCCTTGCGGTATACCCAGTCGCGTTCGGAAAGCCATTCACAGGCGAGGCTGTTGAGGTCTTCATAGGGGTGGGGGATAAGCCCAGCGTCCAGTGTGTCGGCAATCACGTCCCCGGGCACCTGTGCCCGTATCCACCTGCCCCAGGGGGGACAGCCGGCTGGTGTCCATTCCTCTTTCCATGCCTGCCTCCACCAGAACTCATGAGGCATCAGCGGCGCCAGAAGCCAATCGCTACCGTCCAGCAAAAGGCGCATCGTTCCCTCCATAGCAACCGATGGCGTTGAAAGCGTTCGTCACAGAGCGATTCGCGAGCTGTTTCGCCTTCACCTGCGTCATTATCTGATGGCACTGTGCTGACATGCACTTTGACAGCCTGGGTTCTCAGTGGTATACTTCTATTGAGCAGAGGAGTGTTGCCCTATGCCTTTGTTGGAACCTGTACCCAGCGCCCTGAAAGAACGGGTGGGTGAAGACCAGATACGCCTCAGCGCGTATACGGACATTGGCGCAGACGGACTGTTTGGTATTCGATGGATTGTCATAACGGATGATTGCGTGCAGGTGTACTCGCCCCCTCCCGGCTGGTCGCCCCCGGTGATGGGCAATGGATTGAACAACCTTATCGAACCGCCGGGTCTACAGTGCGATATTGACCTGCCCCTCAGCTGTATCTCGGATGCGACCACCGAAAGCCTGGTGGGGTGTGGCGCGCTTGTGGTGACCAGAGACGGCAAGCCTCTGGAGCTCCTGCGCTACTCCAACGCCCGGGCAGCCGTTTTCGCAGAGGTGGCGCGTTACCTGTCTGCCGTGGCAAAGCAGGAGCCTCCACCGGAACCGGTGGAGCAAAAGCCTACCCACTGCCCCACCTGTGGATTCCGTCTGCCCGGCGACACGCAGGTCTGTCCGCGCTGTTCGCGCAAAGGACGGGTGGTGTGGCGGTTACTGGGGTTCGCCAAACCGTACAAATGGCAGCTGGTGCTCTCCGGGGTGCTGATGCTGGCGGGCACTATTTTAGAGCTGGCGCCGCCCTATCTGACCAAAATCCTGGTGGACTCGGTGCTGGTGCCGCGCCAGAACCCACACCTGCTGGTGCTTATCCTGGTGGTGCTTGCGCTCACCCGCCTGGCAGGCGTGGGGCTGTCCATCTGGCGCGGTAGACTGTCCGCATGGCTGGGAGCGCGGCTCGTGTTCGAGGTGCGGGCGAAGCTGTTCCAACATCTGCAATGGCTGTCGCTCTCCTTCTACGACAAGCGGCACACGGGCGCCATCATGTCGCGTATCACCCAGGACACGGGCGCGCTGTATGACTTTCTGGTGGACGGCGTCAGCGCGTTGCTGGTGAACGTGCTCCTGCTGGTGGGCATTACCGTTGTGCTCTTCATGATGAACGCTCAGCTCGCTGCGCTGATCCTTCTGCCGACGCCGGCGGTGGTGCTCGCCACGATGTGGTTCTGGAAGACGGTTCGGCGGGTGTTCCATCAGTTCTGGCATCGCTGGTCGCGCCTGTCCGCCACGCTCAACAGCACGCTGTCGGGCATCCGCGTGGTGAAAGCGTTCGCGAAGGAGAGCGACGAAATCGCCCGGTTCGAACGGCGCAACTATGACCTGATGAGCACCGGCGTGCAGGCAGAGACCATGTGGGCAACCTTCTTCCCCCTGCTGAACCTGCTGACGAACCTGGGCTTCTTTATGGTGTGGGCGTTTGGCGGATACGGCGTCCTGCGGGGCGAGGTACAGTTGGGCACGCTGGTTGCCTTCCTGGGCTACCTCGGCATGTTCTATGGTCCCCTGCAGATTCTGACGCGCGTGAGCCAGTGGTTGACCCGCACGTTCACTGCCGCCGAGCGCGTGTTTGAAATCCTGGACACCGAGCCCGATGTGCGCGATGCCGAGGATGCCATCCCCCTGCCCGACGTGCGCGGCGAGGTGGAGTTCCGCAATGTGACCTTCGGCTACGACAAGCACAAGCCCGTGTTGAAGAACATCTCCTTCAAGGTGGAAGCGGGCGAGATGATTGGGCTGGTCGGGCACAGCGGCGCCGGTAAATCCACCACCATTAACCTTCTGCTTCGCTTCTACGACCCCGACGAGGGGCAGATACTGATCGACGGCGTGGACATCCGCAAGATACGAATGGAAGACCTGCGCCGACACGTGGGCGTGGTGCTTCAGGAGCCGTTCCTGTTCCCCGGCACCATCCGCGAGAACATCGCCTACGCCAAGCCCGACGCCACTCAGGAAGAGATTATCGCGGCGGCGAAGGCAGCAAACGCCCACGACTTCATCCTGCGCTTCCCCGACGGCTACGACACCCAGGTGGGCGAACGCGGTCAGCGACTGTCCGGCGGCGAGAGACAGCGCATCTCCATCGCACGCGCCATCCTGCACAACCCGCGCATCCTGATTCTGGATGAAGCCACCTCACAGGTGGACACCGAGACCGAGCGCCAGATTCAGGAGGCTATCGCGCGGCTGGTGCAGAACCGCACCACCGTTGCCATCGCACACCGACTGTCTACTCTGCGCAACGCGAACCGCCTGGTGGTGTTAGAGCAGGGGCAAATGGTGGAAATCGGTACGCACGACGAACTGATGGCGAAAGAGGGCGTGTACCACCGCCTGGTCACCCTGCAAAGCGAGATTAACAGGATACGCGCTGTATAAACTTCTCCAGAAACTTCGGGGCACGGTTGCCCGTGCCCCTGCACTCCTAGACGGACACCGTACCGAGTTTGATCTTTGCCTTGCGTGGCGGGTTTGCCAGGATCGCCGCGACCGCGATGGACAGCATCTTGGACTCGGCGGAATCTGCACGGCTTGTCAGTACAACGGGCGCGGACGCGCCAACCAGTATACCCGCAATGCGTCCTCCAGTGGTATGTGCGAATATCTTCACCAGCGCATTTCCCGCTTCGATATCAGGCACCAGCACGATATCCGCGCTACCCGCTACCGGACTGTTAATCTTCTTCAAACGCGCCGCCTCTTCCGAGAGGATGTTATCCATCTGGAAGGGACCATCCACGATACAGTCCTTAATCTGTCCACGCTCTGCCATCTTGGAAAGGATCGCCGCGTCGATGGTGGAAGGCACGTCGGGGTTCACGGTCTCCACCGCCGCCAGCACCGCCACCTTCGGCTTGCGGATGCCCAGCCCCTGAGCCACGTACACCGCGTTGCAGATAATCTGCGCCTTCTGCATCAGGTCGGGCTTGATGTTCATCGCGCCGTCGGTCACGAGCAACAGCCGGTCGCGAAGCTCGAGGATGAACACGTGGCTCATGATACGCCCGGCGCGCAGTCCCGCCTCACGGTCCAGGATGGCTCGCAAGAGGTCTGCGGTGTGGATTTGTCCTTTCATCAGCACATCGCACTCGCCCTCGCGAACCGCCTGTACGGCGCGACGTGCGGCGGCGTTGTCGTCGGGCTCATCCAGCACCATCTCGGAGGTGATGGCGTACTCCAGGTCGTGGGCGATGGCGTAGATTCGCTCGGCGTCCCCTATAAAAAGCGGCTGCGCCAGATTGGCGTTCTGTGCCAGGCGCAGCGCTTCCATGATCGAATGCTCGTGTGCACAGGCTACCGCGACTCTGTTGCGCTTTAGCCGTGCGGCATCGTCCAGAATCTGGTCAAAGTTTGTATAAGCCATAGGCTCCTCCTTGCCGCTTAAGCCGCTCTATCTACAGTATAGCATAGGTAGAATGACTTTGCCACCCAGATTCCTCGTGCATGGCATAACATATCGCTCATGCACCCGTTCACCGGGAGGACGACCTGGTCGGGCGACGGCGTTTTGCCGGGGTGCGACGCCGCGTATTGCGACGCGACCGGGCAGGGTCGGGCAGGGGATACTTCACCCGAACCCACACAATCAGCACCACGCACGCAGCGATAAACGCCATCGCCCACCAGGTGGCAGGTGTCACAGCGCGACCGCCTCCTTGACCGCCCGACGGCATTGCTCAATCCGCCGGGTGACTTCTTCTTCACTCCAATCGGGGTGCAGGGAGATGAAAACGGTTCGTGCCAAGATGTCCAGTGTGCGCGGGCACATATCGCGGGTGTAGTCCATGCGCAGACCCTGGTTGCGCGGATGGTTGAACGGGTTCGTGTCGGGATGGTGCATGATTCGCTTCTCCAGCAGTGGCTCCCAGTTCGAGTAGACGTGCTTGCCGCTATCAATGGGGAGCCAGCCACCTGTCTGTCCCGCAAAAGCGCGCGCCTCTGCCTCCGAATCGAACTGGAACGCCACCACCACGCCGCAGTCTCCTTCAGGGTCGTTGTTGGGCGCGAGTCGCAAACCGGGCACGTCGGCAAGCTCCTGCTCGAACCGCTTGCGGATGCGGCGCAGGTCGTTCAGGATGCCATCCAGCCGGCGCAGCTGCACGCGCAATATCGCCCCCATCACCTCGTCCGCGCGCAGCTGAATGCCCACAAAGATGGGAATGCCCAGCTCCTTAGCATAGGGGCGAAACGCCGCGCCTCCATCGTGGAACACCAGCGCACGCTCGTAGAGGGTGCGGTCGTTCGTCGTCAAAGCACCGCCTTCTCCGCACGAGATAATCTTGAAGTAGTTGAAGCTGAACGCGCCCGCCGTGCCCCAGCTGCCCAATCGCCTGCCGCCGTAGCTGCCGCCGTCCGCCTGACAGCAGTCCTCCAGTACCATCAGCCCGTGCTCGCGCGCGATATCGAGAATCGCCTGCATGTTGGCAGGACGTCCTACCATGTGCACGGGGATAATCGCCCGGGTGCTGGGAGCTATCTTGCGGCGCACATCTTCGGGGTCTATCGCCAGCGTTTCGTCCACCTCGGCAATCACCGGTATCGCGCCCACCGCCAGCACCGCCGTCGCCGTAGCCATCCAGGTGTAGCCGGGCACAATCACTTCGTCGCCCGGCCCGATGCCCATGCCCACCAGTCCGCAAATCAGCGCGGCGGTTCCGCCACCTGCCATACACAGCGCGTACCGCGTGCCCACCAGCTGCGCCCACTCGCGCTCGAACTGGTCTACCTCATGCAGGTGCCCTTCCACGCCCTCGCCCACGCGGAACAGATGTCCGCTCAGGAGCACCTTGCGTACCTCTTCCACTTCCTCTTCGCCAATGCGATACATTTGCCTGACCTCCGTTGTATGCTCACAGCGGCAGGATGTCTGCGCCGGTGCCGCGCACCGCTCTGTCCATCTCGCCGCTGGCTATCAGCTCGCCCATTGTGGCGAAATCGCCCAGACCGTTTGCTCGCACGTGCTCAACCACCGTGCCCACCAGCCGGAAGGCGTAGTCGATATTATCGCCCACTCCGTGCGTGTGCGTGAGTAGAACCGCTACCGTGCTCTCCTGCGCGATGCGGCTGACATCCTCCTTTGCCAGCGCGATGAACTCTTGCTCCCTCTGCCATGCGCCGCGCCAGGTGTATTCGTTCAGGATGGGAACCTCTACCACGTCGCTGTACCAGCGGAAGGGCGTGTGCGGGATGTTGTTCTCCCAGCGCTGGGCAATCACTCCCGAACGGTGGGGCAGGTGCTCGTAGCCCGTGCCGCTGATATACATGGCGGATTCGTAGCCGATACCCACCTGCCTGAGCGCGGTGAACATCGCCTTACACATCGCCCCACACGGCGCCCGGAAGGCTGTGGGGTGCACGTCCAGAGCATCCTGCATGATGACGATGCCCTCTTCCATCCGCACTCGCAGATTCTCCACCGTGTAGCGAGGCAGAAGCTCCTCTTTCCGACGCTCAAACTCCTCGATGAAAGCAGGCATAATCGCGGTGGCGGGCCAGTTGGGCGGACCGAATTCGTAGCAGTCGGCATGTGTCAGTCCGTGCAGTTGCAGGTCGTGCCCGCTGTCACGCAGTTCGCGCAGAGCATCTATCCACTCTGGCGACATAGGCTGACCCCCCGCTTTGGGTACAACGAACAGCGTTGCCCGTGCGCCAAGCGACTCTAAGAATCGACAGAACCGGCGCGTGGCGTCCACCATATCGCTTCCACCCGCGCCCACATCGTCCATGCTCCAGATGTACCAGGTTGCCACGGTGATACCCCCTGTTGCTCTGCTTTTCTGTTCTCCACGCTGCGGAGAGCCTCCTGCCGTTTTTTGAACCCTTCTGGGGCAACGCCGTCTATATGTACGGCAACAATGCACAGAGGAGGGTTTGCGTATGAAACGGTTGATGACGGGTTTTCTGGTACTTCTGGCTATGTTGACGATATACCCCGTTGCGGTAGCCCAGGCTGCAGGCAAAGACATCAGGCCGGGCAAGCCGGCATATCAGCGTGTTCGGCGGTGGGAAGCCATCGCCAGGTGGCTGAACCTGACCGATGAACAGAAGGCAAAAATCAAGAACATCTGGCAGAACGCCCGTGAGCAGGCACAGAAAATCCGCAGTGATACCTCCCTGAAGCCAGAAGAGAAGCGTGCTCGCCTGCGAGAGCTGCGGCGCAGTACCCGCCAGGAGATAGGCTCTGTACTGACGCCCGAGCAGCGCACAAAGTGGGAGCGTCTGCGCCTGTGGGCGTGGCATCGCTGGCAGATGGCACGGGCGTATCGTGCAGGCAAAATCGCCAGGGCGTTGGGGCTGAGCAAAGCGCAGGAAAAGGAGATGGCGCGCATCTTCGGGCGAGCACGGGAGGCACGCCGGCGCATCTGGATGAATCCTGACCTGACGCCCGGGCAGAAGTGGCAGAGGCTGATGGAGCTGAGGCGCCGCAACTGGGGCGAAATCTATCGGAACCTCACCCCGGAGCAACAGCGCAAGCTTCGCGCCTTCATCGGGGCTGGCAGACGGCGATGATGTCAGCCTAACGCCTTTCCCTTCCTCTCCCCCGACGCAGGACAGCCCCTCCTGACCTCCCCGCAGGCGGGGAGGAAAACCCCTCTCCCGACCTCTCCCCGACGCGGGGAGAGGAGTGCCGAAAGAAGCCCTCACCCTGACCCTCTCCCACAAGGAGAGGGCAAAACGGTTCGGCGGGAGCCTCGCCCTCCAGAGAGGAAACACCTCTCCCAACCTCTCCCCGACGCGGGGAGAGGTGAATCTCCACTTCCCTCGCAGGGAAGGGGCTGGGGGTTAGGTTTGCAATGCACCCCTCCTGGAGGACGAACCTCCCGGTGAGCCGAGATGCTCTATCCTCTGGTCGTTCTGGGGTGAGGGAGACCGGGGAACACCTGCGCGATGTTGGGATTGCCCAGCCGTTTGCGCACTACCTCGGCGAGCACCTCGCGGTAGTCGGTGGTCACGCGCAGGTCGCCCGGTTCCTCCAGCTGGTGTGGCTCCAGCCCGGGCCAGCGGGCGTGCACTTTGCCGCCGAGTATACCGCCACCCATCAGCCACATCACCCCGGCGCGTCCGTGGTCGGTTCCTAAGCCGCTGTTCTCGCGCACCCGCCTGCCGAATTCGGTCATTGCTACGAGGGTTACGTGCTTCATCCCCTCGCCCATGTCGCGGGCGAAGGCGGAAAGGCTCTGTGCCAGGTCGCTCAGGTTTGCCGGCATCCAGCCGGTGGTACTGCCCTGTGCCACGTGGGTGTCCCATCCGCCCTTGTCCAGACACGCAACCTCCAGCCCGACCTGCGCCTTGATCAGCGCGGCAACCTGCTTCAAGCCGCGTCCCAGGTCGCTATCGGGGTAGACCGCGCCGTTTGCCGGGCGATAGCGCGTGGGGTCGACGCGCCGCAACGTTTCCAGCACCTGCAGGGTGTCCTGCGCCGCCTGCGCCACCTCGTCCCTGCCCTGACCGGCGTACAGTTCCCGCAGGGTGTGCTGAAGCTCTTCCGCCTGAGTAATGCCCATGGTCTTGGGCATCGCAAGCCGGAAGTCGGAGAGGGTCTGGAGTACCACCGCATCGGTGCTGCCGCGCAGGGATTCGGGGAGCACGTTGCCGAAAGCCACCGCCCGCAGAGGTGAGGAGCCTTTGCGCGGCACGCTCAGCAGATGGCGTGCAATCCAGCCGCTGACCACACCCGCCTTCGCCTCGGCAACGCCCCGCTCCATCGCGGACATGGCTTCAAAGTGCGAACGCGACCTCTCCGCCGAACCGCAGGCGTGCACTATCGTCAGTTTGCCTTCCGCAAACAGCGGGTACAGCGGTTTGAGCGCGGGATGCAGGGCAAAAAAGTCGTTCAATGCTATCGCGCGTTCGCCCGCAGAACGTCGGCGATCGTTGGGGGCAGGGATCGCCAGTGAAGGGCGGTTGCGATAGTAGGCGTCCTCTCCATAAGGAATCACCATGTTCAAGCCGTCCGCTCCACCGCGCAGGAACAGGCAGACCAGCACGTCGCCTCGTCGCTCGGCGGGGACGGGTTTGAAAGCAATTTGTGCCAGTGCGCTGCCTCCGCCCAGGAACCAGCCCAGCACGGCAGAGACACCGGTCAGCACTATCTGACGCCTCACAGGTGAGTAGTCGTCGTTCGGTTCGCCTCGTAACATCTCTTCCCTCCCACGCTACCGCCATTGGAACTGTGGTGATGCCAGGATCAGCCCCGCCTGCTGTGCCAGCATACCGCTCAGCCTCTCGCGCAGAGAGCGCAGGCTCGGTGAGTCCGGCGGCAGGCAGAAGACCGTCTGGAGCAAAGTCTCTGTCGGTGTGTCTGTGCCCGCCAGCGCCTGCAGGTCCACCCAGGTGCCCTGTATCTGATTAGCGCACAACGCCATTGCAAAGTTCCACCGTGCCAGCATGGTTCCCTTCCACGCTTCCTCCCCATGCGGGTATCCATCGGGCAGGGGCCACTGGTACAGGGGCTGTCCCATCCTCTTCAGGTGCTCCTGCAGGGGGCGGTTGCCGTCGGTCAGCGCATACAGTGCACGCAGGGCGGATATCATGTAGTCGAAGGGGCGTTTGAAAACAGGCGGCGATTGCAAAAGCTGTTCGGAAAGCAGGAGTTCGCGAAGCACCGCGCCGATGTCGCCGCCGGTGTTCAGGTAGACCTGGCTCAACTCTTCGACGGTCTCCTCCGGGGCGCGCGCCATGAAGTACAGGCACAGCTTTCGGCAGAGATGTCTGGCGGTGGAGGGATGCAGAGCCAGCAGTTCCAGCACCTGCTCTCCGTCCCTTTTGTCGCCTGCTGAAACCGTTTGACCGAGCACGCGTTTTGGCAAAGGGTCATGCTGAGCGGGGTCAAAGCGAAACCTGCCGCGCGGGCGCAGGAAACGCTCCTCCACCGTCCAGCCGGTGAAACAACGGGCGACCTCCTGCACATCCTTCTGGGTGTATCCACCGTGCACGCCCAGCGTATGAAGTTCCATCAGTTCACGGGCATAGTTCTCGTTGGGCACGCCGCGACGGTTCACGTGGTTGTCCAGATAGTACAGCATCGCCGGGCTGTGGGCGGTTGCTTTCAGCAGGTCGGGAAACCTGCCCAGGGCGTGTTTGCGCAGCACCTCCTGCTCAAACTGGGGCAGGAAGTACGCGCAGTCCGCCTTCAGCGCATACACGTTGAAGTGGTCACGCCAGAAGTCCACCATACGCTCCTGCAGTTGCCATTTGCTGTATACAGCGCGAAGGATGGCGTGTTGCTGCAGCTGCCTCAGCACCTCGGGGTAGGGCAGGTCTGCCAGCTCGGTGGGTGGGGCGTGAAAGACGTCAAAGCCCCGCAGGCGCAGGCGTACCGTCCACTCTTCGCCGGCGTCGTTGGGGTGCAGTTGCTGTTCCAGATAGGCGATTTGCCCCAGTTCCGCCAGCCTGTCCAGCTCGGTGGGAGTGACGCCAAAGGTGACGCGATTCAGCCATCGGCTGGCGGTGGACAGGTCACGCATGGATGACAGGGCGTGGAGGGGAGGACGCGGAACGAAAGCTCTGCGCAGGGGCGTTTGACAGCCGCATAGCATCCCTGTCCCCATCGCCAGTGCGAGCTGAAGGCACTCCCGACGGCTCAGTTTCACCGCTCCGCTCCCGGGCTAAGTGGCGGTGGCGTTGGTCGGCTGTGAGGGGGCGACCGCCGGCGCCCGCTCCAGAATCGCCTGCGTACCCGCTCCCAGCGAGGCAAACAACGTCAGCGGCGCAACTACGAACCAGCCGAGAATGGGCAACAGCGTGGCAATCACGCAAAGGAACGCCGCGCGACTGAGCGCACCATAGGGCGAAAGCGACGGCTCCATTTGCGCCAGATGCTGTGCCAGCAGTCCCGCCAGCCCACTCAAGCCGATTGCTGTCGCAACCAGCATCAGCAGGAAGATCACCCATCCGACCAGCTTGCCGGGCGGGGCCGGTTGATGAAGCAGTGCAACGACGATGAAGCCCAGTATCAGCGCTATCACCGCGCCCAGCAGGACGGTTTTCACGGGAGCCTGTTCTATCCGCGCCTGTGCGCGCACCGTGCGCCTGCCGAACAGAATGGAGACCGTGATGACCAGAGCCCATGTGGAAAGCACAATCGCGGCTACTATTCCTATCACGGCGAGCACGTCTCCGATAGTGGTCATGAGTTTCACCTCCACCCATACAGACGCTGGAACGTTACAGAAGTTCTGTGCGACCGATGGGAGTCCTGCCTGTCGGCGGATTCGTCTTGATGCCATGAGCTGGGGCATTTGAAATCAGGCAACGGTCCACAATTCCAATCCGCCTGCTTGACTTTTCGGCGGGGATTCAGTAATATTGTAGTCGGTACATGGTGCCCTCGTAGCTCAGTGGACAGAGCGCCTCCGTCCTAAGGAGGGCGTCGGGGGTTCGAATCCCTCCGAGGGCGCCATTTTTGTTTATATCCCCCTCACTCCGCATACATTGCCACTTTTGCCTTCTGGAAGGTGGCGCCAGGTGGAGGCAGTCGCTTGATTGCCTCGTCGTAGTTCACGATGTACTCCCACCAGTTGTTGTAAAAGCCATCGGTGACGCCGGGCGCCTTGGGAATACGCTCCATCCACCACTTGTGATGGCGCACGATGGCGGGCACGCCGGGCAGGGAACCCCAGTCCTTATTGCTCATCAATTTGCGTCGGCGCGGCAGGTTGGGATAGGTCAGCCAGTCATCCGCATAGCTCCACACGGGCGTGGGGTTATCCCAGTCGTAATCGCTGCGCGAGTTGGGCGCATAGTGTACACTGCCCACCTCCGACTCGCCGGGAAAGTCCTTGTCCACGCGCGTGAAGCGGTTCCAGATGTTATCGCCGTTGCGCTTGTGGTCCCAGATGCCTTTGCCCACCGTCAGCGACAGCACGCTTTCAATCCGGTGGCAGTAGCTCTCCAGCATCTCGCCCTCGCCGCGCTCGTAGTTCCAGCCCATAATCCACAGCGTCTTGCCCACGTCGGGGATGTCGTAGGGGCGGTAGAACCAGGGGGTATCGGTCTGATAGGGGATGCGGTCGCCGGGCGTCTTCCAGTGAAACTCGTCCCAGTCAAAATAGGGTGCGCCCCACAGCCAGATTTCACTGACGCCCTTAGTGCGGATCTTGCGGTACAGGTCAAACTGTTCGAACATGCGCTTGAAGCTGGTCATGCCCGGCACGTGCTTGTTTCGGTCTTTTTCCCACATCTCCAGAAACTGCTCTTCGGTGTAGGTGAAGCCGGTGCGCTTGGTGGGGAAGCCGTTGTAGTCGATGTACTCGACCACGCGGTAGTTCACGTAGCCGCCGCTGGTCTCGCGCGCATCGTCGATCATCGCCTGGGTGAGCTGGCGCGGGTTGTGCCACTTCATGTATTGCGTCAGCCTCTGATTCCCGCGCGTGCGCAGGATGGGGTCGTACACAATCACGATCACATTGAAGGTCTTCGGACGCACCTTCGGCTGGCTATTCCCAAACATCGCTCTTCTGCCTCCTGAGTGAGTATACACAGTGTATTATAACCGAATACGGGCGCCTCTTGGCAAAGAGGAAAAGAATCTGATACAATGCCCCTGTGAGCGCATCCCAAACATGTCCCCTTGCTGGGCAGACGGAGCAATGAGCGGGGTAACTAAACTAAGGGCAGGGAGACTGATTGAGCATGGTTGACGAACTTCTTTATCGAATGGCGCTGGAGCAGGCACTGGAGGCTGTGCTCCTCCTCACCACCGACCCGAACCCACCCGGTCCACAGGTAGTCTACGTGAACTCCGCATTCACCGCTCTTACCGGCTACGCCCCCGAAGAGATGCAGGGCAAACCTGTCAGCCTGCTGGAGGGTGCGAAAACCCGTCCCGCCATGCTCGACGCGCTGGCAGAAGTGCGACAGCATGGACAGCCGCGTTCGTGGCGTGCGGTGCACTACCGCAAAGGAGGCGCGGAGATTCTGCTGGAGGTATCCGTTGCTCCGCTGCGTGACCAATCAGGCAATATCGCTTACTTTATGGCAGTGCTTCGTGACGTCACTGAACAGTCGCGAGTGGAGGAGGCGCTGCGCCAGAACGAACGCCTCTTACAGCACATCTCCGATACCCTCCCCGCCGTGCTGTATATCTATAACCTGGAAGCGGGCAGATTAACCTACGTCAGCCGCGAGTCGCTGACCATCGTGGGCTACCTGCCCACCGAATTGACCGCAGGAGACCTCCCTTTGCAACAGATGCTTCATCCCGACGACCTGCCCCGTGTCCAGCGAGAGATGCTGAGGCTCCTTCATGCCCCAGAAGGGGCGATGGTAGAGGCGGAGTGCCGGGTACGGCACCGCACGGATGAATGGAGATGGCTGATGCTTCGCACCACTGTGTTCGACCGCTCTCCCGACGGGGAAGCAAAGCAACTGTTGGGCGTGGCGATAGATGTTACCGAATCGCGCCGATTGCGTGAGCAGGTCATCCAGTCTTCGAAGCTGGAGGGGTTGGGCCGGCTGGCGGGAGGTGTGGCGCACGATTTTAACAACCTGCTGACCATCATCCAGAGCTATGCTGAGATGGCAGAAGCCTCCCTGCCCGAGGAGCATCCCGCTCGCGTCAGCATCCAGCAAATCCTGAAAGCCTCGGAGCAGGCTAGTAACCTCACGGGTCAGATGCTGACCTTCGCCCGACGGGGGATTATCTCCCCAAAGGTATTGAACCTGAACGATATCGTGCGAGAAGCAGAGGCGTTCCTCCAGCGCGTCATGCCAGAGAACATTCGCCTGGTGACCGCCCTGGCGCCCGACCTGTGGCACGTGTACGCGGACCCTACCCAGATCGAACAGGTCATCCTGAATCTGGCGCTCAACGCCCGCGACGCCATGCCCGAAGGCGGCGTGCTGACCATCGAAACGGCAAACGTCATCCTGGATGACTCGTATGTCTCGCGTCACGCGGAGGTGCAGGCAGGCGAATTTGTGCTGCTGGCGGTCAGCGACACCGGCGTCGGCATGGACGAACGCACCCTCGCCCGCGTGTTTGAACCCTTCTTCACCACAAAGGAGACGGGCAAAGGCACCGGTCTGGGACTGTCTACCTGCTACGGAATCGTGAAACAGGCGGGAGGCAGTATCTGGGTGTACAGCGAGCCGGGCAAGGGCACGACCTTCAAGGTGTACCTGCCACGTACTCTGCAGACCCCCGCTCCGTCAGCCGAGCAGACCGCTCAGCGCAAAGCCCGAACGGGCAGCGAGACAATCCTGGTGGTGGAAGATAACGACGATGTGCGAGCCGTCGCGGTGGAATCCCTGCGACTGCACGGTTATCGGGTGCTGGAGGCGAGCAGCGGCGAAGAGGCACTGCAGCTGATGAGCAACCTGACCGAGGCGGTGCACCTCCTGCTGACCGATGTGGTGATGCCGGGCATGAGCGGGGCAGAGCTTGCCCTCGAACTGCATCAGCGATACCCGCACCTGAAAGTGCTGTACACCTCAGGCTACACCGAGAACGTGATTGTGCATCACGGCGTGCTGAACGAGGGCATCGCCTTCCTGCCCAAGCCCTACCGCCCTGCCGAACTTGCCCAGCGCGTGCGCGAGGTGCTGGACGCAGAGTGATGGAGAACCCACCATGCACGGCTTTCGCTTTCTCTGGTCACGGGCGATAACTCGTTTTGACCCTGCCGACCGGGCGCGGGTGCAAAACATCCGTCTGGCTGTGCAAAAACTGCAGGCATACACCCTGCCGGGCGGGGCTACCCTGTCGTTCAACAGGGTGGTGGGCTCGCGCCAGTCGCCCGATTCCGCCTACGAACCGGCTCCGGTCTTCTCGGACAGGGGGCGTGTGCGTGCGCTGGGCGGAGGGGTCTGTCAGGTGTCCAGCACGCTCTACGCGGCGGTGTTGCTGACCGACCTGCAGGTGCTGGAACGCCACGCCCACGCGATGCCCGTGCCCTACCTCGCGCCCGGGCTGGATGCCACCGTCAGCAACGCCCTGGACCTGAAGATACGCAACCCTCACCCCTTCGCGGTGCAAATCCGCATGAGCGTGGAGGGTCAAAGGCTTCAAGCCGAAGTGTGGGCAGAACAACCTCTGCGGCAGAAGGTCAGCATCTCGCGCATCGCCAGCCGGTGCTTTCGGGACGGCGTGCCTGCCCTGCAGGTGGTGGTGTGGCGCGTATACGCCGGCGGCCAGCGCGAGAAGATGTCGGAGGACGTGTACTATCTGGGCAGGTAAGCAACCGCAAACACGCCCCTATCCTCTCCACCACCAGACCGCCAGCACCAGAAGCCCCAGCGCGAGGCGATACCACAGGAACAGGTTCACCGAATGCGTGCGCAGGTAACGCAGGAGGAAGGCAATGGACAGGTAGCCCACGATGCCCGAGGTGAGTATCCCAGCCGCTAACACCTGCAGGCTGTCGGCGGTTGGTGGAGAGTGTATCAGGTGGCGGAAGGTCCACAGTGTCGCCCCCAGGGTGATAGGCGCAGAGAGCAGGAACGAGAAGCGTGCGGACGCCTCGCGGGTAAGCCCAAGCAGAAGCCCTGCGGTAATCGTGGCGCCCGAGCGGGACACGCCCGGTACCAGCGCAAGCGCCTGCGCACAGCCAATCAGAAAGCCCTCAAAGACTCCCAGCGACTCGATATGCCGTTCACGCCTGCCGAAGCGGTCAGCCAGATAGAGCACGATTCCCATCGCCATCAGGAGCACCGCTATCAGCGCGATGCGGGTACGGATGCTCTGTTCAATCACGTCCTCGAATAGCGCTCCCGCTAAGGCGCCCGGGATGCACGCCAGCAGAATCATCCACGCCAGGCGTCGGTCCTCAGGATGGGGATTGGCGGGACGGAACAGCGCACGCGCCAAACGCCACAGGTCATGCCGGAAGTAACCGATAACCGCCACCGTCGTGCCGAGATGCAGCGCCACGTCGAAAATCAACTTCTCCTGTGGAGTGCCCTCACTCCAGCCGAACAACCACGGGGCAATCAGCAGGTGCGCCGAGCTGGAAATCGGCAAAAACTCACCCAGCCCCTGCAGGATGCCCAGTACCACCGCCTCTATCAGATTCATGTTCGGACAACTTCCTCCGTTCTTGGGGTCAGACGCTTTGTCCGCTGGGGGGCAATCCAGTAGCGATGCAGAGCCACACGAATAACTGCCGCCACCGGCGGCGCAAGGAACATGCCCATCAACCCGAAGAATTGCGCTCCAATCAACAGCACCAGGATCACCGTCACCGGATGCAGTTTCACCCGCTCGCCAATCAGGATGGGCAGGATGAGCTTACTCTCGATGAAGTGCAGGGCGGTGAAGAATATCAACACGTGCACCGCCACCATCAGGTTCTGAGGGTATTGCAAAACCACCAGCAGCACGATGGGGATACCGCCCAGAATGGGACCAATGATTGGAATAGCCCGGGTGATGCCAGCCAGCACCGCCAGCACCAGAGTATATTTCACCCCCAGCAGACCCAGCCCGATACCCACCACCACGCCAGCGATAATGCACAGCAGGAGCTGCCCGATCACATAGTTTTCCAGTATCAGGTTCGCATGGCGCATCAACCACAACGTATCGCGCCACCACCTGCGCGGCACCAGCGCCACAAACTCGTGCTTGAGACTGCGCGAATCGGTCAGGAAGTAAAACGCCAGCACCGGGATTAACACGATTTCCACAATATGCCCTATCATGGAGGCGGTCCTTGTAACCAGCCCACTCGCCCACTGTCGGGTCATCTCCACCACGCCGGTGATGTTCTGGCTTTCCACCAGGCGGCGGATGTCGGGGGGCAGGGTTTTGTACCACTCCTGCACGTCGCGCGAGAACTGCTCAATCTCCTGCTGGTACTGCGGCCAGTTTGCCACCAGAGCGCGAAGCTCCGCCTGAAATGGGGTCATTAACAAACGGATGCTCAGGTAGGTCAGGTAACCATACAGCACAAACACCGCCAGCGTGATGACCGGACGCGCTACCTTGCGGGGAATACGCGATGGGATGAAGCGACACAGCCAGTGCACCAGCCAGCCCGCCGGATAGGCAAACAAGCCCGAAATAATCAGGGTTGCCAGAATCGAACGGATACGCACCACCACGTACACCGCCAGCACGATTGCCAACACCCTCAGGATGAACCATCCTGTGGCGCGTGCGACGAACCGAACCCGGTTTTGCCAGGAGTACAGGTCGTTCATCCCTTCACCCCGAAATGCTCAAAAAGCACCTGTCGGATTCGCTGGGCGGCTTTTCCGTCGCCATAGGGGTTTACCGCTCGTGCCATCTGCTGGTAGGCGTTCTGGTCGCTTAACAATCGGCTCGCCTCCTGCACGATGCGCTCGGTGTCCGTGCCCACCAGTTTCGCCGTTCCTGCCTCCACGCCCTCCGGTCGCTCGGTGGTTTCGCGCAGCACCAGCACGGGCTTGCCCAGACTGGGCGCCTCTTCCTGCACGCCTCCCGAGTCGGTCAGGATGAGATATGCGCTCTGCATCAGCTTCACGAACGGCGCGTAGTCGGGCGGCTCGGTCAGGACAACACGCGGCACATCTGCCAGCACCTTCGTCGCCGTCTGGCGTACCAGTGGGTTGCGATGCATGGGGAAAACCACCTGAATGTCGTCAAACCGTTGAACCAGCTGCTTGACCGCTGTACAGATACGCTCCAGCGGCTCGCCCCAGTTCTCGCGACGATGAGCAGTTAACAGAACCGTACGCAGTGGCGACGCCATTGCCTGTTGCAGCAAGGGGTCAGCGATTGGATAGTCCATCCCGGCGACCATCAGCAGGGCGTCGATACCGGTGTTGCCGGTTACCCAGATGGACTCTGCGCGGATGCCTTCGCGAAGCAGGTTCTCACGCGCCTGTGGGGTGGGGGCAAAATGGAAATCGGCAATCGCGCCTGCCAGCCGGCGGTTCATCTCTTCCGGGAAGGGGTTGTATTTGTGGTGGGTGCGCAAGCCCGCCTCCACATGCCCAAACGCTACCTGATGGTAAAACGCCGCCAGCCCGGCAACGAACGTGGTGGTGGTGTCGCCCTGCGCCAGAATCACGTGCGGCTTTTGCTCCCCCAACAGGCGGTCCAGCCCCTCCAGCACGCGCACAGTAATCTGCGTCAGGGTCTGACCGTGCTGCATGATGTTCAGGTCATGGTCGGGGACGATTTGGAAGACCTGCAGTACCTGGTCCAGCATCTCGCGGTGTTGCCCGGTGACCACCACCCGAACCTGCACGTGCGGCTGGTATCGCTGGAGCTCTTTCACCACCGGTGCCATTTTCACCGCGTCGGGGCGCGTGCCGAAGACCGTCATCACCTGCAGGGGGTCAGGCATATGGGGCTACCTCGTCATCCGGTAGAGGGTGAATGCTACCACGCTGAACAGTGCGCCAATCGCCCAGATGACCACCACCGCCCGCCGATGCCCGAGATGGGTCACCAGCCAGTGGTGAAAGTGCCTCTTATCCGCCTTATGCAGGGGTTGACCGGCAAGCACACGCCGCGAAACCACAAAGAAGGCATCAAACAGCGGCACCCCCAGCACCAGCAAAGGAACGAGCACCGAAATGGTCGCCGCCACCTTGAACGTGCCGACCACCGCCAGCGTCGCCAGCACGAAGCCGATGAACTGCGCGCCGACGGTTCCCATGAAGATGGAAGCAGGATTGATGTTGTGGCGCAGGAAGCCTACACACGCCCCCGCCAGCGCCGCCGCGGGGATGGCTATCGCCAGCTGTTTCTCGGAGACCGCCATCAGGGTCAGCGTGCTGGCGGAAATCGCGGTCACTCCCGCTGCCAGCCCATCCAGCCCGTCAATGGCATCCACCGTCTTCGTGACCACAAACACCCACAGCACGGTCACCGGCACACTCCACACACCCAGCGGTATCCAGTACTCTGGACGATATTCGCCCGGAGTCAGCGGTATCAGCGGATTGGTTACTCCTTCGATGCGAACACCGAACAGCGTGGCAAGCAGAATCCCTGCCCCCAGAAGCACCACCATCTGCTGGAACGCAGAGAGCTGGTACCTGTCGTCGTAAATCCCCGCGAGGGCGATAATGGTTCCTACCACCAGTATGGCGGTCAGGGCGTTGTTCCAGAGGTTCAGCCACAGGGCGATGGGTATCACCGCCAGCCAGAACCCGATGTAGATGGCGATACCGCCCCAGCGCGGCGTCGGTCTGTCGTGCACACGCCGTTCATCGGGCTGGTCAATCACACCCATTCGGATGGCGAACGCTCTTACTGCAGGTGTTATCAGCGCAGCCGCCGCCATCGCAATCAGAAAGGTGAGAAAGGCTATTCGCATTCGTGCTCGCCTCTGCGGGGGAAGATGACCTCGGGCACTCCATCGCGCAGGCGCACCAGCTCCAGACCCGCCTCCTCGAACAGCTCCATCGCGAAGGGGTCGGGATAGTCGCCCTCAAACACCACGCGCACGATGCCCGCGTTGATAATCATCTTGGCGCAGGCGTTGCACGGCTGGCAGGTAACGTACACCGTTGCGCCGCGCGTGGAGACGCCGTTAAGCGCTGCCTGCAGGATGGCGTTCTGCTCGGCATGTAAGGCACGCTGGCAGTGCCCATCCACTATCTTGCATCCAACCTCTGTGCAGTGCGCCAGTCCGTGCGGTGCACCGTTATAACCGGTGGTCAGGATACGCCTGTCCAGTACAATCACCGCCCCGACGGAGCGTCGCGGGCAGGTCGCGCGGGTAGCGACCTCTTTGGCGATGCGCATAAAATACTCATCCCACGATGGTCTGGTGTCGCCCATCTTCCTCCCCGTGAATCATTATGCCAGTACCGGAAACTCGTTGCAGAGAGCCAGAACCTCTTCACGCACCGTGTGCAAGCGTGCCTCGTCTTCAGGGGCTTCCAGCGTGCGGGCAATCAGCTCGGCGATACGCTCCATCTCCGGCTCAGCCATACCGCGCGTGGTGACCGCCGGCGTGCCCAGTCGGATGCCGCTCGTGACAAAGGGCTTTTCGGGATCAAAGGGTATCATGTTGCGGTTGACGGTGATATGCACGCTGTCCAGCACCACCTGCGCTTTGCGTCCGGTGAGCCTGTGCGGGCGCAGGTCTATCAGCATCAGGTGGTTATCCGTGCCGCCCGATACCAGCCGGAAGCCTCGTCGCGCCAGCGCATCTGCCAGCGTTCGCGCGTTTCGGCGCACCTGGCTCTGGTACACCTTGAACTGCGGTTGCAACGCCTCTTTGAAGCACACCGCTTTTGCCGCAATCATGTGCATCAGCGGACCGCCCTGCATGCCCGGAAACACCGCCTTGTCAATCGCCTGTGCGTACTCCGCTTTGCACAAAATCATGCCGCCTCGCGGTCCGCGCAGGGTTTTGTGCGTGGTGGTGGTGACGAAATCGGCATAGGGAACGGGCGAAGGATGCTCGCCGGCGGCAACCAGCCCTGCGATGTGCGCCATATCCACCATGAACTTTGCTCCCACCTCATCGGCGATTTCGCGGAAGGCGGCGAAGTCGATGATGCGCGGATAGCAGCTGGCTCCCGCCACAATCAGTTTGGGGCGATGCTGGCGGGCGAGGTCACGCACCTGGTCATAGTCGATCTCTTCGGTGTCGGGGCGCACGCCGTAATGCACCGCGCGGTACAACGTGCCCGAGAAGTTCACCGGACTGCCGTGCGTCAGGTGTCCGCCCATCGACAAGTCCATGGCGAGGAAGGTATCGCCCGGCTGAAGCACCACGCTATATACTGCCTGGTTTGCCTGTGCGCCCGAATGGGGCTGAACGTTGGCATGTTCCGCGCCGAACAGCTGTTTTGCCCGCTCGATGGCGAGGCTCTCCACGACGTCCATGTTCTCACAGCCGCCGTAGTAGCGTTTGGCGGGATAGCCTTCGGCGTACTTATCGGTCATCACCGAGCCCATCGCTTCCAGCACCGCCTTGCTGGCGATGTTTTCGGAGGCAATCAGTTCCAGGTGGTTGTGCTGACGCTTCTTCTCGTTCTCGATGGCGGCGAATACTTCGGGGTCCACTTCCGACAGCGGAGCGGTACGGTGATACTGCATATACAGGCGATTATCCAGCAGGCTCACTTCCACTTTCTCCTTCAGTGTAACGTTGCTCCAGCATTTTCACCTTATGCACCCGGCGGACATGGCGCTCCTCGCTGGTGAACGAGGCGTTCAGGAAGGCGTTCACGATATCCATCGCCAGTTCCGCGCCGATGATGCGCCCGCCCATACACAGGATGTTGGCGTCGTTATGCTGGCGTGCCAGACGCGCGGTTACGGGGTCCTGAGCGTGCGCGGCGCGAATGCCCTTCACTTTGTTCGCGCTGATGCACATGCCAACGCCGGTGCCGCAGATGAGTATACCCAAAGTGCAATCCCCCTGCGCAACCGAATTTGCCACCATCAGCGCGAAGTCAGGATAGTCACAGGGGGAGTCGGTATGTGTGCCGAAGTCGCGTACGGTGATACCCTGCTGTTGAAGATACGAACGCACGATATTTTTCAGATGGTAGCCCGCATGGTCTGCGCCCAACCCGATAATCATGGAAAGCCCTCCGCCGGCAGGTTAGCAGGTGTATTGTAACACGAGAGGGGAGGGAGATGCAAGCAGTGGGGGATGCCCTACCTTTCCCTCCGAATCCGCACCCCTGTTGCCTGAGCGGGAACGCGCATGGGGGGCAGGAGCTTGCGCACCGTTACCTCCACTGCCGTAGCGGGAAAGTTCTGCAGGATGTCCGCGGCGATGCGCTCCGCCAGCGTCTCTATCAGCCGAAACTGATTCTCTGTGCCGATTGCCAGCACGCGCTTCGCCACCGCCGAGTAGTTGATGGTGCGCGACAGGTCGTCGCTTTGCGCGGCGAGGCGGATGTCATACTCCAGCACCACGTCCACGCTGTAGCGATGCCCCACCGCCTGTTCCTCATCGGAAGCTCCGTGGTAGGCGTGAAAGGTGATGCCTTCTATCAGGATAGTGTCGTTCACAAGCTATTCCACCCGTCGTAACCATGAGCTTTCCAGAACGTCCGCCGAGCCGTCCAGCAGTATCTCGCGTATCCGCTCCCGCCACTCGGGGTGTTCCTGCAGGATGCGTACCAGGTCGTCAACCGTGTGTATATCCATGCGCTTTCACCGTGTCCATTATACCTTACCGCAGGGGGACGCTGACCTTGCGAACCGCAATCACCTCCACCTCGCCCAGCAGTCCCGACGGGCGCAGAGGGGCGTCCTTTGTCCAGTGCTTCCAAGTGGTGAAGGTGAGCCGCTGGGGCACAGGACGCGGTTTGCCCTGCAGGAACCACTCCGGGAAGGCTTTTAACCGACTGCCCTCCCACTCGCAATCGTCGGGGTACTGCTCGTCGCCGATGAGGCGGTTCACCCACAGGTTGGTCACGCGTACCTCCAGTCGGTTCAGTCCCGCGCGTGCCACGCCCGTGATGTCTACCCGGAACGGCGGCTTCCACAGAATGCCCAAATACTTCCCGTTCAGCCACACCTCGCACAGGTTCTTCACCTCGCCCAGCGACAGGTATACCCGGCGGTCGGCGGCAAGCAGTTGCGCCGGTATCTGAATCATCGTCTCGTAGCGAGCGGTGCCCGAGAAGTAGCGCACACCGGGGTCGGGGTGCTCGGTCCACGAGATGAGGCGGTCAAATACCATCTGCTCGGGCGCGCCCCAGCCGCTGGGGAAACGAACCGTCCACTTGCCCGCTATCGCTATCCGCCGTGCCGGGCTATTCGATCGTATCCGAATCACGCGCCCGGTGGCGGTGCGCAGTTCGTAGGTTCCCGCCTGCCAGGTTAGCAACTCCGCTTTGCCGTCGAGCGTGAGATGCAATTCGTACGCGGGCAGGACATCTGCTCCCTCGTGCGCGGGGATGTCCAGGTCGGCGTTTTCGTTCACGATGATGGTATGCTCTTTGCCGTTCAGCGTGTATTCCACGCGCAGGCGTTTGTAGTGCAGGGGAGTGGGGTCGCCGCCCATCGTGGTGTTGTTCACATTGACGGACAGCGTGCCGTTGCGCACCATCTTCTGCAGTCGCTCCGTCACGTCCGCGCCGCCTGCTCCATCCACCGCCTCGTAGACCGCGCGACGTATCACCAGCTGATACGCTCTGCGAGCCGAAGCGACACCGGGCGCCCGCACCGCCACCAGATGCGACCCCGCGCGAACAGGCTTGCGGAACACCACAAACACCGAACCCGCCGGCTCCAGCCGCAGGGGCACAATCGTGCGCCCACCCTGCACGCGATACACAGGGGCAGGTTCTATCCGTCCAGTATCGGGATGCCACAGCTCAGGTGCCTTGCCGCTGACTCGGAAGGTGAGTTCCACCCCTTCGCTGCGCTGGCGCTGGTTGGACACGAAGTAGATATCGGTGTTCCCGACCACGCGATGGATAAAGTCCAACCGACTGCCCGGTGAGCCTTCGAAGTCGGGCAGGACCTTCATCTCGGCAAGCACCTGCTCCACCGATTTGCCCCAGATGACCCTGCCTCTGCCATAACGGTGTTCCTTTACCGTCACGCCGTCGCATCCGCCCCATACCTCGTTCGCCAGGCGGCGCACCTCTTCGTCGCACTGCGGGTATCCGCTGAGGCTGGGCGACTTCTCCGGCTTGGGACCGATGACCACCGCGCCCGCTCGCACCAGTTCCGCTATCTTCCTCAGCACGCGAGGCGTCATGAAACGGGTCTCCGGCAGCACCAGCACGCGATAGGTCATCCCGCTTGGCAGGACGATTCTGCCATTACGAACCGATGCCCGGAGTAACACCTCCTTATTGAGGCTGTCGTAGTCATAGCCCTTCGCTCGCAGGTCGGGTCGGAAGGGGGCGGAGACGGGCTGGTGCTCTCCCACATACAGGCACACATCCGCCACAAACCGCCCCTGCTGGAGCAGATACTGACACCGCGCCAGATATTTCAGCCATGCTCTGCCCGGCTCCCACCATGTGTTGGTACGCTCAAAATGGAAACCCCAGGGACCCATCGTCATGCCCGGTTTGACGTCTTTCCACGGCTGATGGGCGTAGCGGTGGAAGATGAAGCGGTTGACGCCGAGGCAGAAGATTCGGTCGCCCAGCATCTTCATGGAGTAGGGGTCGTTCTGCCACCTGCCCATTTCCGGGGTGGCGGTAAACGCTTCCGCGCCGACAACTGTTCTGCCGTAGATGTGTGCAGAGGACGCGGCAAGTTTGCAGGTCTCATGGGCGCCGCCGCCTATCCAGAACTCCCCCATGGGGATGTTGGCGCGTCCGCCTGCTGCGAGGTCGTCAAATGTGCCGTTGCCGTACGGTTCGGTGGAGAAGAGCAGTCCGTGCTGTTTGCACAGCTGGGCGAAGTGTCCGTAATAGTTCTCCACGAACAGCTCAGAGACCGTCTGGCGCACATCCCACAGGAGCCGCTCGGAGATTTCGGGCGAGCCTACCACGTAGCCGGCAAACACAGGCAGGAAGGGCAGCAGGTCATAGCCTCGTCGACGGCGGAACTCCTCGCGGAAGCGCGGTGTCCAGTTCTGACTGCCCACCTCGTAGCTGTCCACCAGCGCATTGTTCAGCGTCTTGCCCGCCAGCGCACCGATATCGCGAAGCACGGTCGCCATCATGCCATCGTTCCAGAAGGCGTTCAGTGCCTCTTTGCTCATCTTGTCCACTTCCAGACCGCGCCCTTCGGGGGTAGCCGGGTGATTGTCCTTGCCGGTGGGCGTGTAGCCGACGCGCAGGATGGTCCACTCCCCTTCGGGCACGTCCCACGTTAGCTGCCCGTTCGCATCCATCAGGCTCGTCAGGTTTAACACGCCCTCGCGTGGGACGACGCTTTCGGCAGGTGCACTGGCTTCGGCAACAGGTTGGATACCGTCCTGCCGTTCATACGCCGCCTTGCCGCGAAGGTTCTGGATTCGCAGGTTTCCTCTGGGCGTGGGGAAGGCAAGCACGGCGATATCGCGATAGAAGCCTACGCGCGTTTCAGGCTGGGGCAGCCGCTCCGAAAACCGGCGAGGTCCCTGCACCTGCACTGCGCTTGTTACCACCATCAGCATCGCATGTTCAGGCTTGACCCAGGGACCGCCACTGCTCGACCAGCCCGCGCAGTTGTGCACGCACAGTTCAATGCCCAGCCGGTTCGCCTCTTTCACCGCGTGCACTATCATCTCGCGCCAGCGGTCACTCATGAAGGTCACGCCGCCCGACGGCACGCCCACATCCACATTGAATATTTGCGCCCCGCCGACACCTGCCCGCTTCATCGCCTCCAGGTCGGCGGTGATGCCCTCTTTACTGATATTGTCATTCACCCAGTGCCACCAGGTGTGGGGCTTTGCCGAGTTCGGAGGATTGCGAAACCCTTCCTCCAGCCAATCCGCCCGGCACACTACCATCAGCACAAACGACAGGCATACGCCAATCAGTATGTTTCGTCCCATCTTCATCCTGACAACCCTCCCTGCAAGCGGTTAATACCCTGTTCGTCAGGAGTGAGTGGGTTCCTGCATCTCCGGGCAGGGCGGGGCAGGTGGGGGTTCATCTACGTAGAGACACCTAACCCCCAGCCCCTTCCCTGCGAGGGAAGGGGAGATTCTCCTCTCCCCGCGTCGGGGAGAGGTTGGGAGAGGGGTTTCAACTCTGGAGGGCGAAGCTCCCGCCGAGCCGTATTTGAAATCCACCTAACCCCCAGCCCCTTCCCTGCGAGGGAAGGGGAGATTCTCCTCTCCCCGCGTCGGGGAGAGGTTGGGAGAGGGGTTTCAACTCTGGAAGGCGAGGCTCCCGCCGAGCCGTATTTGAAATCCACCTAACCCCCAGCCCCTTCCCTGCGAGGGAAGGGGAGATTCTCCTCTCCCCGCGTCGGGGAGAGGTTGGGAGAGGGGTTTCAACTCTGGAAGGCGAAGCTCCCGCGGAGCCGTATTTGAAATCCACCTAACCCCCAGCCCCTTCCCTGCGAGGGAAGGGGAGTTTCACCTCTCCCCGCGTCGGGGAGAGGTTGGGAGAGGGGTTTGTGGCTCTTATCCCCCTACGTATTCTGCCTGACCGCGTTGCGGATGTCTATCAGCCGTTTCATCACGTGGTACAGGTTGCCCTGCCACCCGCGCGTGCCGAAGGCGTCGTGCAGGTCTTTGTACAGCGCGAACAGCTCGCCGTATACTGCCTGCGCCTCCGGGTTCGGCTCGTAAGCGACGTCCTTCAGTCCGCACATCGCCGCCTGCGCCTCTTCAAAGGTGGCATAGCCCCCTGCATCCCTGCCAGCTACGACCGCGCCCGCAATCGCCGCGCCCAGCGCACAGGTCTGCGAGGAACGCGCCAGACGAATGGTGCGCCCGCTGACATCCGCCAGAATCTGCATCACCAGCGGGTTCTTTTCTGCCACACCGCCGCAGGCAATCACGTCCCGAATGGCTACCCCGTACTGCTCCAGCTGGTTCATAATCACCAGCGAGCCGAAACAGGTGGCTTCAATCAGCGCGCGGTAAATCTCCTCCGGCGTGGTGTGCAGGGTCTGCCCAACCAGCAGTCCCACCAGCCGCTGGTCGCCCAGAATGGAGCGGTTGCCGTTGTTCCAGTCCAGCGCAAGTAATCCTGACTGACCGGCTTTGAGTTGCTGGGCTTTCACCGTCAGCGCCTCGTGCGAACCCAGGTCGGGACCACCCGGCTCGATGTAGTTGACGAACCAGTTATAGATGTCGCCAAATGCACTCTGTCCCAGCTCAATGCCGAAGTATCCGGGCAGGATGGAGCCGTCCACAATCCCTGTCGTACCCGGAATATCCGCCAGCGCTTCGGTGTTGGGCACGACCATCATGTCACAGCACGAAGTGCCGATGATTTTGACCAGCGTGCCCGGCTTGATTCCTGCCCCCACGCCGCCCAGATGGGCATCAAACGCGCCTACCGCCACCGGGATACCTTCGGGCAAGCCCAGTTTTGCCGCCCATTCCGCGGTGAGGCGTCCTGCAGGATGGTCGGAGGTGTAGGCAACGTCGTACAGGCGGTCGCGCAGCTCCGCCAGCTTCGGATGCAGGGCAGAGAGGAACTCCTTATCGGGCAGACCGCCCCACTGCGGGTTATACAACGCTTTGTGTCCCGCTGCGCACACTCCGCGCAGGATGCGCGAGGGGTGGTCGTTACCGGTGAGCACGGCAGGTATCCAGTCGGCACACTCTACCCAGGTATAAGCGGACTCGAAGACCTCGGGGTCGGTGTTCAGGCAGTGCCACACCTTCGCCCAGAACCACTCGGACGAGTAGGAGTTTCCACACTTGGCAAGGTACTGTGGGCGCAGGCGCGCGGCGGTCTCGGTGATGGTCACCGCCTCCTGGGTGGAGGTGTGGTCTTTCCACAGCCAAGCCATCGCGTTCAGGTTGTTCTTGAAACGCTCGTGGAATGCCAGAGGCACGCCGTTTTCGTCCACGGGAAGGGGGGTGCTGCCGGTGGTGTCCACACCGATACCGATGATTCGCTCAGGCGCAAAGTCAGGGTTGTTGCGTCGGGCATCTTCCAGCGCGGCACGCACCGATACTTCTGCTCCCTGCAGATAGTCGGCGGGATGCTGGCGGGCGAGGTTGGGGTCGGAGCTGTCCAACAGGATACCTGCGTCGCCATGGGGATATTCGAAGACGGCTGTGCCCGCCTCATAGCCGTCCTGCACCCGCACCACCAGCGTGCGCACCGAGTTGGTTCCGTAGTCCAGTCCGATGACGTACTTGGGTTGCATCGTTTACCCCTCCTGACGGTCGTCGCTTCTCGTAAACCGCTTCGACAGCACAGGAGGGGTTTCCTCTGGGCAATAAACAGCCAGAACCCTCCACCACCCGCAGTAAGTATGGTATCATAGAAAAAGGAGTGGCTCTATGGCTCTGCATCGTACCAGGCTGACCATATTCGCGCTCTTCTGGGCGTTGTGGGTGATGGTGTTGCCCTTTGCGCACCATCATCTCATGCGCACGCCTCGGGAGGGCACGGGTATTCACTGCGGGGGGCAGTCGTGTGCGGTGCAATGCGTAGCGTGCGTCTGGGAGTCTACCAGCACCGCAGAGGTCGAGCAGACCCCGCTTTTTATCCCCCCGCTGGAAGCTCCCGATTTTTCTGTACCTGCCTTACCCTCGGTTTGCCGTCTTCTGACGGGCGGTTCCGCTCCACGCGCCCCTCCTTTGGGATAGGAATACCTCTTGTACAGGGCTATTCTACTGCTCATCACATCCAGCAGTAGATAATGTGTTTCATATCACCATTAGTCAAAGGAGGTTTTCGAAACAATGCGCACTTTTCTGCTGACAGTGTTGCTGTTGGCGTGCGGCGCTGTGGGTTTTGCCCTCGCGGCGCCGGATCCCGCCCTGCAGGCGGAAATAGAGGCACTCAAAACGCAAATCCAGCAGATGACCGAACGTCTGCGTGAACTGGAGCAGAAGATGGCGGAGCAGGAGGCGCAACCGCCTGCCCCTGCAGCGCCGGTCACCAACCTGCCCCAGATTAGCGTGGTGGCGAACGGCAGCGCCCTGTTCCAGGACCGCAAACGCGACGAGAACCGTAACCGCTTTGAACAGAGCGAGATCGAAATCGCCTTCCAGAGCTTTGTGTACCCCAGCATCCGCTTCGACACCATCGTCGCTTTTGATAAGGAGAAACACTTCTCGGGTTCGGTGGAGGAGGCGTACGCCACCATCATCCAGCTGGGCAACACGCCGCTTGGGGCGCGGCTGGGGCGGATGCGCCTGCCGTTCGGGCGGGTTAACCCGATACATCCCCATCAGCTGCTGTACAGCGACCTGCCCCTGCCGCTGGTGAACCTGCTGGGCGACCACGGCGCCATCTCGAACGGCGGCACGTTGAGCTACCTCATTCCAGCACGCAACTTGTATGCCGACCTGAGGGTGGGGCTGTTCACTCTGGAGGGCCATGCCGCTCTGGGTGTGCCACACGAACACGAGCACGAAGGCGAAGCGGAGGAGGAACATGACCCGGCGCAGTTCGGCGCGGAGGGGCAGCTGCTCAGGATGGCTCGGCTGACGCTGGCGCCCGTGATTAACCCCGATAACGAGCTGGAAATCGGGCTGTCGGGGCTGACCACAAAGGCAGTCAACGGCGACAACCTGCGCGTGCTGGGAGTGGATTTCCAGTACCGTCGGTTCTACGGCGCCGCGCAGAGGCTCCTGCTGTCGGGCGAGTGGTTCCAGCATCGGCGAGAGAGCGCAGGGCGCGGCGTCAACCGACAGGGCTACTACTTACTCGCCTCCTATAAGCCCGACCGCTACTGGGAGTACGGCGTGCGCTATGACTGGTCTCAACGAGCATACCTGCACGAGGAGGACGACGTGACCGGTGCTGACCGCGCGCTCAGTGCGATACTCACCTATCGCCTGAACGAACAGTCCTACCTTCGCCTGCAGTGGCGTAACCTGAAGCCCGCCGATGACGACATGCGCAACGAGCTGATTTTTCAGCTGATGTTCGGCTTCGGACCGCACTCGCATCCGCTGGAGAGCACGCAATAAGGAGGTTCAGCCATGAGATACATTCTAATAACGCTATATGCCATGCTGGCAACGCTTCCGGCGATGGCGCAGGTGCGCGTGGTAGCCACCTTCACCGACCTCGCCGACATCACCCGCCAGATTGGTGGAAACCGTGTGCAGGTGACCGCACTCGCTCGTCCACAGGACGACTTCCATCTGGTCACTCCTCGTCCGAGCATGGCGCTGGAGCTGTCCCGTGCCAAACTGTTCGTCCGGGTGGGGATGGACCTCGACCTGTGGGCGGATGACCTGTTGAGCGCGGCCCGAAACTCGTACATCCTGCGCGGCTCGCCGGGCTACGTGGACTGCTCGGTGCGGGTCAAGAAGCTGGAAGTGCCCACCACCCGGGTAGACCCCTCCATGGGCGACATCCACATCTACGGCAACCCGCACTATCTGTTTGACCCTGCCAACGCCAAACTCGCAGCGCAGGAGATACTGGAGGGGCTGAAGCGCGTGGACTCCGCCCATGCCGCCGAATATGAGCAACGCTACAGGGCGTTTGTCCAGCGGCTGGACGAGTACCTCAAGCGATGGCAGGAGATCATGGCGCCCTATAGAGGCAAGCCGGTGGTGGTGTACCACAAGAGCCTGCCCTACTTCCTGCAGCGGTTCGGTCTGCAGGAACTGGCAACGGTGGAGCCCAAGCCGGGCATTCCTCCTTCACCGGGCTACCTGCGCGAGGTGATTGCCCGCATGAAAAGCGCGAACTGCCGGGTTATCCTGCTGGAGCACTTCCGACCGCGGCGGTTCGCCGATGCCATCGCGCGGGAGACGGGTGCCAAGGTGGTGGTGCTGCCCGCCGCCGTGGGGGCAGAGGGTACTACCGATTACTTCAGCATGATAGACGCGATGGTGCGTCGCGTAGCGTCTGCGCTGTCCGGTTCGTAAGCAACAGGCTGGGGGGCGTTCATGCCCCCAGCAACGCATGGAGGTAACGAGATGCAAACCGCACCGCTCGTACGGTTCCGGAACGCCACGCTGGGCTATGGTCGGCGGCAGGTCGTGCTGGACAACGTGAATATGGACATCCTGCCGGGTGACTTTTTCGGGCTGGTCGGTCCCAACGGTTCAGGGAAGACCACTCTGCTTCGTGCTATCTTGGGGATACTCAAGCCCCTCTCTGGCGAGGCGATTCGTCAGCCCGGTCTGCGTATTGGCTATGTGCCTCAGCGCGAGATGCTGGACCCGCTGTTTCCGCTGACCGCCTTGGACATCGTGCTGATGGGCAGGTATCCGCAGGTTGGAGTGCTTCGTTCGCCCGGGCGGGCGCATCGCGAGCGAGCACTGGAGTGCCTCGACCAGGTGGGGATGGCAGAGCACGCGCACAAACTCTATCGCGACCTCTCGGGCGGACAGCGCCAGCGTGTGCTGATTGCCCGCGCCCTTGCCGTCGAGCCGAGCCTGCTGGTTCTGGATGAGCCCACCAACGGACTGGACCTACCCACCGAGGCATCCATTTTAGACCTGATGGAGCACCTCCACCGACGGCAGGCGATGACCATCGTGCTGGTGAGCCACGTGCTGAACGTGGTGGCGCGCTATGCCACACGAATCGGGGTGCTGATGGACGGCAGGCTGATAGCAGGCACAGCGGAAGAGATGATGCGCGAAGGGGTGCTGCGCGAGGTGTACGGCGTGGACGTATGCGTTCAGCAGATAGACCATCATTACCTGGTGACCGTTCGCGAGGCGCAGGAGGTGTGTGGGGCATGAGCGAGTGGATAGAGACCTGGCGTTCTCCGATAGTGCAGGATGCCCTGCGTGTTGGCGTTGTGCTTGCAATAGTAGGGGGCTGTTTGGGCGTGTATGTGGTTTTGAAGCGTATCGTATTCGTGGGCGCAGCGCTGGCGCAGGTGAGCGCAGCGGGAGTGGCGCTGGCTCTGCTGGTGGGCTGGAATCCGCTGTGGAGCTCCGCTCTGTTCGCCCTGGCGGCGTCTGCCTTCTTCGCACAGTCATGGGGCGAGCGGCGCATATCGCGCGAGTCGCTTATCGGCGCGGTGTTCCTGACCTTTTCTGCGCTGACCGTTCTGCTTGCTTCTAAAGGCGCGCACGGCATGGAAGAGGTCCAGCACCTGCTGGCTGGGGACATCCTTGCCGTCGCGCCCGAAGAGGTCGTCCGTATCGCATTGCTGGGTACGGCGGTGCTGGTGGTGTTTTTGCTGTTACGCAAGCAGTTTTTGCTGGTGGCGTTTGACGCGGAGACCGCGCAATCGCTGGGATACCGAACACGCTGGTGGGAGTTCGCCTTCTACCTGATGCTGGGTGGGTTTATCGGGGTGGTTATTCATCTGGTCGGGCTGGTGCTTATTTTCGGTTATCTGGTCCTGCCTGCGGTTGGTGCATTGATGCTGGTTCGGCGTATGACGCTGGTGGCTGGTGTGGCGGTGGTCAACGCCCTGCTGGCAACGGTGGCGGGACTGCTGGTGTCTGTACTCTTTGACCTGCCGACCACCGCCACGATACTGGTTTTCATGAGTGCGCTGGCTGGGGTAGAATCTCTGGCAGGCATTCGGATTGCCAGATAAACTGATACCGGAGACTTGAAAATTGGAAACAGCAGGGTTGCTCATCGGGGGGTTGGTATTGCTTCTTTTGGGCGGCGAGTGGCTGGTGCGAGGAGCATCGCGCCTTGCGCTGTCGCTGGGCGTTTCGCGCGTGATTATCGGGCTGAGCCTGGTGGCTTTTGGCACCAGCGCGCCAGAGATGGCGGTATCTGTGCTGTCCAGCTATAGAGGGCAATCTGGCATTGCGGTCGGCAATGTGGTTGGCAGTAACATTGTGAACGTGCTTCTGATACTGGGACTATCGGCGGTCGTGGCCCCTCTGGCGGTCAGCAAGCGCATCATTCGCATCGAGGTGCCCTTCATGATTGCCTGCTCCCTGCTGTTCCTTGCGCTGGGCTACGACGGTCTGCTTTCACGACTTGACGGATTCATTTTGGTAGCGATTTTCCTCTCCTACATGGCGTGGATGATGCACACCGCCAAAAAGGAGTCTGATATAGAAAAGGACCTGCCCGTCGGCGATACCGCAGCGCCGCCCTCTGCGCTGGGCTATCTGTATCTCGCAGGGCTGGTGGTTGCTGGGCTGGCGGGGCTGGTGCTGGGCTCGAACTGGCTGGTGGAGGGCGCGGTGGCTCTGGCGAGAACGATGGGCGTGAGCGAAGTTATCATTGGTTTGACGATAGTGGCGGTGGGCACGTCCCTCCCGGAGATGGCTACATCGGTCATCGCCAGCATCCGCGGGGAACGAGAGATTTCTGTCGGCAACGTAATCGGAAGCAACATCTTTAACATCCTCTCTATACTGGGCTTCAGCACGGTGGTTGCGCCTGCGGGGTTGGAAGTGCCTTCCGCGGTGGTGCGCTTCGATGCGCTGGTAATGATTGCGGTGTCGCTGGCGTGTTTGCCCATCTTCTTCAACGATTTCGAGATTAAGCGGTGGGAAGGTGGGCTGTTCGTGGCGTATTACATTTTTTACGTGGGCTATTTGATCCTGTACGCCAGCCAGCACGATGCGCTGAACGAGTACACTTTAGCCATGCGCTGGTTCGTGCTACCGTTTGTGGCGCTAACGCTGACACTTGTGCTCTTTCTGGCATGGCGGAAGCATGTCTGGCTGCCGCGCCGAGCAGTGGACGATCAGACGTGAACTGGGCGTAAAAAGGGGGGAGCGCGATGCAACGGTTTGGACTCTGGCTGGACGGTAGATGGCATGAAACCGACCGCTGGATAGAGGTGCATTCACCGTACGATGGTTCGCTGGTGGGCATGGTATCCGCAGGGGACGCTGAACATCTGGCGCAGGCGGTGGAGGCGGCACGGCGGGCAATGGCGCACCCTCTGCCGGCGTATCAGCGAGCGGAGATACTCAGCCGGGCAGCGGGGCTGGTGGAACAGCGACGTGAAGATTTCGCACGCACCATTGCCCTAGAGGCTGGCAAGCCCATCAGAACAGCACGTATTGAGGTCATGCGGGCGGTCGCGACCCTGACTTTCTCGGCGATAGAGGCGCGTACCCTGACGGGAGAGGTTGTGCCGATGGAAGGGGCGTCTGCCGGGGCAGGCAAAATGGCGTTCACCGTGCGCGAGCCGATTGGCGTGGTGGGGGCGATTACTCCGTTCAACTTCCCGCTGAATCTGGTCTGTCACAAGGTGGGTCCCGCCATCGCCGCGGGGTGCGCGGTGGTGCTCAAGCCTGCCAGTGCCACGCCCATCACCGCGCTGAAACTGGCAGAGGTATTTATGGAGGCTGACCTGCCACGCGGCTGGCTGAACGTTATCCCCGGCTCCGGCGGCGAGGTGGGCAACGCGCTGGTGGACCACCCTGATGTGCCCCTTATCTCCTTCACAGGCAGTGTGGAGGTCGGGCGGGCAATTCGGGAACGTGTACCCCACAAGAAGGTGCTGCTGGAGCTGGGCAATTCGTCGCCGCTGATTGTGCTGGAGGATGCCAACCTGGAGAGCGCAGCGCAGGCGGTAGCAACACACGGCTTCTCGCACGCGGGACAGAGCTGCATCTCCGTACAGCGCGTGCTGGTGCACGAACCCGTCGCCGATGCCTTTGAACAGCTGGTGGTGCAGAAGGTGCAGGAGCTGGGAGTGGGCGACCCCTTAGACGAGAAGACGCACGTGGGACCCCTGATTACCACCGCCGACCGCGACCGCGTGAAGGCATGGATTGACGAGGCGGTTTCGGCGGGGGCGCGCCTGTTGGCCGGGGGAACGATAGAGGGGAACCTGCTCCTGCCGACGGTGCTGGCAGACGTCACGCCCGACATGAAGGTGTTCTGCAGGGAGGTTTTCGGTCCGGTGGTGGCGTTAACGCGCTTCCGCACGGTGGACGAAGCGATTGAGCTGGCAAACGCTACCGAATACGGCTTGCAGGCAGGGGTGTTCACTGCCTCCATCCATATCGCCCTCGAGATGGCGAAACGTCTGCATTTCGGCGGCGTGCTGATTAACGAAGCGCCCACCTACCGCACCGACCAGATGCCGTACGGCGGGGTCAAAGCCAGCGGGAACACCCGCGAGGGACCCCACTACGCCGTACGCGAGATGACGATAGAGAAGCTGGTGGTGATTCAGACATAGCGTGGTGGGGACTTTGCCTGATGTCAGGGGATAGGGCAGGAACGGGTGGTGGAATACCGACAACCCTTCCTCACGCGCGCATCAGAAACATTGCTCAATCGCCCCGCCATTCCAGTGCCTTCTTCTGTAGCTCCATAGAGGTGTATTCATGCCGATATTCCCGGAGATCTCCTGCCCAATCCTGCCGCAGGGGCTTGCCTGTCCTGCGACTTCGCTTCTCCAGCAGAAACTGAACGAAGTCAGTGACCTCTTGCTGCAGTTCAGGCGGAAGCTGGCGTATCATCTCCTCTAGATTTTGCATGGCTTTCTCCTTAAAGCTCCGTGCATGCCTTGCTACGACTCTTCAGCAACGGGCCGGTTACGTTAGCGCGATGTCTTCTAGCACCAATCGCCGAAATACTTCCGGGTCGCTGAGCTTCGCGCCTCTTTGATTATAAGCCGCCGGGCGGGGGTAAGTCAACCGCACCGGTTAAACCTCGAACTCCACCCGCATGCCGTCATAAGCCAGCTCGATGCCATCGGGCAGATGGGCGCTGGTGGTGGCGTGGTCGTAGTCGTGCGACAGGTGGACGAAGGCAGTGCGTCGCGGTCGCAAACGCCGTACGACCTCAATAGCCTGCTCCAGGCAGAAGTGCGTGGGGTGAGGCTCGTAGCGCACTGCGTCCAGAAACAACCATTCCAGCCCCCGCAGGCGTGCCTCGGTCTCCGGCGGGATGTAAGACACATCAGTCACATAGGCAAACCCGCCCACACGAAACGCCAGAATGGGCAGCTGCCCGTGATACACGCGCAGGGGTTCAATCGTCGCGCCGCACAGGTGAAGTGGTGCCTCCAGCGGATACAGGCGCAGCTGGGGCTTGCCGCCCGCCAGCTGGGTGGGCATGAACACATACGCGAACGCCCGCTGGATGGTCTCCAGCACCTCCCGCTCAGCATAGATGGGCATCTCGCACCCCTGCAATTCGTTGAAGCGACGAATATCATCCAGCCCGAACAGATGGTCGGCGTGCGCGTGGGTGTACAGCACCGCGTCCACCCGCTCCACCCCGAAACGGATGCACTGCAGGCGCAGTTCGGGCGGAGTGTCAATCAACACGTTGCCTTCGGGAAGCTCTAACAGCACGCAGGGGCGGGCGCGCTGGTTGCGTACATCCTCAGAAGTACAAACAGGGCAACGGCATCCGATCATCGGCACGCCGTGCGAAGTGCCACTGCCCAGTACCAGAACGCCTGCAACAGCCATAGCAGGAATATCTTACCCCGAAAGTCAAAAGGAAAGGAGGCACTCAAACGTTTAAGATGCAGGAGGATATCGGATGCAGATTCGTCTCAACACCATTGGCTATCTGCCTTCCGCACCCAAGCGGGCGTCGGTTGCAGGCAGTTTCTCGCGCTTTCGTGTAGTGCGCGTGAAGGATGGCAAGACGGTAT
Source organism: Chthonomonadia bacterium (assembly GCA_013314755.1). Lineage (GTDB taxonomy): Bacteria > Armatimonadota > HRBIN16 > HRBIN16 > HRBIN16 > HRBIN16. The sequence goes on from JABUFA010000001.1 coordinate 190,092, forward strand.
ACAGCGGCGAGGCGGAAGGACCCATCACCAACGCCGACACCGACGAACAGCTCACCATCGCCGACTTCAGCGCACTCAAAACCCCCGGCGAGTACCGTCTGGAGATACCGGGCATTGGCTCCTCACCACCGTTCAGGATTGGCGCGGACGTCTATAACTTCGCCTTCTACACGGCAACGCGCGCGATGTACCTGTGGCGCTGCGGCACGGCGGTCTCCGGCAAACACGGCGGCGATACCTTCGCCCACGCCGCCTGCCACCTGCAGGACGCCTACATGGACTATGTGGGCGGGGGAAACGTGCGCCGGGATGCAACGGGCGGCTGGCACGATGCGGGCGACTACAACAAGTACGTGGTCAACGCCGGCGTGACGGTGGGCGTGATGCTGAGGGCATGGGAGGATTTTGGCAGCCGCCTGCGCCGGGTACGCCTGAACATCCCCGAATCGGGAGGCAAACTGCCCGACTACCTCGCTGAGATAAAGTGGGAGATGGACTGGCTGTTGAAGATGCAGGCGGATAACGGTTCGGTGTACCACAAGGTCAGCACGCTTCGGTTCGGTGGATTCATCCTGCCCGAGCAGGAGAAGGAGCCTCGCTACTACGCCGGATGGAGCACCGCCGCCACCGCCGATTTCGTGGCGATGACCGCCGGCTTTGCGCGGGCGGTCAAACCGTATGACCCGGAGTATGCGAACCGCTGCCTGCAGGCTGCGCAGAAGGGCTGGCGCTTCCTCCAGCAGAACCCTCGCAACATCCCTGCCGACCTGCGCGGCTTCTTCACCGGAGCGTACCAGAGTGACGACACAGATGACCGCCTGTGGGCGGTGGCAGAGCTGTGGGAGAGTACCGGCGACCGTGCACTCCTGCGCGATTTGGAGGAGCGTATCCGCGCTTACCAGGGGCAGTTCGAGCCTGTTTTCGACTGGGGCAACGTGCGCAATCTGGGGATGCTGGTGTATCTGTTCTCGCGCAAGGGCGGACGCGACCCCAAACTGCTCGCGCAGGTGAAGGAGAACCTGCTATCGGTTGCAGACGGCATCGTACGCACCGCGAAGGCACACGGCTACGCCCGCCCGTTAGGAAGCCTCTATTACTGGGGCTGTAACGGCGCGGTCGCCCGACAGACGGTGCTCCTGTACGCCGCCTATCGCCTGACGAAGAAGCCGGAATACCTGCACACTGTTCTGGACGCGCTCAATCACCTGTTCGGGCGCAACTATTTCGGGCGTTCGTTCGTCACCGGGCTGGGCTATCAGCCGCCGATGCGCCCCCATGACCGCCGCTCTGGTGGCGACAAAGTGGATGCTCCCTGGCCTGGCTATCTGGTGGGCGGCGCGGAACGGGGCGCCAAAGACTGGCGCGATGAAGAGGCAGACTATCGCACCAACGAAATCGCCATCAACTGGAACGCTGCGCTCATCTACGCGCTGGCAGCGTTCGTATCAGTCTGAGCGCAAGGAAAAGGGGGCTGAGAGGCAGAAACGTTCCATAAAGACCCGTTCTGAGGAAGAGCAACATGACGCACAAAGAGAGACTGTTAGCGGTGTTCCAGGGACGGCGCCCCGACGTCATCCCCTGGTACGCCGATTTGACCTACTGGTACAGCGCGGAAGTGGTTAAGGGGACGCTGCCGGAAAAGTACCGCGGCGATGGCGTGGTGCAACTCTATAAAGACCTGAACGTGGGCGCGCACGAGCATGTGCTCAACTGTCCCTGGCGCACCGAATACGAGGACGTGCGGATACAGGTGGAAGAGGAGCGCGACGCCGATGGGCGACCGATACGCACCCGAACCAGCTGGATTACGCCCATCGGCACGCTGTCGCAGGTGCAGGAGTTCGAACCCAACTCCTACTGCTGGGCGTATCGCGAGTACCCGGTCAAAAGCCCCGAAGACCTGAAAATACTGCGCTTCATCTTCCAGCACCAGCACGTCATCCCTGACTACACCGAGCAGTACCGCCAGATCGAACTGTTTGGCGACTGGGGCGTGGCGGCGTCCATGCCCAACCGCACCCCGATGGCGAACCTGTTCGTGATATGGATGGGCGTGACCAACACCAGCTATGCCCTGGCAGATGCCCCCGAAGAGATTGAAGAGACCATCGAGGTGATGTCGGCGGCGGAGGACGCCATATACGAAATCATCTGTCACTCCCCGGCGCCTCTGGTATACTTCCCCGATAACATCACGGGCGAGGTGGTCAGTCCGCGAATCTTCCAGAAGTACTACGCGCCGTACTACCGACGACGGGCGGAACAGCTCCATCGGGCGGGCAAATACATCTTCGTGCACATCGACGGCACGTTCAAGAACCTCTTGCCCTACGTGGGACCGACCGGCGTGGATTGCGCCCAATCGTTGACGCCCGCACCGGTGGGCGACGTGCCTCTGGAAGACTTCCGAACGCTTGCCGGACCCGACCTGATCCTGTGGGGAGGCGTGCCTGCCGCCTTTTTCAGCCCCATCTATCCCGAAGAGGCACTGCGCGACATCGTGCTCAAAGCCATTCGCCTCTACAAGCACGACCCGCGATTCATGCTATGTGTGTGCGACCAGGTACCGCCTGATGGCATCATCGAGCGCGTCAGGATGGTCAGCGACCTGGTGGAAGAGCACGGGCGAATCGAGGAGTGATTACCGGTGGAGCAGTTCCACCACTTTGTGCGCAATCTGGGGCAGGGGAAGCACAAACTCTGCCCCACCTAAGGCGATAGCCTCGCGCGGCATCCCGAATACCACGCAGGTCTGTTCATCCTGGGCGATGGTGCACGCACCGGCGTCGCGCATCTTCTTCATGCCCCTTGCACCGTCCGCGCCCATGCCGGTCAGCAGAACCCCCACCGCCGCAGAGCCGCTGGTCTGCGCCACCGAATCGAACAGCACATCTACCGATGGACGGTGGCGGTTGACCGGCTCGGTCTGCACCACCCGGGCGCGGTACTGCGAGCCGTTACGGCTCACCTGCAGGTGGTAATCGCCCGGCGCGATGTAGGCGTGCCCCGGTTCCAGCAGGTCGCCGTCTTCGGCTTCCTTCACGCGCACCGTGCACAGCTTGTCCAGCCGTTCGGCGAACGAGCGGGTAAACACCGGCGGCATGTGCTGAACAATCACAATGGGGGGCACTTCGGCGGGCAAGCCTTGTAGAACCTGCCGAATCGCCTCGGGACCGCCGGTGGACGCGCCGATGGCTATCAAATGTGCGGTGCACTGTCCACGCTTCGCCAGCGGTGGGGAAGCCACTGGTGTTACCGCCTCAGTATGCGCCGTTCGCACCCGCGCCCGCGCGGCGGTTTTCACCTTCATCACAATCTCGTGGGACAGGGCGGACATTCCCGTGAAGATGCTCTCGGTGGGCTTGGCGATGAAGTCCACCGCGCCTATCTCCAGCGCCTTCAGGGTGACCTCACTGCCCTGGCGGGTGAGCGTGGAGACCATCACCACAGGCATCGGATGGGTGCGCATCAGCTTCGAGAGGAACGTGATGCCGTCCATGCGCGGCATCTCCACGTCCAGCGTCAGCACATCAGGCTTGAGCTGAACGATTTTGTCGTAGGCGTCAATGGGATCAGTCGCCGTGCCTACGACCTCGATCTCGCTGTCCCGCGACAGGATGTCCTTGAGCAGCTGGCGAATAACAACCGAGTCGTCAACAATCAGCACACGAACGGGGCGACCTTCTGCCATCGGCATGCTCCTGAAGCCATGGTGTGCACGTTCCCATTATCGGCAGGAACGCGATGGGGCTTCAGGAGTTGCGCTCGATGGTGCTGCAGGCGAACTGCGAGAACGGTCCCGAGGTGCACTTGCCGCACGCCAGCGCGGTGGTTTCGAATATCGCCTCCGTCAGGATTTGCGGCTTGCGATAGGGCTTGCGCTCCCTTGAACGGTTCTGAGATGTCTCTGTTTCACGGTGTTTATCCAACCTGTTCACCTCCCGCCTGTTCAATCTCCTCTTCCGAGGTGGGATGGTCGCTGATGAACGCCACTCCTTTATCCCTCAGCGCCTGGGCAAAAGCCAGCACGTCGGGCAGAACCTCTTCCGCCGTGACGTCGTACGTCTGCGTCAGCTCCTGCGCTATCTGTGCCAGTGTGCGGCTGCCGTCTGCCAGCCGCCAGATGGCGGTTCCCACCTCGTTCAGGCTGTGCAGTTCCCGCTCCTGCGGCGAGATGACCACTGCCTCCCCTTCAATAATCCGCCATGCCAGAAACGGCGAACGCACCAGATAGTGCTCTGGAGTTACTTGAACTGTCGACGTCTCCATCTCCATACCTTGCGAAGCCCGTGCACGACGCGCGGGGCGCGCGTCTGCAGTATACCGTACAACCACCACGCTCCACTATAGGGCGAGAAACGCTTCTTGCCGCGCCAGACGGTGCGCACCTCGCCCAGCACCTGTTCGCGAACCACCTGCTCTTCGTCCTCCAGGCTGTCGCCGCGCAGAACAATCTTCCCATCCGCTACCGATACCACGCGGTGACAGCGAAGCCCCCACGGCGTGTTGACCAGCGCAATCATGCCCGGCTTAATCCGCAGGGAAGGCACAATCTCTAACACATCCCCGCCCCGAATAAGGGGCGACATACTTGCGCCGCGCGCCTTCAGCCATACGCTCTCTCCCGCCCGGAGGCGCGACAGCAGGTCTGCGCTGTCAGGATTTAGCGGTTGGAACTCCCCTTCTGGTTCTTTCGCCATTGCCACATCACCTCGCTCAGGGTCGCCAGAGACGCGCCCGGATAGTACGCCTGCAGGATTTGCTCCATGCTCTGCCCCGCTCGCGCTCTGCCCGCCGCGCCCCACTGACACAGCCCTTTGCCGTGCCCGGAGCCACTGCCCTCGAACACAATCATGTTGCCCTGGTCCAGCCGCACGCTGAACAGCGTGGACGGCAGAGATAAACGACTGCGCAGCTGTACCCCACTGACCTCGCGCACCACCTCGCCACAGCGGATGCGCAGATTCAGCACGCGCCCGCCCGCGTCGGATTGCGCGATTTGCACGTCAACTTCTCCTTTCGGCGGCTCCTGGGCGGAATCCTGCTCGCCCGCCGCCTGCCATACCTCCATAAAGGCAAAGCCAACCTGCCAGCGATGCCGCGGGTTGTCGGCGCAGTAGTCCCTGCCCGCGTCGTCGCGGTCGGCAGGAGGGGGTTCTACCCCGTTGCCCAAGGCAGGCTGCCCCCCGCAGTCGGCGGTGTACACACCGTCCACCGGCAGGTCGCTGTTGACCAGTATTACCCCAGCTGTACCTCTGACCGCTGTGGTGGTGCTTTCCTTTTCGGCGTTCATCCCGCCGTACACCTGACAATGTATTCCGTCGCACACATCTGCGCCGTCTGCCTCATGTCTGAAACGGTTGCGCACCGTCCAGCTTCGCGCAGCGACTGCCTGTGCCTTCAACGCTTCGGCGGGAAAGCCGGGCGGCATCTCCAGCGGGACAACCCCCAGCAGATAGTCTTCCAGAGGCAGAACGTTCAGCACCTGAAGCCTGCTTCGATACACCCGCACCACGATTTTGCCCCGGTAACTGCGTCCGTTGTTGCCCTGTGCATCGGAGAGGGAGAGGGGAGCTTCACCCTGCAGGTTCCATTCCTTCGCCTCCAGCCGTTCGTCGCCAATCTGTAGCGCCACCTGCTCGCCGGCACGCTCGACCAGCACCGTTTCGCCCGCCGGAATCTCCCTCTGCGTTTCGCCCGAAACCACCTGCCAGCGTGCGCTGCAGGTAATATGCAGAGAGCTGTTCCGCCAGCGCGTCAGCCACACCCTGACCTCGGGATTGAAAGCCTGCTGTGCCAGCGATGGGAGGGCGAGCGCAAAGAGCAGGAAAAACAGCGCTATGGTATGTTTGCCTCTCATGCTTGCAGGCTCCGCAGGAATCGTTCGCGAGCTCGTTCGGATAACAGCCACAGCGGGTTCTGCCGCAGGATGGGCAGGATAACCTGGCGAAGCATCCCCGCATGGATCAGACGGCAGTAGGCGTTGCCCACCATCTCCTCGCGCATGGCGCCCGCTTCGCGCAGGGGCTCGTCTACGACCGTAAAGTCGCGCTCCCACCGCCACAGGTGCAGACGGTTGCGCACCACGATTTCACCTCCCTCGGCATCAATCACGATACCATCCGTCCACTCGTCCTGCAGGTGGTAGGGAACCTCCGCCAGCTCCTCCAGGGCGTGCAGACTGGTGTTACTTTGCTGGTTACACCCGAGCAGGAGGATATATCCGTTCATGTCCATCAGCTTCACGTATGGACTGCCCTCGCCGCAGGGGGTAGCACAGCGCTCATGTCCCTCGGTGTAGAAGTCGGCGCGTGCGCCCAGCGCGGTGACCGAATGCGTGGGATGCAAACTGCGCCGTACGCCCGGGTAGCGTCGGAATGTTTCCGGGATAATGCCAATCCACTTGGGGCAAGGTGTCGTGCGCACATCCATGCGCGGCGGGTTCTGCGGAGAATCCTGCGGTGAGCCGTTCAGCGCGGGCATCAGTATCGTCCCTGCCGGCGACACCGCCGACAGCAGTGCCTGAATGACGGTCTCCGCGCCTCCCTCCACCCAGCCGATACTGCTGAGCGACGAGTGCACCAGCAGGTCCATTCCCCGCTGAACACCCAGCCGACGCAGTTCCTGCGTCAGTGTCTCTCTGTCGATTCCTATCTGCATCGGATCAGCCGCCTCATCTTTATTATGCTATACTATTCCGTTTGCATACGGCGCATGCCTGCTCTGTGGATGATGAGGCGAGACTGTAAGTAAAGGTTACATAAACTGGCGCAGGTATTGACATTTTTATTTGCGTCGCATAGAATCGGTGCAGAAGTCTGTGCACTGAGAGGTGTAGAGGGTGTTAGGGCAGGTCTCATTGGCTAACACGTTTGGGGACTCGTTGAAAAAGCTCTCACCTGCCGAGCAGAAGGCGGTAAAGCTCACCGTCTTCGACTTCTTCGAGAACCCTGCCTCGCCCGGACACTCGCTCCATCAGGTAGACAAAGCCCCCTGGCCCCACTGGTGGTCCCTGCGCGTGAATGACGACCTGCGCATTATCCTCGCACATCAGGCAGATTCTTATGTTCTGTGTTATGTGGGCCATCATGACGAGGCGTATCGCTGGGCGCAACGTCGCCGGTTTGAGCAGGATATTACCGGAACACTGCGCGTCGTGCTGATAGAGGAGGAGATACAACACGTTATCCAGACGGTGGAAGTCAACGCTCCTCTGAGCCGTTATGATAGAGAGTATCTCATGCGCATTGGTATTCCCGCTTCGTGGGTGGATTATGTTCGGCACGCTTCCGAAGAAGACCTTATTGAACTCATTGACGAGTTCCCTGAAGAGGTCTGGGAGCGTGTGGAGGAACTGCTGAAGGGCAACGTGGTGAAGATTCCGGAGCGTATCGCCGTGGAAAACCCTCTGCACCACCCCGACAGTCGGCGTCGCTTCTGGACGCCAGCCAGTTTGGAAGAGCTTAAGCGGTCGCTGGACATGCCCTGGGAAAAGTGGCTGGTGTACCTTCATCCCCTGCAACGTGAGGCGGTGGAGGCACATTACAGCGGACCGGCACGTGTGTCGGGAGGCGCGGGCACCGGCAAGACGGTGGTGGCAGTACATCGGACGGCGGAGCTTTCGCGTCGCTATCCCGGTGAGCGCATCCTGCTAACCACCTTCAGCCGTACGCTGGCTCAGCACCTCCGCCATCACCTGCAGCTGCTGATGGGCAGTGTGCACCCCAGAGTGACAGTGGCAAACTTGCATTCTCTGGCGCGCGGCTGGTGCTCACATCTCTATGGCGACAGATTCACCATTGCCGAGGACCAGCAGGTGGCTCAGCAACTGGAGTGGCTCCGGCTGGAACTATGCCCATCGTTTTCATCAGGCTTTGTGCGGATGGAGTGGGAGCGGGTGATTGAGCCGTGGAACATCCGAACTTTGGAACAGTATCTCCACACTCAGCGGATAGGGCGCAAAGCCCCCCTGCGGACAGAAGATAGGCAAAAGCTGTGGCAGGTGTTTGAGGCGTTGTGGCGGTGGCTGGAGGGGAACAGCCTGTTGACGTGGAGCATGTTGTGCTATAGGCTGGTGGACGACGCGGACCTGCTACCAAAGTATCGGTGTATCGTTGTTGATGAAGCGCAGGACTTCGGTCCGGCGGAATTGATGCTGATTCGCGCCCTGTGTCCCGAGAACCCGGACGACCTGTTCCTGTGCGCAGATGCCGAACAGCGTATCTACCGTACGGTCTCACCCTGGTCCACGCTGGGCATCCACACGCGAGGCAGGAGCACCCGTTTGCGCGTGAACTACCGAACCACCCGCCAGATCCAGTACTATGCCGAACGCATTCTCCCTGAATACACCGAACAGGGAGACGACCTGCAGGACGAAACGCTCTCCCTGCGCCCCCTGCCACTACTGCGCGGTGACGACCCGCGAATCCGACCGGCGATTTCGGAAGACAGAGAGGCAGAACTGCTTGCCGAGTGGTTGATACTGCGTGCGCAGGAGGGCTATCAGCTCGGCGAGATGGGCGTGTTTGCCCGTACACGCAATTACCTGAAAGATTACATCGTGCCAGTGCTGGAAAAATGCGGATTGCCTGTGCACTGGTTAGACGACCACAGCCTGCCAGACTCTAACCGCGTCAACGTTGGCACGGCGCACAGGGCGAAGGGGCTGGAGTTTAAGGTGGTGGCGGTCGTAGGGGTATGCGCCTCCCTGTTTCCCCTGCAATCCGTCCTGAGCGATATCGAAGACCCGGTGGAGCGTATAGAGTTCGAGCGGTTGGAGCGACAGCTGCTTTACGTCGCCTGCACCCGCGCCCGCGAAAAGCTGTGGGTCAGCTATTGCGGCGTGCCCAGCCCCTACCTGCCCCCAGCGCCGCAGGATAAATCGCCCTGAGAGAAGAACTCAAAACACCGAAAGCGATGAATAGAGCTATCACGGGTGTTATAACCACCATACTCAGCCTGCTGGCGGCGTGCGCCCTGGCACAGCCTCTGGTAGAGGTCGGCGAGCCGTTCGGAAGGCTTCCGCTGGTGGACGAGGTGCTGTGCGGTGACCCGAACGACCCGCACGAGTTTGCCGAATCCGCCCCCGGCGTCTCCTCCATAGAGACCATTCTGGGCAAGCGATGCCGGGTTCTGCCCTCCTCGCCCGAGCAGAAGGGCAGTGCATACTTCGCCTATCGCATCGGCAGGGGCAAGGGCTTGAAACCCGGCGAGGCGTACGTGCTGGCGATAGACTATCCCGAAGATAAACCGCGCACGGTGCACGTGGTGAACCGCGGCTGTGAGGTGTTCCAGGGATTTCATACGGGCAATGCGCTGGGTGATAGCATGCACGGCTATGTTGCCAGCAATCCCGAATCGCTGAAGCTGCCGCTATCGGGTTCCTATCGCACGTGGCGACAGATGTTCTTTCTCTTTGAGCGCTTCTACCCTCTCAAACGCACCCGCGACGACCTGAACCGCCCCGAAGGGCCAGAAGACGGCTTCTGGGTGATTATCCTGCGTCCCGACCCCGCCGACGACCCCACCTCCGCAGGTCCCGCAGTGCATCGTATCCGCCTGTTCCGGGTGCCGGACGTGCGCAGGCTGTACCTGCCAGTTCGTTTTCCTCCCGACCCTCTACCCAGGCGATACATCTTCGTGCGTGAAGAGATGGCGGATACCTACGCCGAGTCCACCAATCCCCGACAGGCATCGCCGGGCGTGGACATGACCCGCTTCTTCGAGTTCAAAGCGCATACCATGCGCTTTCTGGGCATCAACACCTTCTGCAAGGACCTGCTGGAGTTCGGGCACAACCAGGGCTGGGACGCCGGGGACGACAGCTGGTATGTGCCCTCGCACGACCCGAAGCGCTGGGAGCGCATCCTGCAAATCGCCGCACAGCATGGGCTGACGGTCCTGCCCTACTACGAATACGCGGGAAGCATGGGATTGAACAGGGTGGTTCAGTGCGCGCCGCTGAAGGGACCGGGACAGCCCTATACCGGCATCTGGTGGGGCGAACTGTACCACGCCGACGTGACCGACCCGCGCACGCTGGAGGACGCCAAACGCCTGCTGGATGCCACTATTGTGCGTTTCAAGGGGCAGGTGAAGTTTCTGGGCGCGTGGTTCCGCAACAGGGTGAGCCATATCCCCATCTCGTTCGCGGACGATGTGCTGGCAAGATTCAGCGCAGAGGCAAACGGCGGACAGAAGGTAACCCGTGAAATGCTGAGGGCGGATAGCAACCTGCTGGAACGCTACCGAAACTGGTGGCTGGGCAAGCGCAAAGATTTCTTCCTCGCTCTGCGGGACTATCTGCGCGAGAAGGTATCGCCCGACAGCCTGATATTCTGGACGAACTGGACGGGCGAACCCGGTCCACCACTGGACAGCGGCAAGACGGTGGTGACAGACGACATAGACCTGTGGAAGCCGCTATTGCCCCAGTGGTGGCAGGCGGTGAGCCTGGAGGAACTGCTTCGCACCGACCGTTACCTGCGCAGTATCACCCGCTATCCCGACACCTGGGGAAGCGATGAATGGCAACATGGGGAACCCCGCGCCGACGTGGAGAGCTACCGCGATACCGAAGGAGTGCTGTTTACCTATCCCTTCCATCGTATCTACTCAGTCTCGCGCCCGGAGGACATGGACGCCTTCCGCACCCGTTCAGGTCTGGCGATGGTGCGCATGTATTCGCTGAACGAACACCGCGACGGCGGCATCCTCGGCGATTTCCTCTCCGATGTGGAGCGGGTTGGACCGTTCTGCATGGCGGCGGAGGTGCGTGCGATGGCGTTCGGCGACCCCTTCTATCTGGGCTATCTGGTGGGCAATACGCACTATCACGGCTTCCCCGAATATGTGCGCCGGTTCAACGCTGCTTTTCTCGCTCTGCCTGCCCTGCCCAGCCGGCGGTTGAAGGACGCCTGTTCAGACCCGGAAGTGGTGGTGCGGATGATTCCCACGCCGGGCAATCGGTTCGGCACCTACGTGGCGATTGCACACATCGGCTGGCGGGCGAAAAGGGATGTGCGCATTGTCCTGCCTCTCGCCGGCAGAGTGGTAGACGCGGTCAGCGGACGCGAGATAAAACCCATTCGCACCGACGGGAAAGGAATTGTGCTAAAACTCTCGCTGGACGCCTGCGAACTGCGTGCCCTGCGCATCCTTGCGCCCTCCACCCCACCCAGAAGATAGGCACGACCGTTCAGCATCCTTCCGGGTGATGCTCAGGCTGGCATGTTATCGCCGTTCCGTCCTCCAGCCTCAGCCAGGTGCGGAAGTCGCGCACACCCTGTTCCAGCTCGATCACCCGCGCTCCGCACAGAAAACCCTCTTTGCCATAGCCTCCATATCCGCTTACCCTGCCGTAGCACAGGCGAATGCCGTACAGGTTGCCCCAGTAGTCGTTGATATGCTCATGCCCCACGAAGGTGCCGACCACCTCGCCTACCTCATGCAAGGCGGCGAAGAAGCCCGTGTTGATTTTGGGAGCGCACACGTCCTCATGCTTTTCGCCATAGCAGACCTGCGTGCGCCATACCTCATCGTACTCGGGCAGGGGGATATGAAAAAAGGCGAGCGACGGGATGGTCTTTGCCTCCTCAGGTGCGATGCCCCATCGCTGGCGAACCTGCTGAGCGGTGCGCACGTACCACCCTATCTGGTCACGGGTAATCCAACCCCACCCGCCGATGTCGGTGGTAGCATAGCTGTTGGAATCGATACCCCACAGGAAAGCGGCAGGTCGCTCACCGTTCCTGCTCATGATGGGCAGGACATAGTTGCCCACTCCCGTAACGTTCTTCGGTCCGCGCCTGCCCACAAAGTGCGGACAGGTCTCCATCACGCGCCACAGCGCATCGCGGCTGAGGGATCCCTCGTCATCGTGGTTGCCCATCACCGCCGTCCACAGGAGGGAACGCTCCTCTATCGGCTGGACGAGCTGAAGCATTCCCTGCGCCGGGTCATGGCAATCCGCCCCGCCCAGCATATCGCCGGTGAGGAACACCAGGTCGGGCTGTTCGCAATCCAGCACGGCTTGGATCACCTCGCGCGTGCGTCGGTCGCGCTCGTCAAAGTTTGTCCAGTGCGTATCGGTCAATTGCACGATTTTGAAGGTGTCCGCACGGAATCGCAGAGTTCTGGACATCGGTTACTCCTTTCGGCATGGGTTCGCCTCTTTCTACGCCGTCTCGGGTAACCACTCCTGCCGGGAGAGACGTCTAATAGCACGTGATGACAGAAACATCTCAGCACCGACATGCACGACGCAACCTCTGGAGACTCGTCGTGCAGACAGCGCTAGTGTGGGCAACGGCACAGGTTACGCTCGTGACCCTGCTCACGTGGGGCAGTCGGCGTGAGCGAGCAGTAGTGCTGATGGCGGATGGACTGTTCCTGCTGTGGTGCGTTCTGGGCGGGTGGCTGATGTGGCGATACCGCGCACCCTTCGCCCGGTGGGTGGGGAAATGGCGGTTGGGCTGGCAGGTGAAGTTCGTTCTGCTCTGCACGCTCTTTGCGCTGATAGAGGAAGCCGTGACCACCACCATGACCAACCTGGCGCCTCTGTTCGGTGTGCGCGTCGGCGAGGCGTACATCACCGCCTCCACAAACTATCTGGACGTGGTGCTGGGGCACAGCGTGATCCTGTTCGTGCCGATGTTTGCGGCGTGGGCGTGGATGCTGTCGCGCTGGTCGTTTCACCCCGTGTCGGTAATGGTGCTGTTCGGGCTGACGGGCACGCTGGCGGAAACGGTTTCGTTCGGCTGGCACAATCTGCTGGGCTGGGGGTTCTGGCTGATGGTGTATGGCTTGATGGTGTATCTGCCCGCGTATGCCGTGCGAGACCACGTGGGGAAGCATCCGCCGCGTCCGAAACACTACGTGATGGCGGTACTTCTGCCGTTCGCGTTCGCGGCGCCGGTGGCAGGCTTGGTCGGATACCTGCATCCGGTGAAGATACACTTCCCGCAAGTGGGGTCTTGAGTATTCAGCATGATTATACTACAATACCAATGGTGCGTGGAGATGAAAAATGGAAACCTCTGTTACCGTCAAACAGCAAAAAGCGATACGACAGATTGAGCAACTGTACGATGAGATAGAGAACGTCGACGAAGTGAGGCGTTTTCTGGAGCGCGATACGTTTCTCGTTGACATTCTTCAAGAAGCTCCCGCCCGGGTTCGGGAGTTTTTCGGGGATGTACCAATTGGACTGACGATACACCACGACCCCGAAGAGGGATGGGATGAACTCTTTATCGTCATCAAGTCGCCTTATTCGCCTCACGAGACCTTAATGCGAGACGAAGCGTTGTTTCGCGAGTGGTTCGCTTATCGGCTGGGCGGTGCGCAGGGCAAACTGAACATCACTGAGGAGCTGATGTGAGTTTCGACTGGTCAGAGTACATCACCCGCTTGCGAAAGGCGGACAGTTCGGCGGCGAAGAGCACATTGTGCGCCCAGCCCGCGTAATCGCCGAAACGCGCCCGGAAGAAATCGCCGACCTGCCAGTACACCCGCTCCGTCAGGCTCCGGCCGTTCAGCTCGGGCAGGTAGTCGCGTCTGGCAATCTGCCACACGTGTGTATCCACCGGTATCGCCTGCGGCTTGTCCAGCGAGAACAGACACACGCAATCGGCGATTTTGTGCCCTACGCCGGGCAGGGTGGTCAGCGCGTGATGGGCTTCCTCGTAAGAAACCTCTCGCAGGCGGAACAGCCATTCCTCCCCGCGCTCTGCCAGTTCTCTCGCCGCACGCACCAGCACCCGCGCCCGGTAACCGAACCCCAGCGCGAACAGTTCTTCCTCCGATGCCTGTGCCAGCGCGTCAACCGATGGAAAGCGATGGTAAACCACCCCGTCCACCTCTGCCAGCGGTTGTCCATAGCGAGCGCACAGGTTGTTCACCATGCGGGTAATGCGCGCGATATTGTTGGCGCTGGAGCAGAGAAAGCTGAAGAGGCACTCCACGGGGTCGGTGCGCAACACACGCAAGCCCGGGAAGGCGGGAGCGACCCTTGCAAAACGGTCATCCGCCCTCTGCCACTGCTGGTACAGCGGCGCGAGGGGGATGTGCAGATGAAAATAGTCGCGCAGGAGGCTGGTGATGTCGGCGTCCGGGATGCAGTGGTAGAGCACGTCCCGCTCGGTCTGGTGCAGGGTCACCACGTACGAACCGACCACGCCGCGCCATGTGTTCGCGCCGAGGGGCTTCCAGCGAAAGGACTGCCCGCACACCAGCGTGACATCACAGCGCAATTCTTCCGGCGGTACGTGCAGAGAGCGCCACATCACACGCCGTCAATCTGGTGGGCAGAGTATGCGCCAGCGCGCTCTTCCTCGTGCTCCAGGTGATACGACAGCACCGCCAGCTCCTGCAAGAAAGACACATTGCGCACCGTTACTCCTTCGGGGACGCGCAGGATGGTTGGCGCAAAGTTCAGGATGGCTTTGACTCCCGCCTCCACCAGCCTGTCGGCGACCTCCTGCGCCGCGCTGGCGGGAACGGCAATGATACCGATGCGTGCCCGGATGCGCTCGTTGACCTCTTTGAGCCGATTCACGTCCAGTATCTCGTGGTCCCACAACAGCCTGCCTATTTTGGCATAGTTGTTATCAAACACAGCGGCGATAATGAACTTGTGCTCACGCAGTCCGGGATACCCTACCAGCGCAGACCCCAGGTTGCCCGCGCCGACCAACAGCATGGGCTGTTCCCTGTGGATTTTGAGGATACGAGCGATTCGCTGATGAAGTTCGCTTACCCGATAGCCAACACCCGGCTTGCCGAATTCGCCGAAATAGGAGAGGTCTTTGCGGAACTGCGCGGCGTTGATGCCCGTCTGTTTCTCAATCTCGGCGGAGGAGACGGTGTGAACCTTCGCCGCTTCCAGGTCACTGAGCAGGCGCAGATAGGTTGCCATACGCTCCAGCGTGGGAATGGGTACGCGATGATTGCCCGATTCCGCCTTTTTGCGATTTGTCATCTTCCCTGGACAACGCTCCTCTCGTAATGACGCGTTTGTAAATATAGCATAACTAAGCAAAATTATACCTTTTCTCACAAAGTAGGTCAACACGCTTCGTTTCGGATAATCAGTACCCCTTCTCCTTTTGTGATGGAGTGTTAGGCTTATCCGAGCCGTGTATACCTCCACGCTCGCCACAGCCGGTACAGTAAGCCCAGTGCGCCGTCGCTGTAGGCAACGGGCACGCGAGGGAGCAGTAGCGGGTCATCCCCAATGCGCACGAGCCCTTTGCGGGTGGTGCAGGCAGATTCGTAACCGCACGCACGCACGGTCTGCACTATCTGGTTGTTGAGGTCGCCATATGGATAGCAGAAGGCGAGTATCTCTGCACCGGTCAGCTCCTGCAGGTCATCTTTGCACTGTGCAATCTCTCGCCAGGCATCTTCCGGCGGCAGGCGGGTCAGGTAAGGGTGGGTGAGGGTGTGTGCGCCGATTTCCCATCCCTGTCGGTGCAGTTCGGCAATCTGCTCGCGATTCATGACCCGGTGGCGATGACGGGGCGCCCAGTCGGTTACACCTCCCAGCTTCTGGCTGACGGCAAACACCGTCGCGCGCCACCCGAACCGCTGAAGAATGGGCAGAGCGTAGTGGTATACGCCGAGCAGGGCGTCGTCGAAGGTGAACACCACCGTGCGGCGGGGGAGACCACCGGTACGCAGGTGTTCCTGCAGTTCGCTCAGGGTAACGGCGCGAAACCCCATTATCTGAAGCAGACGGCACTGCCTGTACAGAGCCTGCGGCGAAACATTGAGATGGCGTTCTCGCTCGCCCACATTATGGTACATCAACACAGGTAGCATGTTCAGACAGCCAGTGCACGGGCATATACCGCTTCGATGTCACGCACCATGCGTTCGGGCGTGTAGTAGCGGTGGGAGAAGATACGTGCGTTCTCGCCGAGATGTGCTCGCAAGTCGGCGCGGGTCAGCAGTTCGTTCAGCGCGTGCACCAGCGAGGCAGTGGTCAAATCCACCAGCACCCCGGTCTCCCCGTCGCGCACCAGCTCGGGCAGTCCCCCAACCCGCGTGGCAACCACCGGCTTGCCCAGCGCCATCGCCTCCAGCGCCGCCATGCCGAACGTTTCCGAGCGCGACGGCATCGCCACAATATCCACCGCCTGCATCAGCCTCGCCACGTCCGTGCGCAAGCCGGTGAAAAGCACATGGTCCTCCACCTTCAGCTGGCGGGCGCGCTGTCGGGCACGCTCTGCAAACGCGCTATCGGTGCTCCCCACGAACAGCACATAGGTGTTGGGATGGTCACGAAGTACCTGCGGCAGGCCCTCTATCAGCAGGTCCTGCCCCTTGATGGGCGAAACCTTTGCGAACACGCCGATGAGGTTGCTGCTGGGCGGAAGGGCAAACTCGTGACGCACCTCGCGGGAAGCCTGTGCCGCCGAGCCGTTCAGAGAGACGAAATCGGTGGCGTTGTACACGGTTTGCACCTCACTGGCGGGCACGCCGTGTTCGATCAGCCAGCGTCGCACCGCCTCGGAAACCGCGATTAACGGATTTCCCAGACGCGAAAGCCAGCGGTAGGCAGGGTCGGAGGTGAACACATGTACCGTAGACACCACCGGTTTGCGCGTGAGCAATCCCAGCAGCAGACCGTAGTATGCCGCCCGGGTGAGATGCGTATGGATAATGTCCACCCGCTGTCGGCGCACCAGACGCGCCAGTTGCAAAAAGGTCACCAGTGAGCCTGCGCCGCGCATCGTCACAGGCAGGGTGTGCACACCTGCACTCTGCAGTTCCTTCGGGAGCCAGCCATCCTGTGGGCATACGGTAAGCACCTGGTGTCCCTGTTTCTGCAGTGTTTTGGAGAGAATCACAATATGCCTCTCGGCGCCCGACGTCGCCGAGCTGGACACCACCTGTAAAACACGCCACTTTTTGGATGGTTGTGCTGTCATCATTCAGGCTCGGTACTTAATGATACTCGCTCCGCTGGCGTACAGGCAACACCGGACCGGGCATCAATCGCACATTAAATCGCATATCTGCAGGAACGCTTCCACCACGCGGGGGTCAAACTGCGTGCCCGCACAGCGCAGGAGTTCGGCTTTCGCCTCTTCAATGCTCAGAGGCTCTTTCCACGGTGCGCCGTGAGTAAGAATATCGTATACCTCCGCGACGGCGATAATGCGGGCGCCGAGCGGTATCTGCTCCCCTGCCAGTCCATCGGGATAGCCGGTACCATCCCAGCGTTCGTGGTGGTGCTTGATGAGCGGGAGGGTTGGTTTCAACGCCTGCACTGTGCCCAGAATCTCCAGTGCGAGCGTCGCATGCTGGCGCATAATCTTTATCTCTTCGTCGGTCAAACTGCCCAGCTTGCCCAGAATGCTGTCGGATATCGCCACCTTGCCGATATCATGCAGTTCCGCCGCACGACGCAGCACCAGCAGTTCCTCGTCGCTCATGCCCAGCTTTTCGCCGGTCGCTACAGCCAGAACCGCCACCCGCGCACTGTGACGGTCTGCGCCCTTCTCGCGCATCGCCGCCACGCGTACCAGCGCCCTGACGGTATCGTTCACAGCCCGATCGACGGCATCATGCATCGCTTGCCCCTCCGCTCAGACATTGAGTGACCGCGCGCGCCACCGCCTGCACCAGCGCATCGGTCTCGCCCGGCAGTAAGGTGCGTGGGTCAAGAACCACCTCATTGCGTTCGATTCGCGCAAATACAGCAGGCTCCTGCCAGCGCAGGGCACGCGCCATCTGCGAAGCGTCCACCTGCGAACTCCCCAAACAGACCAGCACGGTCCGTAACTGCTGACCGGGCAGACTTCCACCCCCCACCTCGGACACGCCTTCGCGCAGGGATACCGTGACACTCCCAGCAGGGACCGCCCTCTGCAATCTCCCTTTTATCTGCTGTGCTCGCTTTCTGATTTCGCCCTCCGACATCGCCAGCGCACGCAGGGTGGGGATCTCGCGCAGCGCCATCTCCGGGTTCAGGTAGAGGCGCAGGGTGGCTTCCAACGCGCTCAGTGTCAACTTGTCCACCCGAAGCGCACGGTGCAGGGGATGTTTGCGGATGCGCTGAACTATCTCCCTGCGCCCCAGGATGATGCCCGCCTGCGGACCGCCCAGCAGTTTATCTCCGCTGCAGGTAACCACATCGCTGCCCGCCTGCACACTCTCCTGCAGGGTCGGCTCATGCTCCAGCCCGAACTGCTCGGTGTTGACCAGACAGCCGCTGCCCACGTCGTCCAGCATATGCAGCCCGTGCCGATGCGCTAAGGATGCCAGCTCGCCGGTGGATACCTCTTCCGTAAACCCCACAATGCGGAAGTTGCTGGGATGGCAGCGCAGGATAAGCGCGGTTTCGGAAGTTATTGCCCGTTCGTAATCGGAGAGACGGGTACGATTGGTTGTGCCGACCTCCACCAGCCTCGCACCGCTCTGGGCGATGATGTCGGGCATTCGAAACGCACCGCCAATCTCCACCAGCTGCCCCCGCGAGATAATCACCTCCCTGCCCTGCGCCAACACGGTAATCGCCAGTAGAACCGCCCCTGCGTTGTTGTTCACCACGGTGGCATCTTCCGCACCGGTCAGCCGGCACAGCAGGTCGCGCACATGCTCGATGCGGTCGCCGCGCTCGCCGGTGTCGCGGTCAATCTCCAGCATGGAGTGCCCCATCGCCACCTCTGCGACCGCCTGCCTCGCTGGTTCGGCAAGCACCGCCCGTCCCAGCCCTGTGTGCAGAACCACCCCGGTGGCGTTAATCGCCCGGCGCAGGGAAAGCGTGCTCCAGCGTTCCACCTCCCGCAGTACCGCCCCGACCACCGAAGATAGGTCGGTAGGAAGTGTCTCTCCGCTCTTCAATCGCCGGCGTATCTCTTCCAGCACCTCGCGCGCGCAATCCACCACCAGGTCACGCCCATGTTCTGCTACCGCCTGTTGTATCCGCTCGTCCTGCAGGAGGCGCGACACGGCGGGCAAACCACGCAACGGGGAGGCGTCGTTGGCGGTTTCTCGCGTGCTCATACCCTGTCTACTCGCCGGGAGGAAACTCCAGCTGCGCCCACCATTTCGGCTCGACGTCCGGGAAGATGTTGTCGCGCTCCTCCGCCTCGCCCAGTGCGCCCCACTCTTCGGGAGAAGGCTTCTCGCCGCGTGCAACCCGCTCCAGCAGATTCACCAGCATCTGAAAACGGTCGGCGTGCCACTGCGCGCGCAGTTCCGCGTAATCCCGCGCCGACCATGTGCTGATGAGAAACTGCCAGTCGGAGGATTGCAGAAGCAGGAGCTCGCGGGCAATCTGCTTCAAGATGGTCTGCACCTCCGGGTGGTCGCCATACTGGCGTGCCAGGCGCACCATCTCACGCTCGGCGGGATAGATGCGCCTCCATGTCCATTCGGTCCACTCGTTCAGCCACACCCAGTGGTACCCACCTTCGCCCCATGAGCCTTCGGGCAGCTGAACCACCGTCTGCGGTGGATGCTGGTGCAGATACTTCCCGCAGGTGGTCGGATGGATTTCGGGATGCGCCTCCATGCCCCGACGCACCCAGTACAGCCACTCGGGACCCTCGAACCACCAGTGACCGTACAGCTCGGTATCGTACATGGCAGTGATGATGCCGTTTTGACCGGTGGACTGCACGTGCTCGTTGAGTACCTGGTGCGCCAGGTCCACGAAGTGTTTGGCGTGTTCCTGGATGCGCTCGAACGCCTTCGCCAGTTCGTAAGGCTGTTTCTTACCCAGGTCGTCCTTCGGGCGGGAGATGCGCCAGTATCGCAAGCCGCCGGGCGGCAGCTTCTTGTGAAACTCCAGATAGTACTCGTCGCCGGGGTAGCCGGAGTCCGCGCTCCATACCTGCACGCCGGTGCGCGGGTCGCGCGTGAAAACGGCAATAGGCGGCTTGGGCTCGCCAGAGGAGTTGACCAGATACACACAGTACGGCGATTTCTCCGCCTCTTCCGGGCGATACTGTACGCTGAACTGCTCCCACAGTTCGCGTAGAGGCTTGAACCGCTCGGCGTACACGCCGATTGCCTCGCCGCCGCGAAGCAGGTGCGAATCGATAAAGAAGTACTCGATGCCGTTCTCGGCGAGAATCTCCTCCACTCCCTTGCGCAGCCACGGCTCAGTGGGCTTGCCTTCGAAATCCACCGGGTAGTTCCAGCGATAGCGAGGGCGGTAGGCACACTCGGGGAGCCAGAAACCGCGCGGCGACCTGCCGAACAGCCGTTTATAGGTCTGCACACCCTGTTTCACCTGCGCCTGCACCGCCTCATCGGTCCCTAGCAGGGGCAGGTAGCCGTGTGTCGCAGCGCTGGTCAGAATCTCAACATGTCCGGCATCCTGCAGGTCGCGAAACGCCCCGATGATGTCCGAACGATAGCGCTCGCGGAAGTCGCTCAGTGTCCTGCTGAAGAACCGGTGCCAGTAGTCCGCCAGCGCCGCCATACCTATCTGTTTCTCCTGCAGGAACTGCTTGCGGTTCACCTCCGCCGCGGCGATTTTGTCCTTCAGCCACGCCTCAAACTCCGCCGCGAAGGCAGGATGCGCCAGCTGTTCCGCCAGCACCGGAGTGATACCAATCGTGAACTGCGGCGAGATGCCGTCCTTAATCAAACGATGACAGGTGTTCAGCAGGGGGATATAGGTCTCGGCAGCGCTTTCCGAAAGCCAGTCCATGCCGTGCGGACTGCGCCCGTGCGCCAGCACGTAAGGGATATGCGAGTGTAACACAAAGGCAAAATAGCCCAGCGGTTTTGCGTTTTCCAAGTCTTAAAGCCTCCTTGCACATAGCCCACGCCTGCTGTAAGCATAGCACGATGCAACGCTGAATGTCAATCACACCCAAAAGTGCTCTCTCAGAAGACAAACCGCTACCTCGCACGCGATGCCCACCAGGCGGTATACTGTTAGCGAGAACATCATGCGGAAGCAGGGTACGGATGGATACGCCAGTCTCTCAGAAGCACGTGATTATCGGTACGGCAGGACATGTGGACCACGGCAAGTCCACGCTGATTACCGCCCTCACCGGCATCAACCCCGACCGCCTGAAGGAAGAGCAGGAGCGCGGCATGACGATAGACCTGGGCTTTGCGTCGCTGAGCCTGCCGAGCGGACAGGTGGTCGGTATTGTGGATGTGCCCGGACACGAGCGGTTTCTCAAAAACATGCTGGCGGGGGCAGGCGGCGTGGACGTGGTGTTGTTGGTGATTGCAGCGGACGAGGGCATCATGCCGCAGACGCGCGAGCATCTGGACATCCTGCGCCTGCTGGACGTGAAGGCGGGCGTGGTGGCGCTGACCAAGTGCGACCTGGTAGACGCGGAATGGCTTCAGCTGGTGACCGACGAGGTGAGGCAGTTCCTGCAGGACACTCCGCTCAGCGATTCGCCTATTATTCCGGTCTCTGCGGTAACGGGGCAGGGACTGGATGATTTGCGAACTGCTCTTCAGCGGGCGGTGGAGCGCGTGCCCTCGCGGGAGGTCAATGCGCCGTTCCGCCTGCCGATTGACCGGGTGTTCACGCTGGCGGGGGCGGGCACGGTGGTGACCGGTACGCTGGTCAGCGGCAGGGTGCGCGTGGGGGATGCGGTGGAGATTCTGCCGCCGGGTCTGCAATCCCGGGCGCGACAGATACAGGTGCACGGGCGCAGGGTGGAAGAGGCGGTAGCGGGCAGTCGGGTCGCCATCAACCTGCCGGGCGTTGAAAAATCGCAGGTAGAACGCGGGATGGTGTGCACGCCGCCCGGGCTTTTCCGCCCGACGCAGGCTTTTGACGCGCAGGTTACCCTGCTTCCCGACGCGGCGAAAGGGCTGACACAGCGGGCGCGAATACGAGTGTATCTGGGCACGGCAGAGGTGATTGGACGATTGTCCCTGCTGGACAGCGAGCGACTGGACGCCGGCTCACAGGGGATGGTGCAGATAAGGCTGGAGAAGCCGCTGGTCGCGGCACGAGGCGACCGCTTCGTCATTCGTACCTATTCGCCCATGTTCACCATCGGCGGGGGCATCGTGCTGGAGCCTCACGCACCGCGCCACCGGCGATTTGACCCTGCGGTGCTAGAACGCCTGCACTCATTGCTGAAGGGTGACCCGGCGCAAAAGGTGCTGGCGATACTGGCGCAGTCCCCTGCCGGTCTGGACGAAGCGGAGCTTGCCCGTCGCGCCGAGACCGCTTCTCACCATCTTGCCACCTTGCTTCAGCAGCTGGAGCGAGAAGGGCGTGCTGTGCGCGTGGGCGATGTATGGTTTGCGCGCACTGTACTGCAGGACCTGCAGGAGCGAACAAAGCAGACTCTTCAACGTTACCATCAACAGAACCCCCTGCGTGCGGGAATGCCCCGCGAGGAACTGCGCTCCACCGTAGCGAAGGGGCTGTCGCCGCGCCTGTTTGAGGCGTTGCTGACACGCTGGCAGGAGGAAGGTGCGATTGCCCTGCAGGGGGCGATCGTGCGGCTGGCGGATTTTACCATTCGCCTCAACGAGCGTCAACAGCGTCTGGCGGAGCGCGTCGCACAGGCGATTCGCGAGGGGAAGGCAACCCCGCCACCGGTTTCCATCATCGCCCAGCAGGTAGGTGCGCCGCCCGATGCGGTGAGAGCAATGATACAGGTGCTGGTGGAGATGGGAGAACTGGTGCGGCTGGAGGAGGACCTGTTCTTCCACCGGGAGGTGCTGGAGGAGCTGGCGGAGCTGGTGCGCCGGGCGATTCGGGAAAAGGGTTCGCTGAGCGTTGGAGAGTTTCGCGACCTTACCGGCTCCAGCCGCAAGTTTGCAGTGCCCCTGTTAGAGTATTTTGACAGCATCCACCTGACGCGCAGGGTAGGGGATGTGCGCGTGCTGGCAGAAGGGGGCTAAACCAGGTCATCGCCTGCGCCGTCGCCCTCTCCGCCCTCGTCGCCCTCACCGGTGGCGGCTTTCTTCTCTTCCTCTACCAGCAGTTCGTCGAACTCGTCGGCGAAGTCCTCGCCCAGCTCCTTGCCCATCTCCTTCACCCAGCGACGCATCGTCTTTGGGTCCTCGGGGTCACCGATTTTGTCGGGGTCCAGCATGTCGTCGATGATGTCGTCCTCGTTGCGCAAGCGGGCGAAGCGGGAAATCAACCGGGTGGCATCGGTACTTCCACAACGCGGACATTGCAGGGGGTCATCCTGCGCAATCACACCCACCAGCACACTGAACCGCCTTCGGCAGGCATTACATCGGTATTCATAGATGGGCATGGACGATGCTCACCTCCCCGATAGTGTTTGCAGAAGCATTATACCCTTCCCGTCCTTATTGTGCCATATCATATCCAGAAAATCTGGTTGCCCTTCGCTCCGCTGAAGTAGTCCATTACCAGCCAGAAGCCGTTGCAGGTGTACTGTCCCACAATCAGCCCTAGGAAGAAGGGCAGGGACGCCCGGAACCAGCGTAGTCCGCCAAAGCGCAGGATGAGAAACTTCAGCAGCCAGGCGATGAAACAGGTCAGCCACAGCTCGTCCATAATCCACGTACTGCCTACGCAGAAGCCGACGGGGTGAAAGGGCCATCCCACGAACCGCTGGCGCATGGCGCTGAGGAATCCCATTACCGCCGCGCCGAAGCCGGTCAGCAACCAGCCGGTGATGCTGGGTTCGGATGGGTTGTTTATCTTGCCTGCCACCCACTTGTACGGGAACTGCGGACCGTCAATAAAGAACCATCTGTTCAGGTTGACGCCGCCTATTTGATAGGCAAGTACCAGCGTCATCCAGACTGACGCCACGATGCTGGCCACAATCGCCAGAGTCATTGCCCAGAACAGCGGGCGTGAACGTACCCCTGTACGCTCGGCGAGGCACAGGCTATGGATGCTGGAAGCCATGACCGTCGTGCGGATGTCGGCAGAGTAGACCCACGTCAGCCCCAGCGCGGTAAGTCCTCGTGCCCCGAAAGGCACACTGCCGAATGCCGCCACTGTGAACACGGGAGCTATCATCGCCGCCACCGCCTCTGCCAGCCCTGTTTCCGCCACCACCCGCGTCAAACCGAAAAACAGCACCATCATGAACAGCAGGTAAAGCCACGTTCCCCACCACGACAGCCCCGACCACCATATCCACACGCCCATCACCAGCAAGCCCAGCAGTGCGCCCCAGAAGGCGACGGGATAGCTCAGCATTTCACTGCTGTCGTCCACATCCCTACCCCTGCCGATCGACTTCCTCAACACATCGCTCAGGTGTGCCCGCGCCGCCCATAACCCTGTCACCACCAGCATCAGCATCGCGCCCATGCCCAGATACTTGTAGGGAATGTAAGGCGTGCCGTAAGCTCCGCCGAGGTCTTCATGTATCTCCACGCCGTAGATATTCAGATAACCTCGCACCACCATAAACAAGAGGTTGAAGAACCACAGGCTGAACAGCGCGTCCAGGTTGGCGAGGTAGAAGAAGCCGACCATGGGGAAGCTGAAACGCAGGCTCCAGCTTACCGTTTCACGAAAAAGGGGCACATACACATTGAGCTTCGGCGCGGGCACGGAGGGCGCGTAGTTGTGCAGGGCAATCAAACTGCCCACCGCAAACGGCAGGGCGAATCCCAGCCAGAACAACGGCTTGCGCAGGAGGGGCGACTGCTCGTTCACCATCTCCAGCGGTAACTGTGTGACCGGAAACGCCAGACGCTCGCGCTCCATCCACTGGCGGCGGAATATCACCATCACACAAATCATCACGAAATAGAGGGCGAGAATGAGAGGCGCCCATGCCAGAAGGGGCGGTAACCACACCTGCCATGCTACCGACGCTCCGGGTTTGCCTTCGAAGAAGAGGCGTATCGCCTCCCTGTCGCGCGGCACCAGTGAGGGGTTCAGATGAGGATGGATCAAACGCTCCCAGCCGTTTGCCGGGTTTGCAAAGTAGGTTACCGCTCCCAGCACGGGCAGGATTTGCGCTGTCAGCCCCAGGGTGGGCACCACACAGGCGACAATCATCATGGTGTAAACAACGATGAGCTCGGCGGGCTGAAGCGCTGTACGGGGGCTGAGGCGTTTCCATACCCTGTTGACTATCGCTACCAGCACAAAGAAGAGGAATACCGCCGCCGGCGTGCTGTAGTCCAGGGTCATATAAGAACCCTGAATCACATACAATCCATAGGGGTCCAGCGCGGCGATAAGCAGGGACGCCAGGAGACCAATCAGCACCGCTCGCAGACTGAAATGGCGCTCACGTTTCTCACGTCCCGGCGTGAACAATGAGATGTCCCCCAACGTGTTCAGTTTGCTTGTTGTTCTGGCAGGTTTCACTGTATAGATTCGCTGGATAGGGGGGATAATTCCTATAGCTACCCCGATGCTGGTTTCAACCGCTTCCTTCCACCGCCCCGAGCACCGTCGAAAAGTTTCAATCGCAACCCTCTTTGCTAGCGCTCAGCACAGCAGGAAGGAGGATACTATTCATCGCCATGAACATTTCTTTTTGTTATTCTGAGCCATGCAAAGGATGGCCCATACCTCACAACAATTGCCCGCATGTCATTCTGGACGGAGCGAAGAATCCCAGAGATGCCTCACTATGGCTCAGCATAACAATAAGAACGAACTGTTTCGCTGACGCTCAGTATAACAAGGATGATGTCATTCTTTTGCTGTTTTTTGTCACCCTGAGCGTCAGCGAAGGGTCTCAGATATAAAACTGCTCTCAAGATCATCCATTCAACCGAAATAAGAAATACCGCGCGCCTAACGCCCCTGTGCCATGTTTCCACTCCCTCCACTCGGCGGCACGTATACTGGCGGCATTCCCGGTGCAGGCGAGACCCATCCGCCCTGTGGCAACCGCTGTTGCAGCTCCTGCTGTTTCTGCTGCCACGCCTGCTCCTGACTGATGCGCTTTTGTGGAATTACCGGCGTGATGAAATGATGCACAAGGAACAGGATGAAGACCAGCAGGGCTACCCCTGCCAGCACAGCGACGCCTGGGCTGATTTCCCTGTGCCATCCCGAGTCGGGCTGTCTGCTTCCTCGATGAATTGTCTGAGGCATCGGATACACCTCCTGGTTTGAAGAGGGTGCTCCCCCTCGCGCGGAGGGAGAGCACCTGCGCATTTAATCAGACGAGGCGGTATGCTGACGCATATAGGTATCCCGCTGGAACTTCACATGCCCGTCCGCAAAGATGTAGTTCGCCCCACCGTTGTGCGGATGCATGGCGCGGTCGTTGGAGCGCTGCACGGGCATAACCGTACCGTCCTCGTTCACCTGACCGTTTTCCATCACCCAGAAGTTGGGGTCGGTCTTGGCACGCTTCAGCGGGCGGTTGGGGTGATAACCCGCGGGGAAGCCACCTTCCGCCGGATACGCCGTCGCCATCTTCGCAAGGATAGTGGCACGGTCGCCGGGGTAGGAGCTCAGGTCACAGCACTCGGCGAACATGGGTCCCGCGCCCAGCACTCCTTCCATGAACACGATAGAATCCGCCGGGTGGGTCAGTCGAGCGAGCTGAGCGCCCTTTGCACAGCCCCAACCCCAGCCCTGGCAGCCGGGGTCCTGTCCGCACAGGAAGTCCGCTCCGCCTCCAGCCGCCGCTGCGGCGCTCTCCGGGTTGATGGGGTCGGCGTTAATGTTACTCTGGTTGATAGCATAGGTCAGCGAACCCCACCCGCTCTCACCACCAACAGCGGGAATGAGCGAATCTCCCGTGGGGCAGGTGAACACCCCGCGGTTGCCCTTCGAGATGGGGGCGCCGGAGGCATCGTAGTTCGCCGCGCGTCCCGACTTCACGTAGGGATAGATGAGGTCAGGCCAGTACTGTCCCCACGGCGTGCCGGTGTAAGGTGCACGGAAGTTCGGGTCTACCACCGGGAAGCATCCCAGCCTCAGGTTGCTCTTGACCCACATGGGACACCCGGTCTCGTCGTAGTCCTGCGCGTACATTGCCCAGGCAGTTCCGATGTTCTTCATGTTGCTGGTGCAGGTTGCCTGGCGCGCCTTTTCCCGAGCCTGGGCGAACACGGGGAGCAGAATCGCCGCCAGAATCGCGATAATCGCGATAACCACCAGCAACTCAATCAGTGTGAAAGCCTTGCGAGACATGCTCCTGACACCTCCTGGTAAAGTTTTGGAATGACTTCAAGGTTTCAGAGTGCACAGCATGACACGAATAGATGGCAAAAGATATGCTTGTTTGACTAACCACCTCCTTTCAACGGTGATGCAGTTATCGCTGTCTGGACTATCGCCGTTAACGCAACAGTGGAAGCGCGAATATGCAGGTCTACCGGCAGCACCACATGTTGCGCAGGCTGTTCAGGATTGCGAATGCGACGCACCAGCAACCGTACCGCCTCCGCGCCCATGCGCAGGGACTGCTGTTTGACCGTGGTCAGGCTGGGACTGACCAGTTCGGAAAGCTCGATGCCGTCGTAGCCTATCAGAGCCATCTCTTCCGGCACGGCGATACCCCTCTCACGCAAATATCTCAACGCACCGACGGCAAGCAGGTCGTTCATTGCAAACAGGGCGGTCGGAGGGTTGGGCAGTTTAAGCAGCGCCTCCGTTTGTACCCTTCCCTGGTACAGATACTCGTCCCAGCCATCGCGCCGCTTGCCGATAGCATGTGCTATCAGCTCGGGGTCAAACGGCACACCGAACTCTTCAAGAGCCTGTTGATACCCTCGCAGCCTTTCGGTGCAGGTAGTGGCTTTTCGCGCGGAAATCACCCCAATCCTGCGGTGTCCGAGCTCCAGCAGATAGCGTGTGGCAAGGTATCCTCCCTGCACATTGTCAGAGGTCACCCTGTCCACATTGAACTCGGGCAGGTAGCGGTCGATAAACACGAACGGAACGCCCCGCACCAGCAGTTGTCCGTAGTGTACATGGTTCTGGTTCCCCGTTGCCGGCGCGATGATGAAACCGGCTACGTGCGACTGTAATTCCAGCAGGCACTGACGTTCCTTTTCGGCGTCGTTGTCGGTGGAGCGCACCAGCAGTTTGTAGCCGTGCGCTGCCGCCTCCTGTTCCGCCCCCCGGATCAGCTTGCCAAAGAAGTCCAGCTGCACATCCAGCGCAAGCAGGGCAATCAGCTTCGGCGAAGCGGACGGCTGGTCGCTGTGTCGCACGAAGGTGCCTTTTGCCGGGATGCGTACTACCAGTCCCTCCCGCTGGAGCAGTGCCAGGGCGTGGCGCACTGTCACCCGGCTTACTCCGAAACGGTGCATCAGTTCTGTTTCCGTAGGCAGTTGTGCACCGGGCGGATAGTGTCCGCTCACAATGTCTGCTTTTAGCGTATGGTAGATTTGTCGGTACAGTGTCGGATCGTCCATGTTTTCCTCATAATAATATGATACATTATGATACATTGCAGTACCTATATTCTACACCGGCTCGCGCACAAATGTCAAGGGTTTAGGGGCGTTTTTTTGAAAAAAAATCGAGGCACATTCACTGGTAGGAGCCTTGACAATGCTGGAGGGTGGATGTAGAATATTATTGTAGAGTGAGCGGGAGTAGTTCAGCGGAAGAACGCCAGCTTCCCAAGCTGGATGTCGCGGGTTCGAGTCCCGTCTCCCGCTCCATGTTACTATATGTTGTGTCTATGCCCCTTTCTACCTCGCAAACTCCACTACATCTTGTGTTTCCAGACAGAAGCGGGTAAAGGAGACACAAGGTGAAGAACGCCAGCTTTCGGGTTCTTGACAGTATGAAGCTGCGGAACGAAAATCCCCTCTCCCAGAGCGTTGGAAGAGGGGAGGGGGGTAAGGGCTTTTGGCTCACCAGCAGGGCTAAAGCAGCTCATCCTCCCTGAACCACAGGGCGATTTCGCTCTCGGCGGTCTCGGGTGAGTCCGAACCGTGGATGATATTCATCTGCTTATCGCAGGTGAAGTCGCCGCGGATGGTGCCAGGCTGTGCCTGCAGAGGGTCTAACGCACCCATCATGGTACGCACCAGCGGGATGGCGTTGGGTCCCTCAATCACCATCGCCACTACTGGTCCCGAGGTGATGAACTCCACCAGGTCGTTGTAGAACGGCTTTTCGCGGTGCACCGCGTAGTGTTTCTCTGCCAGCTCGCGTGACGGTACCAGCATCTTCAGCCCTACCAACCGCAGCCCACGCTGTTCAAACCGGCGGATGCATTCTCCCACCAGTCCACGCTGAACGCCATCGGGCTTAATCATCACGAACGTTCTCTGCATAGAACCTCCTGATACTATTGACTCTACTCCTCGCCAATCAGAAGACCGTAAGTACCATCCTTGCGGCGATAGAGCACCTGCACGTTCTGGGTTTCCATGTCGAGAAAGACGTGGAAATCGTGCTGAAGCATTTCCATTTCCATCGCCGCCTCCTCCAGCGTGGAGGGCTTGAGGGTGAATCGCTTGATTCGGGCAATGCGGAAGGCAGGAAGCTCTTCGCTGGATTCGGCTGGCGCTTCTTCACCCACCGCCTCCAGCATCAACGTAATCTCTTCCTCATGCAGCATGTTCTCTCGTTCTCGCTTCGCCAGCGAGCGGAACCGTCTGCCTTTGAAACGCGCCAGCTGGGTCTCCAGCTTGTCCACCACCCGATCTACCGAGGCGCGCAGGTCACTCGTACTCTCTTCCGCCCGCAGAGTAAGCCCATCACCGTTCAGGGTAATCTCCACTGTGTGCCTGCCGCGGATTTCCTCATGCACCACCATAGCCGTGCGGAAGTTCTTGAAGTGACGCTCCAGTTTGCTGATCTTCTTCTCGATGTACTCGCGTGCCGCTGCGGGAAGCGAACCTTCCATGTCACGATATTGCACTTGCATGGCTGTGCCCCTCATCTGTCTATAATCTCAAGGCGAATCTGCCTTGTCCTTCCGTTTCTTATTATACGTTCTATTCGCCTCTCACCACAGGTAAACCTCTGTCTTGTAGAAGATTCCTGAAACCATGGCGATAAAGGAGGATGCACAGGGTGACGGCTGGCATCTTGGGGGACAGGGTTTTCGAGCCATAACTGCGTAATTTCTATTATGGACAAGACGGGGAGGGGTAAATGTCTGTTGTAACTGTTGCGGTTGACACGGGGCGGCGTTACCAGGTGATAGAAAACTTCGGGGCGTCGGGTGCGTGGAGCATAGACCCTATCGGTAAGGAGTGGTCGGAGGCGAACAAGAACGCACTTGCCGACCTGCTCTTCTCGCGTGAGAAGGGCATTGGACTCTCGTTGTGGCGGTTCAACATCGGTGCAGGTGGTGCGCTCACCGACCAGCTGTGGGACCCATGGCGTGGCGCGGAGGTATTCAAAGCCAGCGAGAACGCCGATTACGACTGGAGCAAACATGCGGGACAACAATGGTTCCTGCGTGCTGCCAGAAAACGCGGGGTGGATCGGTTCCTCGCCTGTGTGTACAGCCCGCCCATCTGGATGACCAAAAACGGACATGCTCACTGCGACAAACAGTCTGGCTCTACGAACCTCAAGCCCGGCTATGAACAACCTTTTGCCCGTTTCCTCGCCGATGTGCTGGAACATTTTGCTAGAGAGGGTTTGCCCTTCCACTACATCAGTCCGGTCAACGAGCCGAACTGGGATTGGGAAGGTGGTCAGGAGGGCTGTCGATACAACAACGACGACCTGAAACGGGTTATCCATGCCCTCTATGCCGAGATTCGGTCTCGCAAACTGTCTACCGAAATCGTGGTACCGGAGGCGGGTGAGCTGGTCTCCCTTCTGGACGACGAGTTCTACCGCCGGTGGGCGGGGATTGATGATCCAAAGGCTGCCTACACGCACGGCAACCGCTCCAGAGGCTGGGGGATGTATGGGCAGTACATCCGGGAACTGCTGGGCGATGCCGAACTGCGGCGAAGGGTGGGCAACCGTATCTGCGCACACGCCTACTGGACCGATTCCAACCTGCATCTCTTGCGTGACCTGCGTCGCACGGTGCAGGAAAACATCGCACGTTACGCACCGGGCGCACAGTACTGGCAAACGGAGTACTGCGTAATGGAGCACCATCGCGACCTGGGCATGGATACTGCCCTGCGCGTGGCGCGGGTGATCCACTACGACCTGACCGCAGGCAATGCCTCAGCGTGGCACTGGTGGCTGGCGGTTTCGCCGTATGACTATAAAGACGGGCTGATATATACCGACTACCGGCGCACCGGTCAGCAAAACATCCTGCCGTCCAAAACGCTGTGGGTGCTGGGGAACTTCAGCCGCTATCTGCGCCCGGGCGCCGTTCGCGTGCACGCCGACCCCTCTGAGGTAGAGGAGAACCTGCTGGTTTCCGCATACATCCAGTCCGCGAGCCCGCGCTTTGTGTGCGTGGTGGTCAATCGCGGGACGCAGGAGGTGACGCTGAAGCTGGATGTGGACCGCAAGGTAGATACGCTCCTTCCGGTGGTGACCTCTTCCGAACACGACCTTGCCCCTCAGCCCGCGGTCAGAGCGGCCTCAGGCATAGCAATTCCCCCGCGCAGTGTGGTGACGTTGATTCACCGGTGAAAAACGCAGGAAATATGCGCCAATACAGGTAAAATTAGGCTGTATCTGGCAAGGGGGCTGGTAGAAACAATATGTCCAGGCGCAAGTCCAAAACCATAAGTGCAGGGCAACCTTCAGAGGAAACCATTCGCCTGCTGGAGCCGGCGCGTGGGGTGACAGACCCTGACGACCCGCGCGTTCAGCAGGTAGCGACGCAGCTCCTGGCGCTCTCGCAGGAGGAGCAGCTGGCAGCGGCACAGTGGATGGGTTCACAGCCCGATTACATCATGCTGGTGGCTTGCCTTCTGCACAGGATCGGCGTTAGCGGCGCGGTGCGCCGCGTGCTCAAGCGGGCGATGTTCGAACTGAATCGGCAGGGCGTGCAGGTCACGCAAGTCTATTCGGTTGCGGGTGCAGAGCGCCAGGACGCTCGAAAGTCCGAGGGCTGGGTGACCGAAGAGGTATTTGCGAGTGTGTTCTACGAGTTCAGCAGTGCCGTGCATCTGCGCTTCTTCATGCGCCACCCCGTAGAGGGGCGGGCGGTATTCCTCCTCGAGGTCACCGGCGGCGGCTATCTCGGGCTGGCACAGTTTGTGGATAGACAAGTCGATGAATTGCATCGTGAGTGCCTAACTTACACGTATGATGCACTGTTGCCGGGGCGCGAATCGGAGATGGAGCGCAACAGGGGCATGTTTTTTACGCCAGTACCTGTAGACTGGGCAGTACAGGTGGTCAACCGGGCACGTCAGCGGAACCTGCAGGAGCACACGGATATACATCCCCACGCCGCCTTCTACTGGGGGCGCCTGCCTGCTCCGCCAGACTCTCCAGTGCCCAATCCTGTCGATTCCATACCGGACGCAGAGACGAGCTGGGCCCTGTCCCCTTTGATGGGCAACCAGCCTGAGCGCGAAGCACCCCAACCGCTGATGCTGATGCTGACGGAATACATGCCTCCCGCGGATATGCTTGCTGAATACATGTCCCGCGAGCTGGAGCGGGGGCAGAGTCGCATCGTTGTTGCCGGGCAGACGGAGCAGGACCGCCTCGGGCGGGTCATGGAACAAGTCGCCCAGCAGATTTTCGACGACGAGCAACTTCGGGGGTGGCTGGAAGATATGCTGCCGGTCTATGGAAGCGTCGCTTTACTGGCTGGCGACCGCCGAACCGCGGTATGGTGCAAAGCACTCTGGCGCGAACTGACCGAAAGGCGTGATAAACCCTTCTGGAATACTCGTACAGCCTCGTTGTTGATTGCTATGTCATTCTCGGTATTGATGTCCGAGATAGAAATGGCTAAGGAGGGTTTCGCTAATGATGCACCGCTTACGCAGTAGAGGTTTCGTGTGGAGTCTGTCTCGCTGTTTGGCGACCGTTTTACTGGTCGCTGTTGCTGCGGGGTGTGCCCGTACCCAGAACGCACAGCCTTCACGTACCATTCCCTATGAGCAGGTTTACGCTTACGACCGTGACCTGCCCCTCAACGCCGAGGTTACCGAGCAACAGCGCGGCACTGGCTATGTCATCTACCGCGTGCAGTACAGCAGTGTGCACGATAAGCGCGTGCCCGCATGGTGGTGCGTGCCAACGACCGGCACGCCCCCTTATCCCTGCGTCATCATCATGCATGGCTACGGAGGCGATAAGAACGGTCTGCAGATGCTGGCGCCTGCCTTTGCCATGCGCGGTATCTCCACGCTGGCGATTGACGCCGAGTATCATGGCGACCGCAAACAGCCCGGCAACGACATCTTCAGCGCATACATCTACCGCAACCGCGATGCGCTTGTTCAGACGGTGATTGACCTGCGTCGCGCCGTCGACTTCCTGCAGAGCAGGCAGGAGATAGACGGCAAGCGCATCGGCTACATCGGCTTGAGCATGGGCGGCATCCTCGGCGGCATACTGGCAGGCGTGGACGAGCGCATCCAGGCGCCCATCCTGATTGTGGCGGGCGGCGACTGGGGCTACCTGTTCAGCACCAGCCAGCATCCAACCTCCGTGCAGCTGCGCGAGAAGAACCCCGAACTGTTCAAGAGTGCGCAGAAGATAAACGAAGTGATGGGCGTCGTGGACCCGGTGAACTGGGTAGCGCGTATCTCCCCGCGCCCCTTGCTGATGATTAACGGCAAGGATGACCAGATTGTGCCCAAAGAGTGCACCGAGCGCCTCTTCGCCGCGGCAAAAGAGCCGAAGGAGATTGTGTGGCTGGAAGGCGGGCACATGCCTCAGCCTGATGCCGTCCTGCGCAAGGTGGACGAGTGGCTGACGAAGCACCTGTTGAGCGGGCAAACGGCGGGGAAATAGAAACTTCTTTGTGAACACCTCTCCCCGACGCGGGGAGAGGTGATGCGCCCCTTCCCTCGCAGGGAAGGGGCTAGGGGTTAGGTCAATCCAGCCTCGCCCTCCAGAGGGGATGTTCTACTCTTTGGCAGGCTGTTCGGGCTGGGAAGCGGTCTCCTTCTGCGCGGAGGCGACCACCTGCTCCACGAGGTTGTTTACCTGCTGGGCGACCTCCGGCGAAACCGCTTTGCCGGTCAGGCTCTGCACCAGCGAAAGCACCTGGTTCGCCAGCTGGGGTACCACGCTTCCGTCGCCGCCCAGCGGGGAGCCTTTCATCAGCCCGTCCACGAACGCGCCAACGCCCATGCCCTTGAAGTACTGCTGGACCATGTTCGCCATCATGCCCGGGTCACCGAAGATGACGAACTGTCCGTTGCTCATGAAGCGTCCGATGGCTTCGGCGACCGCCTTCTGGATGTCGCGGCTGGCTTCTATCTGCAGTTTGGTGAGCTCGAAGCGCAGCGCGGCATCGCTGAAGGTCTGCTTGTTCTCCAGCGCCTGGCGCTCTACCTCTACCTGCGCCTTCTGCACATCCACCTGCTCGCGGGCGATGTTCACGTCCACCATCTTCAACGCCTGTTCGCCCTGAGCCACCAGTTCCTTGGCGCGGGCTTCGGCATCCGCTTTGCGCAGGATGGCTTGTGCCTCCAGCTCGGCGGCTTTCTGCTGTGCCTCGGCGCGCTTGACCTCGGCGTACGCCTGCACCTCCGCCTCTACCTGCCGCTTCAGCCGCTCCTGTTCAATCTGCTGTTTGGCGGCGATGAGCTTGGTCTGCGCCTCGCGGTCCGCCTGCGCGGTCACCTGCACGGTGATAATGTCCTGATTGGCGCGTTCACGCTCCGCCTGTGCACGCAATGCCTCCTGCTCCGCCTCGGCACGCTGTTTCTCTTTGGTGGCAATGGCAATCTGCTTCTCGCGCTCCGCCACCTCTATCGCCTTCAGCCGCTCGATATCGGTCTGCTTCAGCTCCTGCTCCTTCAGCACCAGCGCCTTGTCGCGCTCGATGGCGGTGGTCTGCACGGCGAGGTCGCGCTGGATTTCCGCCTCTTTGACCTGTCGCTCCTGCTCTATCTGGTAGGTCTGCGCTTCGCGCTGTTTCTCCGCGCGGATTTTGGCGACCTGTGTTGCCTGCTCCGCTTCAGCCTCTGCCTGCTGGCGTTCCAGCTCCAGCACCTCTTTGCGCGTCTGCACGTTCTTCAACGTCATCTCGCGCTGGGCGTCGCGCTCGATGCGGTTGCGTTCCACCAGCGCCGCCTGGGTAATCTCGGTGATTTTCTTCTTGCCCTGCGCGTCAAAGATGTTGTTGTCCGACAGCAGTTCCTGCGAGGTCTGGTCCAGGCGCGAGATGGTGACCGACTCCAGCGTCAACCCGTTCTGCTGAAGGTCTGCCACCACCAGATTATGCACCGCGCTGGCGAAGGCGTCACGCTGAGCGTGGATTTCCACCAGGTCCTTGGTGGCAGCGACGCTTCGAAGCGCAGAGACCAGCTTCTCGAAGACCAGCGCGGACACCGAATGCGAGTCCACCGACTTTTCACCCAGCGAACGCGCCGCGTTCAGCACGTCCTCCTTCAGGGCGCGCACCTTGATGTAGAACTCTGCCTTGACGTCCACGCGCAGGTTGTCGCGGGTAATCAGCGCATCGGGACCCTTGCGTTCCACCTCCAGCTTCATGGTCTCGAGGGAGACCGGCACGATTTTGTGCACCACCGGAAAGACCAGAGAGCCGCCGTCAATTAGCACATGCGTGCCTCCCCAGCCGGTGCGCACATACGCCAGGTTCGCCGAGGGCTTGAGGTAGAACCGCTTGATTGCCAGCGCGAGCGCGGAGAAGAACATTATCACCACGCCCACGATGGACGAAACCAGCGTCTGCGTCCACTCCCACCCCAGATAGAACGGAGCGAAGATAAGAAGCGCTCCAATCAACACAAACAGCAACGCCGTCATATCTGTACCTCCCGACCGATGATGTTATCTGCAAACGGGTTCTCCTCCACGAGGTATCTCCCCGTTTCGACCTCGTAGTCCGTTACCACGATGGGCGTACCCATGGCGATGGGGGCACTTCCTTCTCGCGTATGGCAGGTGATGCGATGCACCGTGCCCACCGTGTCATACACATCAGCCGCGCCACCCTTCTCGTCGATGGTGAAGACCGCCACCCCCGTTGCGCCGATGAGTCGCTCACGCGATGTGCTGGGAACCTGTCCCATCTGCAGGTAGCGTGCCACCACTCCCGACACACTGCGTGCAATCAACGAAGTGCCCACCAGGCTGATGCCTGCGCTGATCCATGCGTAAATCGCCGGGAAGCGCAGAACGGGATGCAGTGCCTGATTGCTTACCAGCCCCAGCACTCCCCACAGCATCATGCAGAACGGTAGCATCACCGAGATGGGCACGCCCCTCCCAATGCCGAACGCCTCCAGGATTTGCGTTATCACCGACTCGTGGTGATTGTGGTTGCCGTGCGCTCCTTCGTGCGCATGTTCGGCATGTGCATCGTGCGATACCTCGCCGTGGTCAACCTCTGCAGGCACGTGCTCCGCTATGTCACCGTGCTCGGCGTGGAGGTCCGCTGCGTGGTCGATGTCACCGTGCATATCGGCAGCGTGTTCCACGTCGCCATGTGTCCCTTCAGCGTCTGCACCGTGGTCCACCTCACCATGCCCTTCTGCCTGATGCTCTGCAGAGACGAAGCCCAGCGCGGTGACGATAGAGAAGAGTGCTCCTACCAGCAGCGGCAGGGCGAACAGAAGGTTCCACCATTGAAGCAGATTTTGCAGGTTGCTCAAGGCTCTCACCTGCCTTTCGTTACTGTTGACACAGGATAAACAGGAAAAGTTGCGATGCTCCTGAGCACCTCTATCTTAGCATGAGGAACGGTTTGAATCAATCTTGACAGAGCAGTGACGAGTGCTGGCGACGGTGGCATGGCGTTTGGGGTTCAGCCATTGTCGGGTGGTGATACACACTGCCAGCAAGGGGGTTTGTGCTTGTTCCCTTCGCTGTGATACAATGAGACAGAATGAACAGCGTTCCGTATCGCTCTGGTAGAGGGAAACGATGTTGACTAACGAAGAGAAGCGTGTGGGCATATATGCGGAGAACCAGCCTATTCGTCCTGAGACGGTCACACCAGAGACACCACTGGACGCGCTTAACCTGAACTGGACAGAGCGTGACCTACCCGAGCGCGAGCGTACCAAGCACGTGCATCGTCTGCACCCCTATCTGGGGAAGTTCATCCCTCAGCTGGTAGAGGTGTTCCTGCGCAAGTATTTTGCGCCCGGGCAAACGGTGCTCGACCCTTTTGTGGGTTCGGGCACAACGCTGGTTCAGGCAAACGAGCTGGGCATTCATTCTGTCGGTTACGATATCTCGGCATTCAATGTGCTGTTGTGTCAGGCGAAAACCGCGCAGTACGACCTTGACCTGATGCAGAACGAGGTGCTGGACATTCTGGAGCGCACGCGCCGGGCTACTCAACGAAAGGAACCTCAGCTGTCTCTGCTCTTTGAACACCAGGCAGAGTATACTCCCAGCACGCTCGGCGGCGATACGGAGTACCTGCTCCACTGGTACGCTCCTCGTGCTCTACAGGAACTGCTAACCTACAGGAGCTTTATCGATACGGGGAACTACCGTTACAAGCATCTACTCAAAATCATTCTGTCGCGTTCTGCGCGTTCGGCGCGGTTGACACCGCACTACGAGCTGGACTTTCCGAAGCAACCTCAGCGCGAACCGTACTGGTGTCACAAACATCACCGAATCTGCGAACCGACAGACGAAGCATACAAGTTCCTGCATCGCTACAGCCTCGACACGATTCGCAGGATACGCGAGTTTGCGCTGGTACGAACAGACGCTCGAGTAGAGGTGTATCATGCGGACAGCCGCACCGCTCAGTTCCCGCCTGTGGACGGTGTGTTTACCAGCCCGCCCTATGTGGGATTGATTGATTATCATGAACAGCATGCATACGCTTACCACTTGCTCGGTCTGCAGGATTTGCGCGAGGGGGAGATAGGCGCCGCCGCAAACGGTTCGTCGGAACGGGCGAAGGCACAGTATGTCCAGGACATCTGCGCAGTGTTTCGTAATGCGCTGAAGGCAATGCCGCAGGGTGGTCGGCTGATTGTAGTTGCCAATGACAAGTATGGACTCTATCCCATCATCGCGGAGCAGATTGGGGTGGAGCAGGAAGCGGTTCTCCATCGCCACGTCAACCGGCGCACGGGCAGACGTTCCAGCGAGTTCTTCGAATCGGTGTTCATCTGGAGAAAAAGCTGATGCCCGCCATCTCGCAGCAGACGCGCGAACGGATCAGAGGATACCTGGAAGGCTTCATCGGGGGGCTGGTGGAGGCTTACAAAAACTGGTATCCTCCCACTTATGGCTCCGTACAGCAGTACCTTGGGCAGAGGTCTGCAAAGGGTACGCTGAAGCCGTTTCATCACGCCATTATGCCTGTGGAACTGCTGAAGATAAACGCATTCGAGCGGAGCTTCAGCACCAAACTGGGAACAACCTTTGAGGAATGCGCCCGTTTGATAGCAAGTGAACACCATGAGCAGGCGGTGCGAGGCTACAGTATGGAAGGGCAGGTAAGCCAGAGCGCCCTGAATGAGATAGAAAATCTCGTGCGCCGGCTGGGTGAACCTGCATCGGAGCCGCTTTCGCTCGCCAGTATGGTGGAGGATGTCCTGGCACATCGCAGGGAAGACGACCTGGTGCATATCAGGGTTATCTCGGACCTGTACGTTCGCAAGCACAGTGGCGAAGAGATGTTCTTTGAGATAAAGTCTCCAAAACCCAACAAAGATCAGTGCGAGAAGGCTTTAAAGCGCCTCCTCCAAATACACCTGCTACGTGGAGCGACGTGCCCGGCTGTATCCGCCTATTTCGCAATGGCTTATAACCCTTTTGGTGACGGTCGTGAGGAATATCGCTGGAGCATCTTAAGCCAATACCCGCCTTTAATGGAAGCGGCGGTGATCGCGGATGAGTTCTGGAGCCTGATAGGCGGCGCAGGGACCTACGAGGAACTTTTGCAAATCTATCAGGAAGTAGGGAATCTGCGGTCAAGGTTCATTCTTGATGCGCTTGTCCGCAGTGCAGAGTGAAAGGAGTTGTAAGCTAATGACCGCACCACGCAGGTCACCTGTCTCGCGAGTGATTCGCCCAGCACAGGCGGAGGGTGCGCTGGATAACCCGTTGAAAGGCTGGGCGGCATACAGTGAGGAGTGGAGCCGATATGCCTTGCCTGCACGCATGGCGTACTTCTATGCCTCCTGGCGGGAGCTGGAACCCGAGCGCGGAAAGTATCGCTTCGCCGAGTGGGAAGCCAGCAAATGGGAAGGCACAAACGCCCGCGGGAAGCACATCGTCTTCCGCCTCTACTTAGACTACCCGAATCTGCCCGTTGGCGTGCCGCAGTGGGTCATTGATACCGGCGTCGCCATGCGCCCATACGACATCCCTGAAATTGGCAGGGGACTAGCTCCCGATTACGACGACCCCCGATTACTCAATCCCCTGCTGGACTTTATCCGCGTGCTCGGTGAGCGATACAATCGCAATCCGCGGGTCGCTTTCGTCGCGCTGGGCACACTGGGCTTCTGGGGCGAGTGGCACACCTGGCCCCGAAGCGAGCTGTTCGCCAGCGAGAGTACCCAGCGGGCGGTGGTTCAGGCTTATCGCAGGGCGTTTCCAGACAGGGTACTGCTCGCCCGAATGCCTTATCCCGCCACCAGCGAACCCTGGCTGGGCTACCACGATGACATGTTCCCCGAAGACACCGACTATTACGAGGGACAGGGCTACGACTGGTATTTCCTGCCCCAGCTTCGCCGGGCGGGCAGGGAGAACAACTGGAAAGTCGCCGCTATCGGCGCGGAGATGGTGCCGCGGCAGGGCAAGAAGTTCCTCAGCACCGAATGGGCGAAAACGCGCACCATGCTGGAACGGATGCACCTGACATGGGTGGGACCCTACTGTCCCATTCTGGAGACGAACCTGAGCGAGGAGGAACTGCAAAAGGCGCAGTGGATGGCGCGGCGCATGGGCTACCAGTATCGCCTGTCGGAGGTCGTCTGGAGGATGCAGGCGCGAACGCTTTCTCTGCAGGTGCGCGGGGTCAATGAAGGGGTGGCTCCGTTCTACTATCCCTGGCAGGTGCAGGTGGCGTTGCTGAAGGGGGACGGAAGCGTTGCGCAGGCAGAAGGGCTGGATGTGGATATCCGGCGGTGGCTGCCCGGCAATTTCCAGTTCTCGGCAACCCTCTCTCTGCGGGTGCAGGCGGGCACATACCGGCTGGCGCTGGGCGTCATTGACCCGTGGCGCAATCAGCCCGATATCCGTTTCGCGAATAAACTGCCTGTTGTAAACGGCTGGACCGTGCTGGACAATGTGGTGGTAGCGTCTTAGGATACGAGCAGGGTACTGTGCCGCAAAGCGCGAATCGGACAGCAGAAGAGGTGAAGTGAGGTGCAGGTGCTGAAAATGGGACGGATACTCCCCCTCTGTGTGGCGATTCTCTTAATGGTCGGCAGTGCGCTCTCTGCTCCGCGCTGGCAGAAGCTGTTTGACGGCAAGAGCATGAACGGCTGGCGACTGATGGCGGTGCATGGCGGGCGCGGCGGCGTGTGGACGGTGGAGAAGGGCGCCCTGGTGGGCAATCAGGACACCGACCACACCGGCGGCTTGCTGGGCACCGAACGCAAGTTCAGCGACTTCGAGATAGAGCTGGAGTTCCAGGCGGACTATCCGGTGGACAGCGGGCTGTTCCTGCGCACGCGCGACGACGGCATGGGTTACCAGATTACCATTGACTACCGGGATGGTGGTTATGTGGGCAGTCTATATGCCCCTGCGGCGGGTGGTTTTCTGGTGCAGTATGAGGACTGGCAAAAGGCGTACAGAAAGACAGGCTGGAACAAGCTGAAGGTGCGCATTGAGGGGCGGCCTGCCCGTATCACGGCGTGGCTCAATGGCGTCAAAACGATAGACTATCAGGACAGGGAGGAGCGGTATCCTCGCGAGGGATATATCGGCTTGCAGGTGCACGGAGGCGAGGGCGCGTGGGGCGAGAACAGCCGCGTGCGCTTCCGCAATATCCGTATTCTGGAACTGGGCAGGTAACGAGAGGAACTATGTATAACACGGGGCTTCGCAGTTCGGGACGTTCGTTCCGCCTGTTGATGCGCCAGCCGGGCGCGATGCGCGAGATGGGCGGACAGGAGCTGTCGCTGGCGGTTCAGGCGGTAGACCTGATGTTCATGCGCGCCTTGGACGCGGGAGCTTCAGACATTCACCTGCATCCCGAACGCGACATGCTGCGCATCCGCTTCCGCATCGACGGACTACTGCACGAGTTCCAAACCGTCACCGACCCTGAACTGATACAGGCTATCATCACCCGGGTGAAGCTCGCGGCGGATATGCACATCGACGAGAAGCGCGAGACGCAGGACGGACGCATCGACATGGAATATAACGACCGCAAGCTCAGCGCGCGCGTTTCGTGCATCCCCTCCCTGAACGGCGAGCGCATCGCCATCCGCCTGCTGGACCCGGCGCAGATGCGCGTGGACCTTGACAGGCTGGGAATGCCCCCTGATGTGCTGGCGGACTGGAAGCAGTCCTTGCAGACCGCCTACGGCATGATGGTGGTCACCGGTCCCACCGGCGCAGGCAAAACCTCCACGCTGTATGCCTCTATCAACCTGCTGGACCGCAAGAGGCGCAACATCATCACGGTAGAAGACCCGGTGGAATACGAGTTTCCCGACAACATCATGCAGATTCATGTCACGGAGAAGATAACCTTCCCCAAGGCACTGCGTGCGATACTGCGCCACGACCCCGACGTGATTATGATTGGCGAGATTCGCGACCGGGAATCCCTGCAAATCGGTATTCAGGCGGCGCTGACCGGGCATCTGGTGTTCACTACTCTGCACACCAACAACGCGGTAGAGACCATCAGCAGGATGATTGATATGGGCGCGGAGGACTATCTGATTGCTGCCACCCTGGTGCGGGTGATGGCACAGCGTCTGGTGCCGATTATCTGCGGCAACTGCCGTGTTCCGTATCAGCCTGCGCCCGAAGAGCTGAAAGCGCTTGGACTTCCGCTCGACGCCCCCCAGAAACAGCAGTTCTTTATGGGGAAGGGCTGTGAGGCGTGCCGCGGCACAGGTTTTCGTGGGCGCACAGGCATCTTTGAACTGCTGAAGGTCACACGGGAAGTGCGCGAGGCTATCCTGCGCCGCGCCTCCGGCGATGAGATTCTGCAAATCGCGCGCGAGCAGGGCATGCGCACCATGCTGGAAGACGGACGCGACAAGGTGTTAAAGGGCATCACCACGGCGAATGAGGTGATTAAGGCGGTCTTCGCGGGGATGATATAGCGGCGTTACTACCAGTTCAGCACAATGTTTATCACCAGGTATATCGCGAGAAGCCCGTAAGACGCTGTGTTCGCCAGCCAGCACGCCCGCCAGAGCATAGCCGAGTAACATGGAGA
Organism: Chthonomonadia bacterium; assembly: GCA_013314755.1. Lineage (GTDB taxonomy): Bacteria > Armatimonadota > HRBIN16 > HRBIN16 > HRBIN16 > HRBIN16. The sequence continues at coordinate 232,403 of JABUFA010000001.1, forward strand.
CCATGTTCACCCAGGCAATCAATTTCAGCGTTTGCCGCCACGCTGTTCACCTCCCGCCAGGGATATTCGCACGGATTTGCCTTCTGCCCTCTACAAGCCACCCGTAGAGGAGTTCCTGCGTGCGATGCGAATATAGCAGAGTAGGGCAAGCGTTACTCTGGAGGGCGAGGCTCCTGCCGAGTCGCTGTAAACCTAACCCCCAGCCCCTTCCCTGCGAGGGAAGGGGAGCATCTCCTCTCCCCGCGTCGGGGAGAGGTTGGGAGAGGGGTCGGCTCACCAGGAGGTTCGCCCTCCAGGTTGGACGGATGCATCATGTACTGGATGGCGAGGCTCTTGCCGAGCCGTGTTTCCCTCTCCTTGTGGGAGATGGTCAGGGTGAGGGCTTCTTATTCGGCTCACCGGGAGGTTCGCCCTCCAGATTGGGGGACTAAGAAAGGTCCAGCACGCAGAGGCTAAATGCTAAAACCGGGAGGACTGTACGGTGAATACATCAGGTGAACCGATCATCCTGTTACCACAACCCAGAACCTTTCGCCCGCAAACGGGTGTGCTGAACCTGCAAAACGGGGCACGCATCATCTGCCAGGGTGATATACAGACCCTGTTACCTATCGCCATCCGCCTGCAGACATCGGTGCGCGAAACGCAAAGCCTGCACTGGCAGATTGGGGCGGGCAGTGCTGAAAACGACCCGCTGGCGCAGGCGGTGCTAACGCTGGATAATACGCTCAACCTTCCCGCGCAGGGCTACCGCCTGTACATCACACCTCAACAGGTGCATGTCCGCGCCGGCAACGCGACAGGTCTTTTTTACGGCGTGATGACGCTTCGGCAAATCCTGCGCCAGTGCACGGGCGCACTGCCCTGCTGTGAGATAGAGGACTATCCCGATTTCCCCTCGCGTGGGGTGATGCTGGACATCAGCCGGGATAAAGTGCCCACCCTGCAAACGCTGTTCGCGCTGGTGGACGAACTGGCGGAGTGGAAAGTAAACCATCTGGAGCTGTACACCGAACACACCTTCGCCTATTGCAACCACCGTGAGGTCTGGGCGCAAGCCAGCCCGATGACCGGCGAGGATATTCTGCGCCTGGATGCCTACTGCCGGGAGCGATTTATTGAACTGGTGCCGAACCAGAACTCCTTCGGGCACATGCATCGCTGGCTGAAGCTGCCGCGCTATCGCCACCTTGCCGAGTGTCCCGACGGATTTGACTGGCCCTGGGGCGGACACAGCGACGAACCGTTCAGCCTGGACCCGACCAACCCCGAAAGCCTTGCGCTGATTGCCGAGCTGTATGCCGAGCTCCTGCCGCACTTCTCCAGCCGCAAGTTCAATGTGGGCTGTGACGAGACGTTTGACCTTGGTTTGGGGAAGAGCCGGGCAGAGTGCGAGCGCAAGGGCAAAGGGCGCGTCTACCTGGAGTTCCTGCTGAAGATATACGAGCTGGTCAAAGGGCACGGGCGCACCATGCACTTCTGGGGCGACATTATCATGGAGCATCCCGAGCTGGTTCCCGAACTTCCCAGAGACGTGGTGGCTCTGGAGTGGGGCTACGAGGCGAGCCATCCGTTCGCGGAGCACGGCGCGAAGTTTGCCGAATCGGGAATCCCCTTCTACGTCTGCCCGGGCACTTCGTCATGGAACACCATCGCGGGGCGCACCGATAACTGTCTGGGGAACCTGCGCAACGCCGCCGAAAACGGGCTGAAGCACGGCGCCATCGGCTACCTGAACACCGATTGGGGCGATAACGGGCACTGGCAGTACCTGCCGGTGAGCTATCTGGGCTTCGCGGCGGGAGCGGCGCTCTCGTGGTGCTACGGGGCGAATCGCGAACTGGACGTGGTGCGCGCGCTGGATACGCATGTCTTCCGCGACAGGGCGCAGGTGATGGGCAGGCTGGTGTACGACCTCGGCAACGCCTATCAGAAGATTGGGCATCTCGTTGGCAACGCCAGTATGCTGTTCCACTTTGTGCACTCCCCGGTTACCCGGCCTCTGCCTGAATCCATCACTGAGGGAGCCATCCGCGATACGATGGAGTACATTCGCGCGGTAACGGAACCACTGTCCCGTGCCAGCATGCAAAGGGCGGATGCCTCGCTGATTATAGACGAGTTTGCCAACGCCGCCCGGATGTTATTGCACGGTTGCCGTCGCGCGCTGGCGGTGCGTACGGGTATCATAGACACAGAAGCGGAGCGACGCGCCCTCGCGGGGGAGATGCGCGAGATACTGGGCGAGCACCGTCGGCTGTGGATGGCGCGCAACCGCGAAGGCGGATTGCAGGATAGCACCCGGGTACTGGAACAACGTTTAGCGGAGTACGAGAGATGAGTAAGGTTGTTTAGAGGAGGTGTACCATGATACCTAAACGTTCCTATGGCAAGAAGGGAGATAAAATCTCCATTATCGGGCTGGGGGGCATCGTGCTGGCGAGGCTGCCCCAGAAGGAGGCAGATGCTCTCGCCCGTGAAGCCTTCGAGAAGGGCATCAATTACTTCGACGTTGCCCCCACCTACTGGGACGCGGAAGAGCGCATGGGACCGGCGATTAAATCCTTCCGCGACAAGCTCTTCCTCGCATGCAAAACCACGAAGCGCGATGCCAAAGGCGCACAGGAAGAGCTGGAGAACTCTCTGCGCAAACTGCAGACCGACCACTTTGACCTGTACCAGCTGCATGGTCTGTCCAAAATGGAGGAGCTGGAGCAGTGCTTTGCGCCCGGCGGGGCGATGGAAACTTTTCTGAAGGCACGCGAACAGGGCAAGGTGCGTTATATCGGCTTCAGCGCACACTCGGAGGAGGTGGCTCTGGAGGCGATTAAACGGTTTCCCTTCGACAGCGTGCTGTTCCCCTTCAACTTCGTCACGCTGTTCAAGGGCAACTTCGGCTGGGAGTTGCTGAAAGAGGCTCCAAAGCGCGGTATGACCCTGCTGGCTCTGAAGGCGATGGCGGCTACACACTGGAAAGAAGGCGAGAAGCGGCTGGAGAAGTGCTGGTACAAACCCATCACCGACCCCAAGCTGGCGGAGCTGGCGCTGCGCTTCACGCTGTCCTTGCCGGTAGCCGCAGCGATTCCACCCGGCGACGAGAACATCTTCCGTATGGCAATACCTTTTGCCGAGCGGTTCCGCAAGATTACTTCGCGCGAAGAACAGCGCTTACGCGCTGAGGCGGAGGGGCTGACGCCTATTTTCTCCAGAACAGCGTAGGGTTTCTGTACCGTGGCGGAGATGGTCACTCTGAACGCAGACGAAGGAGGTGCCAGGGACCTTCACTGCGTTCAGGTCCACAACCTACACCAGCAATTCATCTACGCTGATAGGGCTGTCGGGCTTTTGCAGGCAGGTCAGTGCCTCCCCAGACTTGTAGATGCGCCTTGAGCGATAGCCAATCTGGGCGTCCGGGTCGCGATATACCTCTATACAGCGATCCTCAAGGTTCACCAGCCAGTATTCGGGGATGCCTGCCCGCGCATAAAGCAGTCCCTTCACCTGTCGGTCGTACTCTAAGGAACTCTGAGCCACCTCTACCACCAGCACTGCCGTGCTGGGATGAGCATCGCGATAGTCGCTCGGTTTGCCAGGCACCACGGCAACATCGGGTTCAGGTTCGCTATCGCCCAAACTCAACGGCGACTGCATTCGCACAAAAAACACATCGCCCAGCAACTGCTGAAAACAGGAGAACACATTGTGCGTGCACACCGTGTGCGCGGGACCAATTGGCGACATCCGTACAATCTCCCCCTCTATCAGTTCCACCCGCTCGCCGTCGAACAGTCCAATCTCCGCCATCCGATGATACTCCTCCGGCGTGAACCGACGGCGTTCTGCGCATACAACTGGCTTGTTTTCTAATGTCTGAACCATTGTCATCACCTCGGATGACCTCCTGCGCTGGCTACACCAGCAGAGCGTCCACGTTGATGGGACTATCAGGCTTCTGCAGGCAGGTCAACGTCTCGCCCGGAGTGTAGATGCGTCGCCAGCGGTAACCGAGTTCTGGTGCGGGGTCGCGATATACCTCCACGCAACGCTCTTCCAGGTTCACCAGCCAGTATTCGGGGATGCCTGCCCGCGCATAAAGCAGTCCCTTCACCTGTCGGTCGTACTCTAAGGAACTCTGAGCCACCTCTACCACCAGCACTGCCGTGCTGGGATGAGCATCGCGATAGTCGCCCGGTTTGCCAGGTACGAGGGCGATGTCCGGCTGAGGCTCACTGTCGCCCAAGGAGAGGGGCATCTGCACGCGCACGCGATAGCCTTCACCAAATAGCCTCCACAACACCTCCGCGACAACGGTAACCGTCTCCCCATGTGCTGGTCCAATCGGTGCCATCTGCACAATCTCCCCCTCTATCAGCTCCACCCGCTCGCCGTCAAACAGTCCAATCTCCGCCATCCGATGATACTCCTCCGGCGTGAACCGACGGCGTTCTACGGTTACAGCGGGCGTCTTTTCCATCGCCTGCACCATCGCCATCACCCCCGAATACCTCTGCTCTGATTATACACCATCTGGAGCAAAACTCTCTTCAGGGAGGCTGGCTGGAGCACGCCTGTTCTTGCGATACTCCACCAGCCAATCCACAAACGCCCACAGGAAGGATGCAACGACCACCGCTACCAGCAGAACCCCACCGGCGCGGTGGGTGGGATAGTGAAGCTGAGCGATACCGTCAAACACGAAAACAGTGTGAACCCCAAACACAAACAGCGCAAGCGGGTTGTAACGAAGCACCCAGCGATGGAGTAGCCATACCCCCGCGAGGAACAGCCCTGTTCCCAGCACATATTGCAGAGATTCCCACCACTCGGCGAAAAGCAGTGCGCCTGGCAGAGTTAGCAGAAGATACCAGAGCACGCATCGGCGCGTATTGCCGAACATCAACTTGAGGCTGGGCAGTGTGCCAAACCACACAACCAGTAAAGCCAACCCAGCCAATATCCCCACCACGAGCGCAAAAAGGAAAGGCGAGAAAGTCGCAATACCCAAAGGGGCGAAGACAGAATCCACCCGGGTCTGCAGTATCCATTGTGGAATGACAGCGCGTCCACTGCCCGGCTGTGCCAGCAGTTCCACGGAATCTATCACGGAAAAGAGCACAAGAACCGGCGACCATATCGCTGGCTGTATCGTGATGGCGTCTCTCCACGCCCGGCGATAGCGACGCGGATGCGACAACGCCCGCCACCAGTCGGTCAGGTCAGGCAGAGTGGGGTACAGTGCCCTCCAGGCGGGCACGAAGGGGGCTAATGCCATGACAGCGATGAATAACAGCCCTCCCACAATCAGCAAGTTCACCATTACCAGCATCGCGAATGTTTCCGGGGGCAGTGATTCAGGCGCACTGGCAACCTGTTCCGGGTAACGCAGGAAAACAAGAAACAGAAACAGCACGGCAACTGCCGTCGCGGGATGAAGCAACGAACGCCACGGCGTTTTGTAGCGGCGCATGACCTGAATGGTCACCCGCCAGCTCCACACAAACAGGATGAGCCCCACCACGGCTATCGCAAGCCCGCCTGCCACGCGACGTGCGGTAGAAACCTCCCGTTGAAATATCTCACTGCTTGGCACCTCCACTTCGCGATAGATGTCGGTTGCAACGTCGCCATCTACCCTTGCCACCACCCAGAACTGCGCTTTGCCTACCTGCAACCCGTCTACCTGCCACCTGAAAGAGTAGAGCGAGCGGGCAGGAAGCTGGTATGCCATACTTCCCGACAAACGCAGCCGCTCCAGAGGGAAACCGAGCTCCTTCAGCGCAGAGGTTGCGATTTGCTGTGCCTGTTCCTTAGATATCTTTTTGCCGGGCGCCTCTTCAGGCAGGTTGCAATATCTGTACCAGAAATCGCCTTCGGGTGTAAGCATCACGAGCCACTCCTGACGGCTGCCGGGTTGCCACCAGCGAACCTGCCACATCTCATCCCGATACTGCACGCGCTCCCACAGCGCATCGGCATCCTTCTGGCTCAGAAAGTGTCGCAGGTACTGGTACTCTGGATAATCGTTCTCATTGATACGGACGTTTTCCACCCCGACCAGCCAGCCATTTACCTCCTTGCCTTTTGCGGGCAGGTAACCCTTCGCCTTCTCCAGAGCCTGTCGCGCGTCCAGCAGATGTACCCGGAAGGGGTTCGTTTCGCCTTCCGCCCATTTGAATCTCTGCTGAGCGCTGGTTAATTGGCTATTGGCATAGGCTAACAATAGTGAAGCAAGCAACACCACAGCGGAAACCCACAGCACTTTGCTCGGGATGGCGGGAAACTCTACTCTCCGCTCAACAGGAGGCGCTTCAGCGGTCGGCGGTTCAACGGCTGGAGAGGTTTTCTCTGTTTCCGGTTCCACAGGTAGTTCCGTCGCTACCTGCTCACCCAGCCGACGCGACCAGTACCACGAGAGCAGGGCAGGCAGAGCAACCCAGAACATCACCACACCAAAGCTCAGGCGAGCCTGCCACTGGTCACTGTACAAAAAGATGTCACTGCTGACAGCCACATTGTAGAGGGCGTGCGTCACGATGGTGGGCAGTGGTCCAAACTGCATCACAGCCCATCCCCACAGAATACCCGGCAGGAGCAGCTCCACCAGACGCAGGTAGTAGGGAACCGTGGGATAACTGCAGTGTGCCGCAGCCCAGATGACCGCGCCGACGATGATGCCTGCCCACGCGCTCTTCAGGTATCGGCGGAACAGCGAAATGATGAACACACGAAACAGTATCTCTTCACTGACGGATGCATCGATCCCCGCCAGAAGAGGATATGCCCAGGGTGCTACGGTGCTCAGCAGGTCATCATAAGGTACGGTGGTAGATGCCCATGCTCCGAGGAAGCGCTGTGCGGCGCCTAAGAAAAGCACGACATACAGGAGATCTATCGCAAACAGCCAGTAACCCAGGGCAATGCGCTTTTTGCCTTCTGGATGCGCCCAGCCGCGCCGCGTGAACCAGAAATAGAGTGGTACTGCGTTAGGAAATGCCTGGCGATAAACCAGTTCCGCCCCAGCGATGATGAGCAGGATGAGCGCACCTCTCAGCAGCACCGTGAAAAAGGTTCCCAGAATCTCCGATGTCCAGAACGCTGACCACGTCTGGTCATTCTCCATCTCGGCGATGCTGAGGGGGATTTCGTTCAGGGCGTTTAGCAAATATACCCCAGAAACTATTCCGGCAGGCGCCAGGGCGCCCTTCCAGTGCAGTTGCCGCCTCACCATACCAAACAGCAATACCGCTGCCAGAATGACAGTGAAGATGACCTCCGCACTGTACGCAACTGTTGCGATTACCATTCCACGCGAGTGCTGTCGCTCGAAGGAGTACCTGAAGGCTTCAGGGGTGTGCAGATAGCGGTTGTAGTAAATGACCTGGTCTCCTGAGACGGCAACCCTAATGCGCTGTCTGCCTTCACCAAGCCGCAGATTGGTGCGCTCCCAAAGATAGTAGTAATCCACGCGGGCGTGACGAGGTTCTTTGCTTTCGCCAATGAGGCGATACTCCTTCAGGTCAATGCCTATCGTCTGCTGGAGAAACTGCTCCGCCACCTGTCTGGGACGACGCGAAGGGGGCATGGGGGCGTCGGTCGGCATCCTGCGCACGAACACAAGCACACGCCCATCGGGGTCCACGCCCACACGATAGTCTTCCTCCCTGCCCGGGCGAAACCAGCGAGTGTACCAGCGGTACACAAACCCCTGTTCCTGCGCCACCTGGTTTGCTCTGCGGATACCAAGTGTTTGCTCGAGGTAGGTTTTGGCGGAGTCTGCTACCATGAACGTCGTTACCCGGGTGTAGCCAGGAGGAACCTTTACCCCCATCTGAGACAAAAAGCGCGTGGCGATTTGCTGTGCCTCACCGCGCAACACATTCAGTCGCAAGCCCGATATGGGGAACACACGGGGATACAACCACAAGCCGATTACCAGAGCCAGCACCCCGGTGACCACAAAGGTTGTTGTGTATGAGCGGCTGTCTCGGAACATCACGGAATCCCTGCGCTAAATAACTTATAAGCAGAAAGTTCTTGCAGGAGCGAAAAGAATCCTTCCCTATCCCCTGTTGATGAGGTGCGCCAGGTAGCCTGCGCCGAAGCCGTTGTCGATGTTCACCACCGCGACGCCGGGCGCACAGCTGTTCAGCATGGTCAGCAGGGGAGCCAGCCCGCTGAAATGCGCTCCGTAGCCCACGCTGGTCGGCACGGCGATAACCGGACGGCTGACCAGCCCGCCCACCACGCTGGGAAGCGCACCCTCCATCCCCGCTACCACCACCAGCACATACGCTCCGAACAGCATCTCCGAGTTCGCCAGCAGGCGATGTAGCCCCGCCACGCCCACGTCATACAGCCTCTCCACCCTGCTTCCCATCTCGGAGGCAGTTACCGCAGCCTCCTCTGCTATCGGCAGGTCGGCAGTGCCGGCGGCAACCACTAACACATAGCGGTCCTGTGGCACGCTGGCTTCGGGTTCGCTCTCGCCAAGCACCAGAATGCGCGCCGTTTCGTGATAGCGTATTCGGGGGAATCGCTCCTTCACCACCGCCGCCAGTTCGGGCGTGGCGCGGGTCGCCAGCACCTTGCGGTGACGGTTGCTCAGTCGTTCCAGAATCGCCACCACGTGCTCAGGTGTTTTGCCCTGGCAGAATACCACTTCGGGGAAGCCGGTGCGCAGGGCACGGTGTGTATCAATGCGGGCGAACTCCAGATTCTCGTACGGCAGGGCACGCAGTTGCTGAAGGGCATCCTGCACCGACAGCCTGCCCTCGCGCACGGCAACCAGCAGGTTTTCAATTGCCTGAGCGTCCATGTGATGCCACCTGAATCGTGTCGGCTGGGATGACGCCCTGTCGGCGCAGAGGCTCGTTCAGGCTACCGGTGCGATAGCCCGCGAGGTCAAGCGTCACATAGAGATAGCCCAGCTCCTTGAACCTCGCCACGATGATGTCTGCCAGCTCCACCGCTCTGGGCAGGGCGGATTTCTCTACCTCGATGCGGGCAATCGTGCCGTGATGGCGTACACGAAACTGCCGAAAGCCCAGCTCGCGCAGACATCGCTCCGCCTGGTCCACCTGCACCAGCAGTTCCGGCGTGATGGTGGTGCCATACGGAAATCGCGAGGAGAGACAGGCAAACGAAGGCTTATCCCAGTTTGGCAGTCCCGCCGCTTGCGCCGCGGCGCGAATGTCTTCTTTGGTGAAGCCTGCCTCTCTCAGCGGACTGCGCACGCCCTGTTCTGCCGCTGCCAGCATCCCGGGGCGATAATCGCCCTCATCCCCGGCGTGTGAACCGTCGGCTACCCAGCGGATGCCGTGCTCGTCCGCTATCCGCCGGATTACCCCGAAAAGCTCCGTCTTACAGTGATAGCATCGGTCGGGGTTGTTCACGCGGAAGTTCGGATTGCTCAGCTCGTGCGTGCGCACCACCACATAACGCCAGCCGCGCTCTTCCGCCAGTCGGCGTGCCTCCTCAATCTCGCCCGCGGGGAAAGCCTCCGAATCCCCGATAACCGCCAGCGCGTTTTCGCCCAGCACCTCATGCGCTGTGTGCATCAGGAAGGTGCTGTCCACACCGCCCGAATATCCCACCGCCACACTGCCCATCTCGCGCAGAATGGCGCGCAATCGCTCCAGTTTGTCGGATAGAGCCGCATCCACCATCTTCATTCCCTCCATCTTATATTACCCGAACGGCGCACCGCATAGCGTCGGCGGTAACCGTTCAGCCTGCCCTGTCTGGCGAGGCGATTGGTCACCCAGATCAGCACGCCAATCACAATCCACAGCGCGAGGCTGAAACGAGGTGTCATTCGGGCTTCCACCGCTGCAGTGACCGGCACCTTTGCCACCACCTTACCGTTCACCACCGCCGCCAGCTCGCCCACCGCCTGCCCGCGCTTGACGGGAGGGCGAACCGGAGCCATGCGCAGAACCGGCTGGACCTCCTCTTTCCATCGCCTGGGCACAATCACCCGCAGAGGCGCAGAGGCAACAACCGGCACCGAATCCGGCTTCGCCCCATCCACGCGCACTTCACCAACCGCGCCCCCCGCCTGCGCCAGGTCCAGGCGTGTATACTGCCTGTACGCCCACTCGATCAGCGCATGGGTGTCTTTATCGGCGTCGGTACTGCCCAGCACGACTGAAATCAACCGCCAGCCGTTGCGCGTCACCGAGCCGACGAAGCATCTGCCTGCCTTTGCGGTGTAGCCTGTCTTGATACCGTCTGCGCCGGGCAGGTCCTTCAGGCAGTGCGCGTGAGTGGTCACCACCACATCCTGCTGGTTCACCGAGCGCAGGATACGCACTTTCTGCGTGCGCACAATCTCGTTGAAGATGGGGTTTTGGATGCAGTATCGCGCCAGTGTCGCCAGGTCGCGGGCGGTGGAGTAGTGATTGGGATGGTCCAGCCCGTGCGAGTTGGCAAAGCGCGTGTTTTTCAGTCCCAGCTCCTGCGCCTTTTCGTTCATCATCTGCACGAATCGCTCTTCGGTGCCAGCCAGATACTCTGCCGCCGCAACGCTTCCATCGTTGGATGAGCGTAACATGATAGCATACAGCATATCGCGCAACGGGATGGTCTCGCCCGGAGTCATGTTCAGGTTGGCATAGCGCGTGCGCACTGCGTTCTCGGTTGCCACCACCAGGTCGTCCAGATTGCCGCGCTCAATCAGCAGGATGGCGGTCATCATCTTGGTGGTGCTGGCGATGGCGCGTCGCTCATCGGCACGCAGTTCGTACAGCACCTGTCCGGTGTCTGCGTCCACCACTATCGCCGACTTCGCTTTCAGAACAGGCGGTGGGATAGCATAAGCCATCCCCGTCACCAACCACCAGACTATGTAAAGGCTCAACACCTTGCGCACGAGATTCATCCTCCCCTGTTCTACATCTGCAGTGCGGGTTGTTCGCTCTTCTCTGGCTGATTCCCCTCGGAGAGGCTCAGCTCCTCCAGATCCGGTAGCTCCTCTAAGGAGTTTAAGCCGAAGTAATGCAGGAACTGCGGGGTGGTTCCGTACAGCACGGGTCTGCCTGCCGTCTGTTTGCGCCCCACCTCCTGAATCAGCCCGCGCTGTAGCAGGGTGCGCACCACTCCGTCCGATTGTACCCCACGAATGGCTTCAATTTCGGGCAGGGTAATGGGCTGGCGATAGGCGATAATCGCGACCGTCTCGAGCGCGGCGCGGGAGAGTTTGCTGGGCTGTGGCTGAAGGTAACGGGCAACGACCTCTGCGAATTCCGGGCGCGTGCAGAGCTGATATCCACCTGCTACCTGCACCACCTGCAATCCGCTGTCTTGCAAACGCTCCTCCAGCAGGCGCAGGGCTTCTTGCAGGCACTCTTCCTGTTCGCGAAGCACCTCCACCAGTGTCTTCATGGGTATCGGCTCGGTGGCGACAAAAAGCAGGCACTCCACCGCATGGCTAAGACGCTGGATGTCCATCGCTCGCCTCCTTTCGCGCCCACAGGGTTATCTCGCCGAACAGGTCTTCCTGCCGGGCTTCTACTCGTCCCTGTCGCATCAGCTCCAGCACCGCCAGGAAGGTCAACAGCACCTCCCAGCGTGTGAAGGGGGTATCCAGTAAATCTTCAAAGCGCAGCCCCTCCTGCGCGCCCTGTATCCTGCGCCACACCTCCACAATTTTGAGTCTCAGCGAGAGGCGTTTGCGCGGAATAAGGATAGCGGGAGGCGGGGTATCTATAGCTTCCGCCAGCAATCGCTCCAGCGCACGCAGAAGGTGCTGGGGAGTCAGCTCGCCGACGGGTATGGGCAGTTCGTAATCAGGCATGGGCGCGTCGGGGCTTCGGAAGAACCACTGTTTGCGCTCCGACTCCCATGCCTGCAGGGTCTCCACCAGCGCTTTGTACTTCTGGTATTCGATAAGGCGCGCGGTCAGCTCCGCTCGCGGGTCCTCTTCTTCCTCATCGGCTGGGCGGGGCGGCTTGGGCAGTAACATGCGCGACTTTATCTCCAGCAGGGTCGCCGCCATCACCAGAAACTCGCTGGCGATTTCCAGGTCCAGCTCCTCCATCATGCGCAGGTATTCCAGATACTGGTCGGTAATCAGGGCGATGGGAATGTCGGTGATAGAAACCTTGTTCTCGCGCACGAGATGGAGCAGAAGGTCTAGGGGACCTTCGAAAACGGGAAGATGCAGGGTTATTGCAGAGACGGCGGGCATCTCAGTGTTCCTCTATAAGAGATTTCCAAATCTGGCGTCTTAGCGGAAGTTCTTTAAGCAGGAAATCTGAGAACCCGAAAACCCTGCTTTCCGAAGGGAAAAGATTCTGCTTTACAGCGTCTCGAACAACAAGATAAATGTTTTGCTCTTTCAACTTTCCGATTTTCGAATGTGCTAAGTCTTTTTTTGCCTCCTCCAGTGTTTCTGTAACTAACAGATAAACGCTCAACCCTCCAGTAATTCCTAACTCCTCAAAAACCTGTTTGTATCTTTCACGCAAAGAACGCTTCACAGATACAATGATGCAACGCTGCCTATCCCGTTTCCATGCTTCGCGATTTGGAAATAAGAAGTCAACCTTTCCGTTGAGAACAGTTTGTGTCTCGAACTCTCCTGAATAGCCGAGTAGACGCAACAGATATTCGAAGTGAGTCTGCGGACTGCCGCCAGCCCGAGTGCACCGCCCTTGGGACAACGATTGTTCGAACAACATGTAGAACGGGCGAAGCAAACTCGCCAACTCGCTCAGCCTTTGAGTAGACTCTTCCGTTTGATTTTCGATCATCTGTAGAGCCATCTGAAGCATCTGTGCGGTGTGGGGATATTTTTCAAGAACCTGAGCATTGTTCAATGCAAGCCGAATCGCCTCTGCAATACACTTTTCTTCATACTGCAAGTAGATTTCGTACTCCGTATCCAGTAAATCACAAAAGAATTCATCCACGGTCGTTTCACGGAATGCTTCTTTCTGGGGCTCTACGCCGTCCCACCGCGTGTCTATAACTTTTCTTCGCGCTTCCAGCGCCAGTTGTTCTCCTGACGGGATTATCTGTTGGCGCACCCACGCAACGAAGCCGTCAGAACCTTGCATTTCTCTCTTGATGGCAAGCCAGTTGCTCATTGCGACTTCTCCAAAACAACAATGTGTTCTCTCGTGATAGTTTCACCTCGTTCCCCAGGCACGTTACTTGGGCTGTTCTGCAGGGGCATACGCTTGTTCGGAATACGGCGTTCAAATTGCTCGACGAACCGCCAACCGAAGCCTTCCGCTATTTCGCGCAGGATGGTATCGGTTGGCACACGTATCCCCCGAACGGTACGGTTGCCCACCACGAAGCACGCTTTCGCCCCAGCCCGACATACGCGAGTAATCTCCACAAAGCACTGCGCGAAGTCATCATAAAAGGCTTTCACCTGTCGGGCGCGTCGGGTGTCGCGCTGGCTAATCTGTTCTACCGTCGCCTCTAATGACTGGGAGCGGTACAGAGATGTCTGCGCCTTATCCTGTAGTTTCCCTCCTAAAGCCCGTCGGTCAACGCTCTTTGCTTCCTCGCAGGGCAGTCCTAACCATTGCAGGGAGAGCCGCGAAAACTGCCCGTATGCCACTGTGGTCTGCGAGTCGCCGTATGGCGGAGATGTGACCACTAAATCCACGCTCGCATCGGGAATAGGCTGACGCAAACGGGTATCCGACTGGAACACCTGTACATGGGTGCGGTGGTCCACCTGAGCGTTGAACTCTGCCATCCCTGCGATGTTCTTTTCGACCTTCGCAATGAACGTACCGAGCACATCAGGGCGGAAATCGCGAATCTGGCTCTCTGGCAGGCGATATAGTTTGAACTCGCCTTTGCGGGTATACGAGCACTCACGCACCGTATGCGAGAACGCCACCAACATAAACTGCCGAACCGCCTGGTCCAGGATAGCGAAAATCACTTCACGCAGACAAGCAAGCTGCAACTGCACTTCTGGAGAGAACCAGTAGTCCATGTTGAAGAACTGGGGAACCTGTACCGTTCCGTTTTGGCGCCGCAGTTGATAGGCGTCGATAATCTCCAGGAGAGCTCCTTGCAACACAGATTCCGGGATGTCGGTTGTTTTCGCGCGAGCCAGCAACACCGCCAAGGGGTTAATGTCTATCCCATAGCCGTTCAGCCCCGCCAGTCGCGCCTCGACCAGCGACGTGCCAGAGCCGCAAAAGGGGTCAAGCAGTGTCTGCCCGCGCTGTCCATACATGCCGATAAGCCGACGTGCCACCTGTGGAATCATCATCGCGGGGTAGGCATGGAAACCGTGTGTGTGCGTTTTGGTATCGGCGGAGGCGTAATCCCAATCCTCCTCAATAAGAGGCTGTTGGGTATCTCGAGGCACGTATAGCAGGCTGATTTGTTCCTTCACCATCGCTTTGGCGTTATGTGCTCCTTTGGCATGGCTTCGCTCACTATAATATAGCATATCACGCCCGCGATGCGAAAGGGGGCAAAAGCAGGTGCAAGAGGGGCTTCTTCAGTGTCTGTCAGCCCCCCTGTCGTCCCCCCGCAAGCAGGGGGACAGTCCCTCCCCGCCTGCGGGGAGGTTAGGAGGGGCTATTCGGGGTCGGCTCACCGGGAGGTTCGCCATCCAATTTGGCGGACGTGTTATGCTATGGAGGGCGAGGCTCCCGCCGAGCCGTTGTAAACCTAACCCCCAGCCCCTTCCCTGCGAGGGAAGGGGAGCATCTCCTCTCCCCGCGTCGGGGAGAGGTCGGGAGAGGGGTCCCCAGCCTCCCTGCAAGAGAAAAACCTCTCCCCGCGTCGGGGAGAGGTTGGAGAGGGGTTTCAGAACAGGATGCCTGCTTAGGGCACAATCACATCGGGATACAGCCGCGGGCTGAAGGCTTCAAAGAACAGGTCACTGGTGCCGCCGCGCGTGCTGTTCCAGAAGAGCCACACCTTCGGTTCGAACTCGTCCTTCAGGGCGAACAGGTTGCTCTCGCTGGTGGCACCGACCAGCGGTACCATCGCCTGCGAGCCTTCGGTGGCTTCGGACGTCTCATCAATCCAGCGCACCACGCCCACCACCGTGCGCGGACTGGATTCGGGGTTGCCCTGCGCGTCCAGAGCGGTGTAGGTGATGCTTACCAGTTTGCCCTCGTCCGCTTCGGTGAAGTAGAGGCGTCCTCGTGCGAAGTCCACCTCCACCGGTCCCACAGGTGCACTGAGACCGGTTACCTGCACACCGGACACGTCGGGGCGACGCTCGCCCTGACCGTCGGTGATGATGGGCGTATACACCGGCGCGGGCAGGTATATTCCGAGCCGCATGGTCTTCGCCACGAACACTTCCGCGGTCGGCGAGCCTGTGGACTTGCGGTAGAACAACCACAGGCGGTCTACCGGCGGCGACTGGGTGGGGTTGTTCAGCGCGGGCAGAATGTACTTCCAGCGCGGGTTCTGCGACTTCTCCAGTCCGCCTGTCGGTGCGCTGTTAGCGCCGGCGTAGAAGGCTATCGGTTGCGGCACCGGCACGCCATCGTTAGGCATCAGCGAGTTCCATCCGTGGTTCGCCGTCAAGCGCATCGCACGCGGCGTGTAGTCGGCGAAGATGACATCTGTGCGCGACGGAGCGCGATACGGGAAGGTGACCGTGCCCGCCGACAGGTCTATCACCGCCTGCCAGTCAATCTGTGTGCGTGCGCTGTCGGTGTATCGGGTGAGGTACAGGATGCCCGTGTTCGAGTCGTACTGCTGACCGTACCAGTAGTTCCCCGACTGCTGGATGTCGTTGGCTGCCAGCGGTTGCGGGTCGCCCACGCGCCAGATGCGGATACGCTGTCCCCGCGCCCAGGAGAGGTCTCGCGACATCCAGACGTTGGTGGTGCCGATGCGCTGGAGCACCTCGCCGCGCACCGGAGGCAGGTTGACCGGTGTCAGTGCGCCTCCACCGCCCAGCCTGAAGCGGGTGAGCAGTATCTCATTGGTCTGGCGCGTCTTGGTGGAGGCGGTATAGATGACGTCGAGGTAGCCGGCGCGCGGGATAGCCAGCGGCTCGAAGGCGTTGGTCACCACCGCAGGCACCGGCAGTTGCTGGTCGCGCGTCCATGCGCTGGGGTTCAGCGGGTTGCCCAGGCAGGCGTTGTAGTAGATGGTATAGCGTCCGCTGGCTCCGCTGTACCAGAACATCACAGGCACGCCGCCGATGACCGTCACGCGCGGCTGGAAGCGTGGCAGAGCCGCATCATTGCCCAGCGCCACGGGCGTTCCGGGTACGCCGTTCACAATCGGCGCCACGAAGGTCACATTCTCTATCAGGATGGAACCGTTGTCCTGACGCTTCGCCGCCTGTCCCTGCCACAGCAGGTAGGGCTGACCGCCCGCAACAAAGAACGTCGGCGCGTAGTGCTTGATAGAGGACGGAATAACCGTGCCCGGCAGGGTGGTGAACAGTTTGCCGTACTTATCGCGCACCGCGCTGTTCGTCGGGTCGCGCGGATACTCCACACTGCGCCCGCTCCACCACTGCGTGGGGGAGGCAGGCATCCACACTCCACGCTGAGCATCGCGTGGCAGAACAGCGACATGCAGGAACCAGGCGTTGCTCCCGGAGGGTTGCGTCTCGCGGTAGCTGTCGGTTCCATCTTCAACGGGGCGGTTGCGGCTCCAGTTACTGCTCCACGCCAGCAACATGCTATCGGCGCCCATCAGCGCGGCGGGTTGCACGTTCGCTGACAGGTAGCCGGGCTGTCCGGGCTGAGGCGGAATGCCCTGCCATATCGTATCCACCTGCGGCAGAGAGCCGCTGGAGGTGCTGTTGGTCAGGCGCGATTCGGTTACCGTCACTTTCACCCGCATGGTCGGCTCGCTAACCGGCTGAGCGGGTTCGTTGTTCGCCAGAACGCCCAGCACGTACGGGTTCCACGACGCCGCTTCAAAGATGCGGATGAGGTTGCTGTAAGTGCCCGCCGGCGTGCCCAGCGGAACCTGCACACTGACCAGCGGTTTGGTGGTGGGCACGTTGTCAAATGCGCCGCCCGCGGCGCCCGGATAGGGTTTGTCCGGGATGGACAGTACGGTCGGACTGCTATCAGGGCGCGGCTTGTGCAGGGTGTGCATGCCCGGGAAGCCGTTGTACAGCGGCGGGCGCATGGCCAGCCACATCGGGTCGTAAATCTGGTCAAGCGAGGTGAACACGTTCTGCTGAACCACGCTTCCGTCCGACCGACGCACCCAGCCGGCGGTCAGCGCAGGTTTGTGGAAGGTGAAGGTCGGGTCGCCAATGGGGCTGACCTCCCAGTAGTACGGGTTCACCTGGTCGCTAACCAGCGTGATGGGCAGCGGATTCTGGAACACCGGGTTGCCGCCAGCGTCCAGATAGTCCACCGAGCCCACCGCGCGCACGTTTAGCAGGTTCACATTGCTGAGGCTTCGCACCGTAAACGGCTTCCAGAACGGCTTCAGCGACTGGTACCACGGGTCGTTCAGATAGGTCGGGTCGCTATCCGAGATGGGCGGGCGGAAGGCGTGTGTCGCCGGGTCGGGATGCACGCCGAAACCGTGCGGCACCGCGCCGATGTCGATGGTCTCTTCTTCCACGCGCAGGCGCATGTCGGGCGGGATGCCCAGCGTGATCCGGAACTCGCGATACGGCTCCTCGCGGGTAACTGGCGGCGTCTGGCGCAGTCTCGCCCCGCCGGGCAGATCCAGGTCGCCGTTATTGTTGACGTCCACATACACGCGAATCGGGGCGCGGAACCGCGTGGCATAACCGCGCGCAGTCAGCGGATTGATGCCGTCAAAGCCCACCAGGTTCGCGGGCTGGAACTGCGGCACCTGCACCATCACTTCGCCGACGGTGGGCACTAACGTCCAGCTGGTCCAGTCCGGCGCCACGCCTACCGGGTCGGTCGGGGGAGCCAACGCACCGCCTCGCGCAGCAGCAGACAGGTCTACGCCACCTGCAGATACCCTCAACGCTCGTTCAGGGATGTCCGGGTAGTCGACGCTGGTGTTCGGGATGTTCACCGGCAGCTCGTCCCAGGGCAGGGGGTTAATCACCGCCAGCGAGCCATCGTCGTTGTTGTGCCATGCCAGTCGCTCGCGCTCGACTTTCACCCGAAGCGGGTCACCGCCCAGCAGAGCCACCTTCGAGCGGTCGGCAATCTGGATGAGCCGGCTTCCGCTGGCGCCGTGCGGCACCAGCCCCATGACCACCCACGCCAGGTTCTTGCCGGCGTTGCCGTTCATACTCAGCTCCTGCGGCACCGAGTTACCGACCACCGTTTGCCCAATCCATCCTACCTCAAAGGTAGTGTTGGGGTTGATGGTGCCGTCCGGGTTCAGGATGCGCAGCGCCAGCGGGTGGGCAATGGTGAACTCGAAGTATGGGTCTACCGTGCGCTCCATCGTGATTGTGGTGGTTTGCTGTCCGCCGCCTGTGGTGGTGGTTGCGGTGGCACGTACAGCGGCGGTGTAGCGTGCGCCGGGCGTCCACGCATCGCCGTCCTGTGTCGGTACGATACGGAAGGCGTGATACGCCATCCATTTCTGGTTCACGCCCACGTCGGTTCCATATGGTACCACACCAACCGTGCGGTTCACCGTCGCGGCGCGACTGCGCAGACTCAGCGTCACCGAGCGGGCAGGAGGCACCAGCCCCTGCATTCCATAGGCGATCACGTACACCGTATCGCCCCACTCATAGCCAATCTTGCGCGTGTGTCCGCCGGCGACCACCTCTTCTGGCGTGCGGGTGCGCCGCTGTACGATGTCGGCGTACTCTTCCGCCGTGAAGATTTCCACCTTCAGGTTCGTCAGTTCTGGCGTCAGCGAGGCGTCCACCAGCTCCGCGCCCGGAGGCTCACCCGGCGTCAGATAGCCACCGGTTGGCGAGAAGGCGTAGATGATGCCGTCATCTCCGGCGATGTACATCCAGTCGTTCGCCACCGCGGGCGAGGCAAATACCGACTGCCCCAGCGTCTGCCAGCCCCACAGCACATCGCCGCGCACGTTAATCGGGTTGCCGTTGTTGTCCAGCACCTGCCGGAAAGTGCCCGGTCCGCTGTTGAACGCGCTGAGCGCCAGCACCTTGCCGTCCATCAAGCCGAATACAATAGCCGGCAGGGGACCCGTGCCTGTCGCCGAGCGGCTGGGGATAATCTGCGTGAACGTGATGGAGGAGTAGATCGACGCACCCATCGAGCCGCTGGCGGATGCCACCGGGTTCAGCGGGTCGGTCACATCCTGCCAAACCAGCTCCGTCCTGCCATCGCCTGTGCCCTGCGCATCCAGGGCGTACACGGTGCCGCCCCGGTCGCCGATAAACACCACGTCGCGGACACCGGTAATGGTGGTAACCTGCGCTGCCACCGTCGGCGAGGAGTACAGGAACGGCTCTACGGGGTCTTCATCGCCTGCTGTGCTTACGGGTGGATTCTGGGCATAGGGCCACACCCACACCCGCTCGGTGCGCCGGCGACCGCTGCCTTTCTCCTTGACGCAATATACTCGTCCATCCGCGGCGGCGAAGTACACTTTGCCGTCAAAGATAGCCGGCGTGGTGGAGATGGCGTCCAGAGGCAGCTCTTCGTTCAGCGCGGGATCGTCGCCCGAGGCGGGTTCATATTTGCCCGGATAAACCCAGCGTTCGGTGGTGGTACCGCTGGAGCCTTCGGCGTCCAGGGCGTACATTCGCCCATCCAGACCGCCCACGAAAATGGTCGGACCGACGTCGCTGGTGCGGTTGTATGCGGGCGAAGAGACGAAACCGTTCACGACCGCCGCCTTATCCGCGGCGGGATAAATCCAGATACGGTCGGTGGTACCCGGGTTGGTCGCGCTGAAGTCGCCATTTCCGCTGGCATCCAAACAGTACACGCGCCCGTTGGAGTTGGCAACATACACCCGCCAGTCGGGCGAGCCGCTTGTCCCGATATTCACCACCAGCGGGGAGGAGTATCCAAAGGAACCGACCACCGGTCGCTCATTCAGGGGCTCTTCGGGATACACCCAGTACGAGAAGGTCGTGCCGTCGCCGTTGCCCACGGCGTCCAGCGCATATACCTTGCCGTCATTCGCGGAGAAGAAGACCACCTGCCTGTCGGCAACCGTTCCGCCGGAGACGCGCATGGGCACGGTCTGCACCACCGGAGTGGAGAAGATACCGCTGGCGCCCGTTCCCTGCTCCACAAACCGCGCCGCGTCGGCAATCACCACGCGCCCTTCGGTCACCTCGCTGGCTTTGCGGCAGTAGTTGACCAGCTCCACGTAGTTGGTCGTACCCTGTCGCATCCGGTAGGTGCCCAGGCTGAACCACTGTCCGCCCGCCGTGTTCTGCGTCTGGTCTACCTCCACCACCGTGTCACCGTCCTCGTGGTGCACGATATAGCGGGCTGCCGTCGTGCGGCTCACGCTACCGTCGTCCTGGGGCAGCCAGACGTAAATAGTGTACTGCGCCGTTGTCGCTCCGTTGGAGGGTTGAAGGTCTGGTTGCCAACGCACACGCCTCCAGGTGGTGGAATCGGTGCTGCCTGT
The DNA here is from genome assembly GCA_013314755.1 of Chthonomonadia bacterium. Lineage (GTDB taxonomy): Bacteria > Armatimonadota > HRBIN16 > HRBIN16 > HRBIN16 > HRBIN16. The sequence goes on from JABUFA010000001.1 coordinate 252,881, forward strand.
GACCGTTGTCTGCAGGTAGCTGGTGCTGTACGGGTCGGGCTGAGGCGTTGCGGGTGCTGTCCAGCCCGGGTCCGCCTGGAAGGTGGGCGCACCGTCGGCGTCATCTACGGTAACCGCCCGCTGTCCGCTCACGTTCAGCGGATAGCGCCACACCACTCGCCCGGCGTTGTCAAAGCAGTACATCACGCCGATTTCCACGCTGGCGGTGGGGTCGTTCGGGTCGGCGACACGCTCGATGCGTCCGATGAACACCCTCTGCGCCAGCTGTCCGGGCGCAACCTGTATCATTGCCGCCACCGGCGAGGAGTAGAACGAGCCCAGGTCGGGCATAAAGCGCACGCCGTCGAACACCACCAGTCGCCCAGCGTCATCAAAGTTGCCGTCATCGTCGGTGTGCGTGGAGGTGTTGTATGCGTAAACCTCTACGGGGCGTCGTCCGTCGAAGGGAAAAGTCAGGTCACTGCGTAGCCGGGTACGCTCCCACCTGCTGGTGGCGGAGTTGTACACGTAGGCGATGCTTCCTGCCGTGCCCAATCGTATCCAGTTACCACCGGCTGTCTGGTCCACCACCAGAATGACCTCGCCGTAGGTGTTTGTGCCGGTGGGATAACGCACCTTGTATACCGCTTCGCGCACGTTGCGGTTGCCCTGCGTGCCGCTGGAGGGGAACCATACGGCAATCTGATAGCGAGTGGGTCTGGCAACAAGCGGGTTATAGGCGGAATCGGCCGGGTCCAGCTCGTTCGGAGTAGCATTACGCCATCGCACAACCACCGTGGCACCGCTCGTGGGGTCATTGGCGTTGCTGGGGTTGACTGCTGTGGCGTAGTCGTAGGAGTCGCGGAAACCGTCGGTCACGGCGTTGGTATCGGTGATGGTGATGGTGGTCACCGAGCCCTGCGTTACCGTGTAGTCACCAGCGCGGTTGACCCCGTCGCGGTCTATCTCCAGCGTGATGCCTCTATCCTGCTGGGCGGGCCACCACCAGCGCAGATACGCCCTGCCCGGACCCTGCTCGGTGCTGAGGTTTGTCGCGCCTGTACGCTGAGGGTCGCGGCGGAACATCGGAAAATCGTCCGCCCACACCGCGCACTGCCCAAGCAGCACGCTCCCGATTATCCATGCCAGTAACCAGTTTCTCGCTGTTGCCATATGGTCTTCACCCTCACTTCCACTCAGCAATCTCTTCACACTCTGTTTGACGAAACGGCATGGGGATTCGTTCGTAACCCCCTCAGAACGGTCTATCCGCATAGAAGGGTGTATCCACCCGATATGTGTCACTGCTGACGACCTCATTGACGTTCGCCCAGCTCTTCACCCGTCGCGGCGTCCACCACACGATGTCCTCCGGCCTCATCCCGTCGGTCAGGTAGGTGCGTGGACCGTCAATTTCATTTTCCACCCGTGTGGCGCCCGGGTTGTAGTTGGCGGGGTCTATCTCAAAGACCTCTCCGTTGAACCTGCTGCTATCGGGCAGGAGCCCGCGATAGGCGTTGGCTATCAGGTAGTGTCCGTTGGGCAGACGTACAGCGCTCACCGCCCACAGCGGGATAGCCCGGCTGATGTATACATCCACCGGCTGTGGTCCTCTGATGCGGTCCCGCAGGTGCGTCAGACTGCGGTACACCTCGTCGGTCAGCCTCCATTTGATACGCCACTGATTGGGCGCGAGGCGTTCCAGGTCAAACACGCCCTTATCGGTGGCGAGTACGATGTTGTACACGACGGTTCCTGTTGCGCTGTCGTAGCGCACCGGATACACCTGCACGCTGTTCGGACTGCCGATAGGCACCCGGTTATTGGAGCCGAGCGGTTCGTTGGGCAGAAGTACCTCGCTGAAAGCTTCGGTGATGTCCAGTCCAGCGCCGATGGTGCGCACCATCACCGTGCCCCCGACGCCCTCTTCGCCCGTGCCGTCCGGGCGCACGCGATAGTTGGCTACCGTCGCCACTAGTGTAAACACCGGTGCACCGCCGCTGTAGCCCGACACGATGCGCTGGATACCCGTGTAGCGGTACTTGCGCCTCTCGGCGCCGCTCGCGCTTGTCCAGAACAGCTGGCGTCCTGCAATCAGCGGACCGACCGCTCCAGTGGTGGCATCGGCGGCGTAGCGGTCTACCACGTCGATCAGCCGCCCGTTGCCCGTGTCGGCAATCAGGTAGTGCACCCAGAACTCCAGGTCCTGCGCGTCTTCAAAGGGGTTGACCCGATTGCCACCCGCTTCTTTCGGCACGTATTCGGTGTAGATGTTCACGTCCTGCGGCTCGCGCAGTTCGTGCGGGTCGCCCGGCATCAGCGGGGCGGGCGGCTTCGTGGGGTCCGACAGGTCAAGGCGAGGCGGGTTCTCGAATCGGCGCAGTTCCGCCGTCACGTTGCCCGACCGATCCACCCACACGATGCGGTTGTTGCCGGTATCTACCACAATCATCTCGTTTGCGCTGGTGCGATACACTTTTGCAGGGCGTGCCACCGATGTAGGCGTCACGCTCACCACTGGCGCGGAACCACCTGAAGCGGTTCCCCACAGCCTGCTGGCATCCATGCTCCACGCCACCTTGCCGCCCGGGTCCATTTCCAGCAGGCGGTGGCTGTCGGCAATCAGCGTCATCTGACGCTCAAACACCTTGATGCCCGTATCGCCGACCGCCGCCAGCAGTCCACCCGACACGGCGACCGACGCGATGCCCTGAGTGCCCACCTGCGCCCGACGCAGCTCGTTCAGTGTGGCTGTCAGCAGGTTGACCAGAGACGGTCCCCACGTCGCCGGGTTGTTCGGGTCGTAGCCGTAATCCGCCGGCTTGCCCAGCGCGGGCCACAGCACGTGGTTCGGCTTGTCCGAGTCCTGGGTAATCAATGGCACGTCGTCGCCCGTCTGGATGCTGGGGTCGGTTGCGGTGGGATCGGCAGAGACCGCAATCACCGTAGAGACCTGCACTCCCGGCGCATCTACCTGCACCGGCAGGTATACCACGTCGCCCGCCACTACCGGCGATGCCTTCACCCGCACCGCCGGGATGAACATGAACCACTTCAGGTTGCTGTAGGTAGAAGGCTGGATGAAATACTGGCGCGGCGGCTCACTGCCTGCAGTGACCACCACCAGCGTGGGCTGAGACAGGCTGAAGGCGAATATTGCGCCGCCTCCGCCCGCGCCCGGCATCATGTTATTGATGGTGATGATTCCGCCAGCCCGGTTGACCGAATACTGCGCCGGCTGCACATAGGTATACTGCGTAGGACCGCTGGCACTGCGTATCACGTCCACCTGCCGGATTTGCAGGGTGGCGTTGCCCGGGATGGCGATGGGGTTGCCGTTGTCGTCGCGCAGGCGCAGTTCCACGCGCGGGTTGTTGTTGAACGCCATCAGCACCGTGCCCGGTATCTCGCCGATGGGCGGACCGAAGTTTGCGCGCGCCTCCGCCACCGCGTAGGTGGTGTCGCCGAACACGGCAGGCGGTGCAGAGAAGCCGACCGGGTTAATGCCGATGTACTGCCCGGAGGGCAGCGGCGTGCCGAACAGCGTGTGCTTCAGCTGCAGGGATGGGGGCACGTTCACCTGCTGTTGAGGCGTAATCTGGTCGGTGTATCCGTTGTGCAGCTGCCAGCGCCAGCGCATCACCGTTCGGTTGCCCGGCTGTTCCAGCACGGCGTACACACTGCCATTATCGGTGGTATAAATCACGTTATCGCCGGCATCCAGCGCGGGCTGACCCATGATGTTTTTGCTCGGATTGGGCACGACGTCGGCGATACCCACGCTGGTGCGTACCGGTGTGCCGGGCGACTTGCCCCAGTCGATAAAGTAGTTCATTACCACCACCGGGTTGGTGGCTGGCTGGCTGGAGAACTGAATCGTGCCTGCGTTCACCGTCACGCGCGAATCGGGCAGGTCGTAGCGGTCTACCAGCACCAGCGAGCCGTCCGTCTGGCGGTTATACACCCACACCACCGGGTTCAGCGGGGTGTAAGGGCTGGTTGGGTCCGCCAGGAAGATGTGCAGCTGCCGTCCCTGCGCGCGGGTGACAAAAGTGCGCTTATCGTTGTTCGGGTTGCTGAGCACCTCACCCTTCGTGCCCAGCCAGAAAGCGTACACGGCGCTGGTCAGCGTGCCCGTAGTGGAGCTGGGAGCAGTGGAGACGTAAGCCATCAGGTCGGAAGCGATGGAGCCTTCGCCCGTTTGCCCTCTGTCCTGCACATAGCCCAGTGTGACGCCACCACGTATCAGGGGCAGGTTGGTGCGAGGCTGTATCCAGTCTTGCCCGGAACTGCCGGAGTTAATCACCTCACCGGTGATCGCCCACAGCACATACAGCCGTCCGTTATTGCCGCTCGTACCCGCCTGCATAGCGGGCACCACAATCAGCCCTTCCGCCGCGGCGGCAACGGGAATATCATCGGTATCAAACGGCACGGCGTTGGGCAGGTTGCGCTCCCAGACTAGGTTCGAGCCATCCGACAGCCCGGCGATGGGCGAGTTGATACCTCCCGTGCGCGGGAAGGCGCGGTATGCCTGAACGGTGCCGTTCTTCAGCGTCACCACAACCAGCGCACGCTGAAGCGGGTCGTTGCTGGAGGTTGGTGTCTCCACGATTTGCGGTGTGGAAACAGGTTCCGACCCCAGCGGAGCCTCCCATATCTCATCGTAGGGCGTGCCCCTCTGCCACAGGTCGGGCAGACCATCATCCTCATTGCCATCGCCGTCGATATCGCGGCGCGGGTTGGCATCGAAGCAGTACAGGCGCAGTCCACCCAGAGGCGACGCACCGACCACAAAGAGCGCGCCGTTGTAGAACACCGGTGCCGAGGCGAACGTGCCCACTGCCTGCAGTCCAGCCAATCCCCACTTTTCCACCAGCGGCGCCCCTGCACTCTCGAACGTGCCCGAGGTGCGGCGCGCGCTTTTGCGCTGTGCGGTAAACGCCGACGCCCACTGAATCATGTTGTAGCCGAACTTCAGGTTCGGGGGCGCAGCGGCGGCAAAGTTGTCGTTGGCGACCGGAACGCCCGGCGGAGCCACCGCATGGCTGAGCGCATAGGCAATACCGATAGAGGAAACCACTACCGCCCCACTGCCATACTGTCCTGCCATCAGCACCGGGCGTCGGTTATCCTGGCGCACCGCAATCGGAGCCAGCACACCGGGTGCAGGGGGAGCGTTCAGGTCGGCGCCGACCGCGCTCAGCGAGCCGCGAATGCCCGCGCCCATCCGGTTCAGCTCCCCCAACCGAATGGGGTAGGGGATGTTCACCAGCGGATGGGTGGGATATACCAGCAGTCCGTTGGTCAGCCCTTCGTCGTTGAACTGTAGGTCGAGGAAAAGGGGCGCGCGTGTGTCGATGGTATAAGCCGTCTGGTTATCGATCCAGAGCAGACCGCCCGCGTCCACAAATTTGCGCAGCTTTTCGCGCTGTTCGGGGGTGAAGGCGATGTTACTGCCCTGCGTGGCAATGACCGCGGCGTCGAACTTGCGCAGGTCTTCCATCGAAACCGTGTCCAGGTTCACCACCCAGTAGGGCGCCATGTTCTTCCTGCTGCCCGGTCCAGCCAGCGGGTTGACGAAATCCCACCCGCCGGGCTTGTAGTCGGTTCGTCTGTCCAGCACGTGCCACACGAAGGGGGTAAGCACGGGGTTATTACCGACCTGCAGCACGCAGACGCGAATCTGCTTGCGCACGGCGGTGTACGTATAAGCATCCCCCTGTGCTGTGCGAGAGATCCCCAGCCACATGGCGAAGACGCCCAGTCCTATCAGTATCAACAGTCGGTTTCGCATAGCCATCACCCTTCTTCTCTCGGCTCAATCTGTTCGGGATCGATACCCAGCTCACGTAATCGCTGTGCCAGACGTTCGGCACGCTGTTGCGCACGGCGGCGTTCCGCGCCCCGGTCATGGAAAAGCGCTTGGAGCCCTCCTTCGATGGTCACTATCCAACGAAACTGCTTTGTGTTGTCCGCCATCGGCTTGCCATCGGACTCAGGGTAGACCACTGGCTCCCGTTGCGAGGCGAGGACAGCCATATCACCTCATCTCCCCCACATAGAGCAGTCCCGGACTGACCGGCAGGCGCGGCATCGGCGGCAGACGCCGTCCATACTGATCGACGCGCACCACGCCCGCTGTGGTAAACACCGGGTCGTACTCCATCACCAGGTTATAGCCCATTGGCAGATTGCGAGTGGGGTCTCGCGGGTCGCGCAGATGGAACGGCGGTATCGGAATGCCCGAATTGCCGTACTGCGGTGGGATCCATCCCCACTTCTTCAGCCACTCGCCCTGGTCCTGGATTGCCCATGGCAGGTTCTCGGCTATCGCGCCTCGGATGGTGATGCGGATGTCCAGAGGTTGTCCGTAGAACGGATAGATGGGTGTCTGTACGTTGTATAACTGCCGGCGCAGGTTCTGGTCCACCGACGATGGGCTGGAACCGATTGGGAACGTGTCGCGCGGGTCGGTGTTGAACCACTCGCCGGGCAGAACCACGAACGAACCCTCCTGCGCGTACATCAGCGCCTCGATGGCGATGTCCAGCGGCACCACCGCCACCCGGCTCAGGTGGTACTCGTTAGCGGGCGCGTTGCCCCAACCGCTGTTGACTTCAAAGGTGAGCCGGTTTTCATCGCCCGGTCTGGTGTTCAGCACGTAGTCGCTGCGCGGATTGGTGGGGTCCGTCGGCGGGTTGGAGTTGAAGGGCGATATATTGCGCAGGAGCTCCAGCCCCAGGTGTTCGTAGTTCACGCCTGAAGCGTTCACCAGATAGATGGTAGGCAGTCCCAGCGCATCAGACAGCCCACCCGGGAAGCGATACAGGTCTTCATCCAGAACGCCGTTGCCGTTGGTATCGTTCACCGGGTAGTTCACATGCAGGAAGATGCTGGTCTGTTCGTTCTCAATAGCCGCATGGCGCACCAGCAGTTTCAAGCCGTGCGGCCAGGTGTTGCTGTAGTAGTTGTTCAGCGAAATGGCTGACGAGAACACAAAGGACTGGCGCTGGGTGGGCAGGATAGCGCGATGCCACGATGGGAAGTTCAGCGGTGCATCCTGCTCGTTCCAGCTGCCCGCCTCCGTGCCCAGTTCGGGGTCGATGAACAGGGTGGTGTTGACCACCACATTCTTCTTCGCCAGCAGAGCAATCGCGCTGGTGTTGTCGGGCTGACCGTTGGGCAGGCGCGGCTTCATCAGGTTGCCCTCGATGAAGATGTCGCCGCCAGACACCACCGTTAACTGCTTGCCAGCAGGAATGATGCCGCGGATGCGCACGTTCCCCTCCGCGTAGATGACCCCTGTAAACGGCGTCACAAAGGGCAGACCCACCGCCGACTTGTTCAGCGACGGGTCCAGGAGGTCCTGAGACAGCCGCCCATCGGGCAGGTAGGTGCACACCATCGTCACGGCGTTGGTGGGGGAGCCGTTGGGTGCGCGCCACCGCCCGCGCGTCAGCTGGATGGTGAAGCCGTTGGGGTTCAGACGGATGATTGCGCCCGGTGGAACGTAGTACGGTCCCTGCCAGTTGCGCGAATCGATCAGGCGCAGGAACTCACTACGCACGGTGGGACCGCCGAACAGCCCCGGCTCGCGAAGGACGTCGGCGCGGTTGTTGATATAGATGCCCCTGCCAAAGCCGAACAGCCCGCTATTGCGCCCGCCAACCAGCGCACCCGAGTTGCGCGTCATGCTCCAGTAGCGGTTGACGTTGGTGGCAGGGTCGGTCAGGTCGATAATCGGTGGCTCCAGGCGTGTGATAGAGCGTCCGCCGCCGTCCACGCCCACTCCCATGCGTCCATCGCGCACGACGCCGCCATAGGTGCTGAAGCTGGTACTGCTGCTGGGCAGAAGGATATTATTGTTCACGCTGACCTGTGCCCTAGGCGCCAGCAGGATGTCTCCCGCCACCTCTAACCGGTCGCCGTTTTGCGGGTTCATGGTCAGCTCCACCTCGCCGTACCAGCGGATGTTTCCGTTGATTCGGATGGGTGCGCCGCTGGTATTACTGCCCCAAATGAGTCGGACGGGTATCGGGTTGCCGCTGGCATCGTGTCCCACGATACCCTCGGGCACGCCCAGTTCTACCATCACGTTGGCGCGGTTGTCGCGGTTGGTGACGAAGCGCAGATAGTCGGTGATGCCGATGGCTTTATATGCCACCATCTCGCGTCGCAGCCCTGTAGCCGCGCTGGTGAGCATGGTCGGGTCGTTGGGTTCAATCCTGCCCACTCGCCCGATGGATTCTATCTTGATATAACGCGAGAGGGGACCCGATTCGGGGTCATTCGGGTCATAGGGGCGCGGATTATAGGTAACCCGAATCAGCGCACGCCCGTTCTCGAACAGCACCCGACTGTAGCCGCCGCTGGGTCCGGCGACCGGCGTGCCGCAGGGGTTCAGCGTGGTGGATTCGGTGGGCGCGTAGGGACGCAGCCATGGATAGTCCGGGTCGCGGCACTGGTCGGGAGGCAGGTTTGCCGGCACCGGGCGCCAGTCCGCACCCTCCTCGCTGAAGGTGATCTGCTGGTCAGCGTACTGGATACCCGCTTCCGCGAAGTACTGCGCGTCGGTTACCCTGCCGCTGCGCGCTGCGTTTTCGAGGTTGCGCCCGATAATCGCCACGAACAGCGCACCCATGAACATCATCACGAACATAACCACCACGGCTACAATCAGCGTTTGACCACGCTGAGTGTACACGGCGCCGGTAAGACGGTCTCTGCTGTTCATTTTGTGCATTCCCCCTCCCGCTCTATCGTAACAGGTTGCGTACCCGCACCTGTGTGGTCAGCGACATCAATAGCGGGTCGCCCGTTGTTGGGTCGTACAGCTTGATATTGATAGCCAGCGTATACTGCGAGCGCGTCATGTAGTCCACTTTCACCACATCGTTCGCGGTATTGGTCTGTATCCAATAGGTGACCCGAAGCAGGTCGTATGGCGTGCCATCACTGCGCGTGCCCGACGGTATCTGCCACAGCGGCCAGAACTCCACATAGCCTGTCTGCAGGGTCGGGTGCCCATTGTTCGTGCCCCGGTAGTTGATGCGATACTGGTTCGGACCCGGCGTGACGTTCCAGGGAACCCGGGTGTACGGCACCAGTCGCGGCTCCACGCCGGGCGGTGTGGTCTGGTCGGGTCCCCAGATGCGCTCGGAGCCGGGCACGATGGAAACCGTTGCCAGCAGTTTCAACGGGCTCTGCCGGTTATTAGAAGCGGTGTTGTTGATGTCGGGTTCCGACAGAAGCAGGTAGCGCCGCCCGCTCTCATCCACCTGCGTATTGCGGGCAAGATATTCGAACACCGGTCGCTCGCCCGGACGGAACACCACCGTCGCCGGAAGCGCGAAGTTCACCGTTCCCGAGCGCGGATCCACCGTGCACGCCAGGAACGGATAGGGCGCACCGATGGCATTGGGGTTGCGCTCCCAGTTGTTCCAGGGGTCCGGCAGATTGGAACAGACATCCTGCGCCCACGTGCCCTCATCGTAACAGCCCGAAGACTCCATCAGCTGATAGGCGGTGATGTTGAACAGCAACGGACCACGCCCTATCAGCAGGTTGCCGTTCTGGTCTATCGTGGTGGTGTAATACAACGGCGGATTAAGGCTCCGATACACGGTAACGGCAAACGGACTGCTCCAGCCGCCCTTCTTGGTCATGTAGGCGGTTGGGATGGCGTTGGGCACTTCGTTCGCCGCGTCATCCAGCGCGGTAGGCACTGCCGGGTCGTCCGTCACCAGTCCGGGCAGGAACTGTATCAGCGGGGTCACCTGCACAATTTGCCCCTGCTGGTTGTACTGCACGTTGATGAGGTCGATATCTTCCACTTCGGTAACCGGGCGGCTGACCTCTAACCAGTTCTGCATGTACGACCTGCCATTTGGGGCGATGCGCGTGTCATAGAAGAAGCCCGGCTCGTCAAGGATCGGCTGTCCGTTCGCATCCAGCTTGAACAATCGGGTATTGGGTACAAATGCTCCATTACCATTGCGCTCGTACAATACGAACTGCGCCCGCCACAGGATGTACGGGTTGTCCGCCGCCACAGCAAGCAGCTGTTCGTTGCGGTTGCTGTAGGGTCGGCTTGGGTCGCGGCGAGCGATGAAATAGCGTACGACGGTGCGCCCCGCCAGCAGGGGAAGGCGCGGCGGATTGCCCACTCTGCGGTCTGGCGGCACATAGTCACTGCCGTCGGTCGGGTCGGTAACTCCGGTGCCGTTCGGGGTGACACGCTCTGGCAACACGAAGTCGATCTTGGTGTACGGCAGGTAGAAGGTGACCGGGTTGCCCTGTCGATCAGTCAGGTCGAAGCGCAGGGTGGCATCGTTGACCGGGTTGCTGGTGGTCAGCGGGTTGAGCACGCGTGAGTTGTCGAACACGTATGCCGCGTCGGCGATTTCGCGCGAGATGGTCTCCATCAGGTCGCGGGCGGTATCCTGTGCCTGAGCCACCCGCTGGACGCGCCTTGTAAAGTTGAAGCTTTGCAGCATGGGACCAAGCAGAAGCCCCAGCATAATGGCGGTAATCGCCATCACCACCAGCAGTTCCACCAGAGTAAACGCCTGTCCTATTTTCATGTTGCCTGTATCTCTCATCGGTGTCACCCCTGTTATATCTCTATCACTCATGTTATTCCACTTCGCGCGTGAGGATGGTTTCCACCTCATAGCGCTGCCAGCGATTGTTCTCCTTCCAGATAACACGCGCCTTGAACGACGCACCTTTCACTCCACGCACCACGTAGCCGTAGGTGCTGTAGGCGTCCAGGTCCAGCGAAACCGCCGTGGGTTTGATGTCGCGGATGTCTATGTAGCACAGCGGGCGTCCGCCAACCGATTCGGTGCGGGTGCTGATACGCGCCAGCACTCCCCGCATCACGTCCTTGCCCAGCACGCTGTCGTTGTAGAACACCTCGCCAAGGATGACCTGCTTGCCAGCGTCGCACACTGGGAAGTAGATGCGGGTTGGCGAGCCGCCATCGGAGCCTCCACCCACGTAAAACTCCCGATAGCTTAACAGGTTGCCGTATCGCTCGCGGTATATCTCATACGGCTTCATAATCTGCACGCCCCAGTCCGCATCCGCCTGATAGTAGAAGCGCAGGGTGTGCCCCGCCAGCGACGGATCAAGCACGTTCACGATGCCGTTGCGGTAGTCCACCTGGTAGGAGCCGGAGTCGCCCTGCCCCACGATGGGGTCGATAATCTGACCGGTTTGCAGGTCCACTGCCACGAAGTCAGGTTGCTGGCGCACCGGGTCGCCCTGCGGCAGGGCGTTCCAGTTCACCCCGCGGATCAGCCCTTCGTAGGTGGTCTGGTCGTCCAGCTTGTCGCCGCGCTTGCGCAGGAAGCGCAGGTTCAGCTTAATCTCCGCCGGCACGGTGGGCACCAGCCTGTCCTCGCGGATGATGTGCCAGTCCAGCACGGTGTAATCAATGTGGGCGGTCAGGGGCACCACACCACGAGCCGTGCGCTCGGTGTAGTTGTGTCCGCGCGGGTTGAACAGCAACACGCCCACGTTCGCGTAGGGACCGATGTTGCCGTAGAGTATCTTGAACTCGTATGGGTCGTCTGACCAGCTCTGCGCCAGCGGAAGGAGCCGGAACTCCCGGCTGACCAGCTCACTGCCCGCGCGCATCCGCCACCCCGATTCCAGAATGGGCTTGCCATCGGGACCCGTGTAACTGCGCAGTTCAATGCGCACCGGTTCCCCGATTAAGCCCACCACGTTGGGGATGGTCTTGGACACCGATTTGAGTTTCCATCCGTCGTTGCCGTCGTAATAGTCGTACGAGATGGTGAAGTCGCGCGGGTAGGACGTCGGATAGAACCAGATAACCACGTCGTCGAACGCGCCGTCATCGCTGGCATCGTAGTCGATGGCGTACTGGTGCGGACCGCGCAGAGGTGGTGGCGCGTCCTCCTGGGCGTTCCATAGCATCCGCACCATGGGCGAGCCGTACACATTGAGATTATTCAGTCGCCACACCTGTGCAACGGGGTCGTACAGCGGCTGGTCGACGAAGGGACCTGCACCCAGCACGTACACCGACCCCTGTCCCGCCACGGTGGGCACAGGGATAGGCACGCGCACCTTTTCGCCCACCACCCGCCGCCAGCGGTTAATATCCGAGTAGTAATAGGCATCGATGCCCGGAGGCAGTGAAGGCGGTGCGAGGTTATCGGGATGTGCGCCGACGTCTATCGCCTCGCCGGTGGTGCTACCGTCGGAGTACGGCGCCAGCGCCAGAACGCCTGCCGGCAGCGCGGTCGCGTTGTTCTTCCACCGCTCAATCTCCTGCTGAGCCAGTCGGCTGGCGAACGAGCGGTTCTCCGCCGCACGGGTCACAAAGAACCCGCCCGGGAACAGCTTCAGAATCACCAGAATGCCGATGGTCAGCACGGCAATCGCTGCCAGCACTTCAATCAGAGAGAAGGCTTGTCCCCTTCTTCGTTTGTTCATCACCCCTCCACCGCCTTTCGTCAGGTGGTTTGGTCAATAGTTTCTGTTAGTCCAGACACCAGAATCGGTTCTGCCCAGCGTTGCTGAAGTTCGGGTCGTTGCCCGTCATTTTCTGCTTGATGATTCGCGAGTCCACCGGTTTGGCTGTGCCGCTTAGCAGAAGCACGATATCCTTGCTGCCGGGCGCCGGCTGTCCCGAGCTGTCGCAACTGCGATGGTCAGATACCCAGGTGACGATAGTGTTCTCGGGCGGCAGGTTGTACTGCAGCTGGCACATGTCGTCCAGCGGACCGGCGGTGTTGTTCGTGGGCAGATACGGACGATACAGGCTGTAGTGTTGCTCGTACACTCCGCTTCCCGGACAGGTGGGCCCGATGTCCATGCTATCCAGCAGATAGTACGGACGGGTGACCAGCGCACCGTTGATTTCGTTCACGCGCTGGCTGGGGTTGTTCGGGTCGGGCAGAAGCACCTCTACCGCTTTCCAGCTGGTCTTGTCGTTTACCGGGTTGTTCGGGCTGCGGAAGATGTTGATGTCGCGGATGTACGCCTGGTACAGGAAACCGCCCCGTATCCGGTCGGCAGGCGTTACCTGCGAGTTGTTGATCAGCTCCACGTAGCCCAGTAACGCCTCGGGATACACGCGGTTGTCCTGTTTGTACATCTTCAACGCGACCTGTATCTGGTGCAAATTGGACATGGTGGTGGTACGGCGTGCCTGCTCACGCACCGTTGCCGCTACCGGAAAGATGATGGCAGCGAGCACGGCGATAATGGCTATCACCGTCAGCATCTCCACCATCGTAAACGCGCGGATGTTTATCCGGTCTCGCATAGTCGGTCACCTCGTTCCTTTCCTGTCGGTTTTGACGACGCCTCCGGGCGTATTGTTCCTTCACGCGAAGAGGCGGCTGGTGTCTATCTGCAAATCTGGCAGAACCTCCGAACGCACAGTATCTCCCTTGCCGTACAAGCCGATACGCTCAACGCCCCGCTGGTTCAGGCGCAACACCTCCACCGTTTCGGCTTCGGGGCTGACCAGCCAGATCTCACGCACCCCTACGTGCCGGTAGTCTTCTATCTTCGCGCTGAGGGAGGTGCGTGTTTCCCCTGGGGAGAGTATTTCTACAACAAGGTCTGGAACCACTTCTCCGTGCGGTGCCGCCATCAGTTCCTGCTCGTTTTGATAACTCCCCTCGCGATAAAGCGCCACCATGATGTCGGGCTGGCGCACCCTCAGCGGCGAGCGGGAGATGATGACATCCATGGGGGAGGGGAGTATCTCACCTCGCATTTCTGGCACATGTTGTTCCATCAGCAGAAGCAGACGACACACGAGCTGCTGATGTATGTAACCCGGTGCAGGTAACACTCTCAGTACCCCATCAATCACTTCGCACGGCTGATTCGTCTCGGGGAGCCTCAGCCATTCGTCGTAGGTAAGCAGTTTGGGAGTCGTTTGCGCTGACATCCTCTATCCTCCTCCCGTCGCCCAGCGCCAGTAGGCGTCCCACAGCGCCAGCACATAGGGCTTACCGATGAGTGCAATCAGGGTGGCGGCAACAATGTACGGACCGAAGGGGATGGTGGTTAAACCGGGCACGAACTCCTCTTCCGCTTCGGAGGTTGCGGAAGCCTTGCGCGAAGAGAACAAAGAACGCACCCCATCATAGAAGAACACCAGCACATCCAGCGCAACCAGCAGAGCCAGGCTGTACAGGAGCATCTGTCCTATCGGCTCGGGAGGGGTTGTTGGAGTGGTGTCAGCGGGCGTGGTTTCGGCGGGGGACTGTTTCTTTAATGTGAACGCAACCAGAAGCCCTCCCACAATCGCTCCCAGCGCCACCGATCCAGCAAAAGCCAGCAGAGCCAGCTTCAACGGCATCATTGCGCCGATGGCTCGCGCCAGCTTGACATCTCCAAATCCCATCGCATCCTTTCGAAACATCACTCGCCCCATCAAAGCGATAGTTGCAAATATCGCAGTGCAAGCCACTGCTCCCACCAGCGCATAGGGCAGATTCCAACCTGCCACCCTTACCCACGCCTGCGGGTTGCCTTCCTCAATCAACACAATGTTGCGGGCAACCCCCAGCACCAGCATGAAAACGTTTAAGCCGTCCGGTATCAAAAAGTGTTCCAGGTCAATGAAAAAGGCAGCAATCAGCGCCGCTGTGAACAGCACATAGAATACGGTATCCCAGCTCCAGCCGTAGCGCCAGTAGATGCCCAGAAACAGCAAGCCGGTAGCGAGTTCCACCCAGAAATAGCGCCACGAGATGCGCGCGCCACAATAACGACATTTGCCCCTCTGCCATAAAAAGCTCAGCAGAGGCACCAGGTCTTTCACACCCAGCTCGGTCTTACAGTTTGGGCAGTGGGAGCGTGGCTTGACAATGGATAAACCACGCGGGAGGCGGTAGATAAGCACGTTCAGGAAGCTGCCCACCACCGCCCCATAGATAAAAACCACCAGCCCAATGTACCAATCCGGCATCACCCGTTGATTTGCGTCTCCCTCTGGAAAGGGGGGCGGAACCCCGCCCCCCGAATTTTATCCGCCAGCTCCGCCTTCCTGCTGTCCGCCTGCCAGGTTCTGCACTGCAGTGATCAGCGGCAGAAGCAGGGAGATGACGATGAAGCCCACCATGCCGCCCAGCAGGACGATGAGCACGGGTTCAATCGCCGATGTGAGCGATTGCAGGGTGGACTCCACTTCGGACTCATAGAAGTCCGCCACTTTGGACAGCATCTGGTCCAGCGCACCCGATTCCTCACCGATGGAAATCATGTGCACCACCATCGGCGGGAACATGCCGCTCTTCTCCAGAGGTGGTCCGATTCGGTCACCCTCGCGGATGCGGGCACGGGCTTCCATCACCGCCTCGGCGATAATCTCGTTTGCCACCGTTCCCGCCACCGTTTCCAGCGCCTGCAGGATGGGCACGCCGGAGCTGAGCAGGGTGCTGAGCGTGCGCGAGAACCGCGCCAGAGCAATCTTGTGGTTGAGCGGACCGAACACCGGCAGTTTCAGTTTCAGGCGGTCATAGAGCCGGCGTCCAATGCGTGTGCGCACAAACATACGGAATGCCATGACCACCAGCACCACGATGGCAATCATCACGTACCATCGGCTGGTGAGAAAGTTGCTGAAGTCCATCAGCATCTGCGTCATCACCGGGAAGTCCTTGATGCCCAGGTCCCTGAACACGTCGAAGAACTTGGGCAGGATGAAGGTCACCAGCCCGATGACGATTGCCAGCGCGGCAATCACCACGATGGTCGGGTAGGTTAGGGCGGCTTTCACCTTCCGGCGCAGTGCCACATCCGCTTCCAGGAAGGCTGCCAGACGCTGAAGGCTCTCCTCCAGAACGCCACCCACTTCACCGGCTCGGATCAAGCCGATGAACAGGTTGGAGAACACGTTCGGGTATTTGCTCATCGCTTTGGAGAGCGTTTGTCCGGCTTCCACCTCCGCCTGGATGTCCATGATGATGCGGCGCAGTTTGGGGCTTTGCGTCTGCTGAGCCAGAACGTCCAGACTGCGCACGATGGAAACGCCCGCATCCTGCATGGTGGAGAACTGGCGGCAGAAAATCGCCAGGTCCGACAGTTTCACGCGCCCCCATCCGCCTCCGGGACGCTGTGCGCGAATCTGGCGCACCTCGGTGACGGTAAAGCCCTGTTCCTGCAGTCGCTTGCGCAGGATTTCCGCGCTTTCCGCCTCAGAGGTGCCCGAACGCACCGTGCCCATCGAGTCGCGGAAGGTGTACGCAAAGGTTGGCATCGTTTACCCCTCCTTCTGGAGGTGCTGGGCAGAGCCCAGCACCTTCACCGATTACTTCACGCTTATGCCTGCCGGCTACCGCCCACGCACGCCCACCGTTCCCTCGGTCACGGTCGGCGTAATCAGCTTCTTCAGCTCGTCGGGGTTCATCGCCCGCGACAGAGCCTCTTCCAGCGTAATCCAGCCCTTCATGTACAGGTCACGCAGGGACTGGTCCATCGTCTGCATGCCCACATTCGCGCTGGTTTGTATCACCGAGGTAATCTGGTGTGCCTTGTTCTCGCGGATGAGGTTTCGGATTGCCGGCGTGGCAATCATCACCTCCACGGCAGGCACACGTCCGGGTTGTCCTGCGCGCGGCAGTAACTGCTGGCAGATGACCGCCTGGATGCTGTTGGACAGCTGGATTCGGATTTGCTCCTGCTGACCGGGCGGGAACACGTCCACGATACGGTCAATGGTGGTGGCGGCGCTGTTGGTGTGCAAGGTTGCCAGCACCAGGTGTCCCGTCTCGGCAGCGGTAATCGCTAAGGCGATGGTCTCCGGGTCGCGCATCTCGCCCACGAGGATGACGTCTGGGTCCTCGCGCAGAACCGCACGCAGGGCGTTGTGGAACGATTTGGTATCCTGTCCCAGCTCGCGCTGGTTGATGATGCTGAAGCGGTGCGTGTGCAGGTATTCAATCGGGTCCTCGATGGTCACGATGTGCACGCTCCGCTCCATGTTAATCTGGTTAATCATCGCCGCCTGCGTGGTGGACTTACCCGAACCGGTGGGACCGGTCACGATGATAAGCCCGCGCGGCAGCCGGGTGAGCTCTTCCAGCACGGGCGGCAGGTTCAGCTCGCGAATGGTGGGGATGCGGGTCGGAATCAGGCGGAACGCCGCGGCGACCGCTCCCCGGTCGCGGTACACATTCACGCGGAACCGCGCCATCTTGCCCAGCGAGTACGAGAAGTCCAGCTCCAGCGTGCTTTCGAACCGCTGGATTTGCTCGTCGGTCAGGATATCGTACATCAACCGCTGGGTATCCTGCGGTGTGGCTTTTTCATAATTGGTGGGAATTAACCTGCCATCCACGCGAATAACAGGGGGTACGCCTGCGCACAGGTGCAGGTCGGATGCTCCTTTTTCCACCACGATGCGCAGGAGGTCGTCGATATGGGCATCCTCCAGGCTGCGCGGGCGTACTGCCGACGCAGCGGAGGTTGCGCCCGGTTGTCCTCCGATTGTCGGTTCGATATCGAACTGCGTTGTCTGCTCCACGGAAACTTCTGCCTCCCTTTGAGATTAGTGTCCTGCGGTGAAGACCACGCGCATCACTTCGTCCGGCGTGGTGACGCCTTCCAGCACTTTCAGCAAGCCGTCTTCGCGCAGTTCGTGCATGCCGTTCGCCTTCGCGGCGTCACGGATGTCTGCCAGCGGTGCGCGCCGGACAATCAGCTCTGCGATTTCGTCGTTCACCCGCATCAGTTCAAAGATGCCGATACGTCCGCGGAACCCGGTATATCGGCACGCCTCGCACCCTCGCCCGCGCCACAGGGTAACCATCTGTTCGGGGTGTTCGGGGCGGAAGCCGAAGCGCCGCAGGTCGGCAGCGGGCACTTCGTACGGCTCTTTGCAGTGCGGGCAGAGGCGACGTGCCAGACGCTGTGCGAGAACACCAATCACAGTAGCAGAGATCAGGTAAGGCTCCACGCCCATATCCACCATACGGATAACGGCGGACGGCGCATCGTTGGTGTGCAGGGTGGTTAACACCAGGTGTCCGGTCAGCGACGCCTCGATGGCGATTTCGGCGGTCTCCAGGTCGCGCATTTCACCGACCATGATGATATCCGGGTCCTGGCGCAGGAAGGAGCGGAGAGCGTTGGCGAACGTTAACCCCGCTTTACGGTTTACCTGCACCTGGCTGATGCCCGGCAGCTGGTACTCCACCGGGTCCTCGATGGTGATGATGTTCTTCTCGATGGAGTTCAGCTTGTGCAGGACGGAGTACTGGGTTGTGGTCTTCCCCGAACCTGTGGGACCGGTAGAGAGCACCATACCGTTCGGCTGGACGACCAGCTCCTCGAGCTGAGCCTGCACTTCAGGGGTGAAGCCCAGTTTTTCCAGACCGATGAGGATGCTGGTTTTATCCAGGATACGCATGACGATTTTCTCGCCCATGCCGGAGCTCAGGTGCACGGGGATAGAAGAGACACGCAGGTCGTAGTCTTTACCTTCCACCCGGATGGGGATGCGTCCGTCTTGCGGCAGGCGTCGCTCGGCGATGTTCATTTCCGCCATAATCTTGTAACGGGAGATGAGCGGCGCCTGAATGTACTTGGGCAGGGTCATGATTTCGTGCAGAACACCGTCAATGCGGTAGCGGATGCGCACGCCGCGCTCCTGGGGTTCCACGTGGATATCCGAAGCGCGCTCTTTCACTGCCTGCTGGATGATGGTGTTGGCGATGCGCACAATGGGCGCCTCTTCGGCGACGCGCGCGGCGCTTTCTACGTCCTCCTCATCCACATCCATGCCCACGCCAACCTGCGCGATGTCGGCTTTGATTTGCGCCATCATTCCCCCGCCAACCGGTGCCGCCGCGGCCTGTGCTTCCTGTTCAGGAGCTCTGCCCACCACCGACTGATAGGCACGGTTAATCGCCTCTTCGATGGCGTCCGCCGCTGCCAGCGCGGGGCGAATGGTGCATCGCGAAACAAGCCTCAGGTCATCAAACGCCAGCACGTTGTTCACATCCGCCATTGCTACCGTCAACACGTTGCCGTCTTTGAGGATAGGGACCACCTTGTGCTGGCGAGCAATGCGTTCAGGAACAACGTTCACCGCGCTGGGGTCAATCGTGAAGGTGTTCAGGTCGACAAAAGGAACCCCCAGTTCCTGCGCTCGCGCTTCCGCCACCTGAGCAGGCGTTGCCCACTGGTTGTCTACCAGTATCCTGCCCAGGTCACCGCCCGAACTGCGCTGAATTTTTTGCGCCTGTTCCAGCTGTTCGCGGGTGACGTATCCCCTCTCGACCAGGTATTCGCCCAGGCTTTTTCGTACAGTTGCCATCGCTCTCTCACCCCGTCTCGTCGTTTCGGTCGCGCCTGGTGCTCGTTCGCGCCAGGTGCTGGTTTTACGGATGATTCCTTGCTCCCAGACAAGCGATTATAGCATGATACCACAGGACGCGCAATACCTTCTACACAACCTGTCCTGCGAACTCCATACCCAGCGCTTTGCGCACCACCTGTTCCATCACATCCACTGGTGGGTATTGCCCTGTCCACAGCCGAAACGATTCCGCTCCCTGATACACCAGCATTTTTACGCCATTCATGATGGCACATCCTCTTTTTTGCGCTTCGCGCAGCAGCCGACTCACCGGCGGATTGTAAATCAGGTCATACACCAGCATATCCGGGTGCAGCCCCTCCAGCGGGATCGGCGGCATCTCCTCTACATGGGGATACAGCCCCAGCGGAGTGGTGTTCACCAGCACCCGTGCCTTTCGCATCACATCCACCACCGCCGGGTCGGTATACTGCAGCGCATGAGCCTCCGCTCCCAGTTCCCACAGCATCTGTGCCGCCCGGTCTCTGTGCCGGCTGACCACGATGACGCTTGCACCGACCTGAATCAGCGCATTTGCCACCGCTCGCGCTGAACCGCCCGTGCCCAGCACCACCACTTCCAGGTCCTCACCGAGGGATACTTGCTCGGACTCCAGCGAGCGCAGGAAGCCGATGCCATCGGTGCTCGTGCCGCACAGTGCACCGTCCTCACGCCGGTAAACGGTGTTCACTGCGCCGATTTGCTTTGCCACCTCACTCAGTTCGTCCATCAGTGGCGGTATCAGCTCCTTCAGCGGCACAGTAATGTTCGCGCCGCGAAAACTCATCGCACGCAGTCCAGCGACGGCGTCCTGTACGCTCTCTGGCGGGGTGAGCAGGGGCACGTAGATCCAATCCATGTTCAGCGCTTCAAACGCGGCGTTATGCATCGCCGGCGAGAGGCTGTGCTCGACCGGGTAGCCCATCACGCCTACGACCTGTGTCCGCCCAGTAATTACCCTCACGAACCCACTCCCCCTTTATCTGTTTGACGTTCATATTGTTCTTTCGGTTCCCGCCGTCTGCTTCAGTGCTCCGGATCGGCGATACGCCCACAGTAAGATTCGCTCCAGAAGCCGACTTACCTTCGTGCCGAGAAACTCGTGCCTTGCCATCGGCATCACGAGGATGGTGCGCATCCCCATGCGGTTGCCACCCCACACGTCGGTAAAAATCTGGTCGCCTATCATCACCGCCTGCTGGGGGGTGGCTTTCAAACGCTCCAGTGCCTGACGCAGCCCGTATCGGCGGGGCTTGAATGCCTTGGGCACGTAGGCAACGCCCAGCTCCTTCGCCAGAATCTCCAGCCTGCGCCTGCGACGGGTATTGGAGACCAGGCACAGACGCAAACCTGCTCCCTTCATCGCCTCAATCCACTGGCGAACCCCGTCGGGCACATCCAGCCGCTGCCAGGGTACCAGGGTGTTATCCAGGTCCAGCAAAACCGCCTGAATGCCCTGCTGTTTCAGCTTTGCCGGGTCGATCTCGGCGACGCTGGAAACCACCTCGTCGGGGCACCAGCGAAGCCACCCTCGTTTGTTCATGGTATCGCTCGCGCTCGCTCCCTTCGCGCCCGGGCAACGGCAACATGGTGCTCCTGCAATGTGCGCGTGAAAATATGACTGCCGTCCGGGCGGGCTACGTAATACAGATAGTCTACCTGCGCCGGGCGCAATGCCGCCTCAATACAGGCACTGCCTGGGTTGGCGATGGGTCCCGGCGGTAGCCCTTTCCGCCTGTACGTATTATAATCGGAATCCACGTCCAGGTCACGATACAGCACGCGCGACTTATGCACGCCCAGTGCATATAACACCGTTGCGTCGATCTCCAGCCTCATCCCGCGGCGCAGTCGGTTGCGGATGACGGCGGAAATCAGCGGGCGGTCTTCCGGCACCTTCGCCTCCCGTTCTATCATCGAAGCAATCGTCAATATCTGATGAAAGGTGAACCCCGATCCCTCGATCTCGGCGCGATACTTCTGGTAAACCTCCCTGTCCAGCAGGGAAATCATCGCCTGGATTGCGGGGCGTGCGCCAGTGCCTCGCGGAAATCGGTAGGTATTCGGGAAGAGATAGCCCTCCAGGTTTTTCGGCAGGGGGAACGACGCTTTAAAGGTATCGCCTTCGGTGGTTGCCAGTCGCACGAACTCTTCCGCCTCAGCCACGCCGCGCTCCTCCAGCAAACGTGCAATCTGCCGAATGGTATAACCTTCCGGGATGGTCACCCAGCTGGTTGCCACGCGCCCCTCGGCGATGATTCGCGCAATCTGCTGGGGCGACATGTTCGGGCGCAGTTCATACTGTCCCGGCTTCAGGCGGCTTCCCCAGCCCTTCCAGCGCACCACCCACTCGAACGTCCACGCCCGCCGGATGATGCCCATCTGTTGCAGTTTCTGCCCAATCTGGCGCGCGCTCATGCCGGGCGTAATTCGCACCAATCGCAGGGAGCCTTTTCCCACAGGCTGGAACTGCCACCAGAGCCATCCTCCCGCCAGCAGGAGCACCGTTAGCGCAATGCCTGCGGCTATCAGCCATCTATATTGCACGCTTTTCGGTTCCATCCGTCCTCTTTGCCGAACGCTGGCTCAGGTATCGCTCCAGAATCAGCGCCGCTGCCACCGCATCCACCCTCTGCCTGCGCACCCCGCGCCGAACGTCCGCCTCGCTCATGCGCCTGTCCGCCTCGACGGTGCTCAGTCGCTCGTCCACCAGCATTACGGGAACGTTTAATGCATCGCGCAGGTGAGAGATAAACTGATGCACCTTTTGCGCCGATTGCGCTTGCTCGCCTCGCAGGGTGTAAGGTAGCCCCACCACCACCTCGCCGACGGCGTGTTCCCGAATCAGCTGCGCTATCCGCGCCACGTCCTTTGCCACGCCTTCGCGCGAAATCACCGCCAGCGGCTGAGAGATGGTCGCGGTTTCGTCGCTGACCGCCACACCAATACGTCGTTCTCCTATGTCCAGAGCCAGTACACGTGCCATCGGTTACCCGTATTGTACCGCACCTCAGAGGGGATAGCAACGCAGGGGCTATGTCATTCTGTGGAGGGCGAGGCTCCCGCCGAGCCGTTTGAGGTGCCGGCCCCCCTGTCGTCCCCCCGCAAGCAGGGGGATTGTTAGCCCCCCTGTAGTCCCCCCGCAAGCAGGGGGACAATTCCTGCGCGCCTAGGTGGGGCTGTCCTGATTCTCGGTGGGCAACCACAGGGGGTTGCCCCTACAACATCTTTTGGAGGGCGAGGCTCCCGCTGAGACGTTTTGCCCTCTCCTTGTGGGAGAGGGTCAGGGTGAGGGCTTTGCGGGGAGGTTAGGAGGAGCTGTACTGCGTCGGAGAGAGGTTCGATGATTCCATAAAGCAACCTAACCCCCAGCCCCTTCCCTGCGAGGGAAGGGGAGATTCTCCTCTCCCCGCGTCGGGGAGAGGTCGGGAGAGGGGTTGTCTTCCCCGCCTGCGAAGTGGACAACCACAAGGGTTGCCCCTACAGACGGTTCACTGGCAGATTTACCTCTCCCCGCGTCGGGGAGAGGACGGGAGAGGAGTTTTTCCTTCCCGTCTTTTATGTTATGATGTAGACACATCCTGAAACGGCTGGAGGCAATCCCGTGAGCCATAAACATGACCTTGTTGCACCACCAGACATCATCCGGCGCGATTTCGCCGAGATGGACGCGGAGGAGACCCTGCGCTGTAGCTGGGATGTGGAAGAGCTCCTGCTGATGCAGGCGATAGAGGGACATGCCCACGAGGGGCACGGCGCGTTTCATGGGCGACGCTATCCCAATACCACTATCGACCATATCGCCCGCGCTCTGCGCCGCGACCCACATGCCATCCGCGCCGCGCGACAGGCGCTCATTGACGACATCCGTCGATACGCCGAGCGGGTTGTCGCGGGAGAACGCCCCGAGCTGATGGACGAAGAGGGCGTACCCCTTCTGACCATCAGCACCTTGCGTCACCTGCACGTTGACCCCGAGGACGTCCTGCGCGGGCTGTTTCTGGGCGGATTCCGCGATGACCCTGACGTGCGCAAAGTGGTGGAGGAACGCACCGGCTGGACGATTGGCGGGGGAAGAGGCTATCTGGTCAACACGCAGGTGATGGAGCGGATGGGGCTGGATGGCTATCAGCTGGCGAAACAGGCGCACGAGCACGAGCTGGACGACTTTCGCGCCAGCGGGTTGATTGTGGGAGTGGAACGCGCGCATGACCCAGATGTACAGTACATGTATATCCGCCATCGCGTGGGACCCGGCGCATCGGATGATGCTGCGATAGTGATGGCAGGCAAGGTGTGGAACCTGGGAGTGGCGGTCGGTATGTTTCTGGCAGATGCCATAGACACCTTAGAGAAGTACGTGCTGGAATACGGCGACAAAGACCGCGAGATGGCGGAGTATATCCTGCAGAACTTTAAGCAACTGGAGATGGACTGGGAAGATGTTTACCGCCTGACGTTTTTGGCGGCGGTACCCGAAGACCAGCGTGACGACGTGCCGGATAGCAGTCTGCGTCACTTCCTGCGCGTCGACCGCAAGCACGACCAGTGTGCGCTGGAGAGCCATCTGCTGTACATCCAGGGGCGACCCTACGCGCGGATGGTGCTGGCGCACGAAGGCATCCCCAATCATCGCTTTTATGCCTATGTGGAGGAGCGGTTAGCGAAGGCGCATGAGTACGGTTTCTGAACCCCTGTTGAAGGTGGAAGGGCTGACGGTCGCCTTTGGTGACGCTCCGCCGGTGGTGCAGGATGTCGGCTTTGAGGTGATGCCCGGCGAGACGGTCGGCATCGTGGGCGAGAGCGGTTCCGGCAAGACGATAACTGCGCTCTCCATCATGCGCCTTCTGCCTCCAGGGGCGCGTATCGTGCGCGGCAGTATTCGGTTTGACGGACTACCTCTGCACGAGCTGAGCGAAGCGCAAATGCGCCGGGTGCGCGGCGGAGACATCGCGATGATTTTTCAGGATCCTTTCACCTGTCTGAACCCCGTCATGCGCATCGGTGAGCAGGTAGCGGAGGCGGCGCGCCTGCATCGTGACCGCGCCGAAGGGGACCCTAATGCGCTGGCGATACAGATGCTGAGCGCGGTGCACCTGCCCGACCCCGAACGCATCGCGCGACGTTACCCCCATGAGCTTTCGGGAGGACAGCGACAGCGCGTGATGATTGCCATGGCGTTTATCTGCCATCCGCGCCTGCTCATTGCCGACGAACCCAGCACCGCGCTGGACGTCACCGTGCAGTTGCAAATCCTGCACCTGATGCGCGAGATGCAGGAACAGCAGGGAACCGCCGTTCTGCTGATTACCCATGACATCGGCGTGGTGGCGTACACCTGCGACCGGGTGCTGGTGATGCACGAGGGAAGGATAGTGGAATCGGGCAGTGTGTATGAGGTGCTGGAGCATCCTCGTCATCCTTATACTCAACGATTGCTGGAGGCGGTAGGACAGGCAGGATGAGCGCGCATCCGCTGGTGGAGATAAAGGGGCTGAAGGTGTATTTTCCGCTGGCGCACGGCGAGGTGGTGCGTGCGGTGGATGGAGTGGACCTGCGTATCCATGCGGGCGAGGCGGTGGGGCTGGTAGGCGAGAGCGGCAGCGGCAAAAGCACGCTTGCCCGGGCGTTGCTACGCCTGCTTCCCCTAACCGCCGGCGAGGTGTGGTTTGACGGGCGCCCTCTGCATCGTCTGCCCGAGCGCGAGATGCGCCCCCTGCGTGCGCAGATGCAGATTGTGTTTCAGGACCCGATGGCGTCGCTGAACCCGCGTATGCGCGTGGGAGCCATCCTTGCCGAGCCGCTGGAGGTGCACCGCATCGCGAGGGGCAGGCAGGCATGGGAACAGGCGGGGCGATTGCTGGAGCGTGTCGGGCTGAGCCGGGAACACCTGCATCGCTACCCGCACGAGTTTTCGGGAGGTCAACGCCAGCGCATCTGCATCGCCCGTGCCATCGCCACCCAGCCGCGCCTGCTGGTCGCCGACGAGCCGACCTCCGCGTTAGACCTCTCCATCCGGGCGCAGATACATCGCCTGCTTCGCGAACTGCAGGAGGAGCTGAACATGGCTATCCTGTTCGTCACGCACGACCTGCACGCGGTGCGACAGGTATGCTCCCGCGTGGAGGTGATGTATCTGGGCAAAATCGTGGAGTGCGCACCCGTGCAGAGGCTGTTTACCGAGCCTGCGCACCCCTATACGCGCACCCTGTTGGACGCGGTGCTGGAGCCGATGCCCTCTCAGGCGCGCCGCCCGCGACGGCTACCTACTGGCGATGCGCCCACCGCTACCCGCGTGCCGACCGGCTGCCGGTTCCATACACGCTGTCCGATTGCGCAGGAGCGGTGTCGTGAGGAGGAGCCGGAACTGCGCGAGGTGGGCAAGGGACACCGTGCGGCGTGCTTTTATCCGCTGTCAGGAGGCACAGGATAACATGCGATTTTGCCAAAGCAGGGAGAAAGAAGTATAATATCGCTGTGAACCCTCACCCCACAAGAGGAATGCTGAGATGATGAATGTCGACAGTCGTGGCGTCAGCCTGGATATGCTTCGTTTCCGGGACGTGCCGAACTTTGAGGTGCGCTTTCTGGAGCCGTCGCAGATTCGGCTTTTTCGCACGCCCGGTTCCAGCCAGATCCGGATGACCATCGAGGGCGAGCGGAGCGTGCTGCGCGTGCATGTGGTACGCTGTTTCCCACTATCCGACCCCAACCATTTCCTCAGCCTGCGTGACGGTGCAGACCAGGAGATAGGCATCCTCAAATCCCTGCATGGGCTGGACCCCGAATCGCGCCGAATCATCGAGGAGGAGCTGGACAGACGCTACTTCGTGCCGGTGGTGCAAAAGGTGTATTCCGTGCGTGAGGAGTACGGCACCATTACCTGGGATGTGCAGACCAATCGCGGACGCAGGGTGTATCAGGTGCGCCATCTGCGCGATAACGTGCAGGAGGTCACTCCCACCCGCCTGATTATCACCGACATGGACGGCAACCGCTTCGAAATCCCCGATACGACCAAACTGGACTCGCGCAGTATGGCGGTTATCGCCCGGGCACTATGAGGTGGGCACGAAGGCTCTGGCACGAGATTCTGGATGCCCTTTACCCGCCGCGTTGTGCCGGCTGTGGACTGGTGGGAATTGAAGGTTGGTGTGAGGAGTGCGCTGGACAGATTGAGTATGTGGCACCGCCCGTGTGCAATCGTTGTGGCACGCCCCTGTCGCCAGAGGAGTTTTGCGCGTCGTGCAGGGCAAATCCGCTTGTGATGGAGGCAGTACGCGCCGCGGCACACTATCGCGGCGTGGTTCAGAGCGCCATCCACCGCTGTAAATACGGCAAACGCCCTGCTGTAGCTCCTGCGCTGGCGGACCTGCTGGTCACGGGCTGGCAAAGTCCGCTCACCGAGCCGCTTCACTCTGCAGAGGTCGTTATCCCCATGCCCATCCATCCGCAACGGGAACGCGAGCGCGGTTTCAACCAGAGCCTGTTGATTGCCGCCCATTTCTGCTACCACACAGGACTGAGCCTGATACAAGGCGTGCTGGAGCGCGTGGTCTATCATCGCCCGCAGGTCGGTTTGGATGCAAGCGAACGACGTCAGAACGTGCGCGATGCGTTCCGCGTGGTGCAAAGCCAGCAGGTCGTGGGCAGAACTGTGTTGTTGATTGACGACGTTTGGACGACGGGCAGCACCTTGAACGAGGCGGCAAAGGCATTATTATCAGCGGGAGCGGCGCGTGTGTTCGCCTATACCGTAGCGCACGAACCGCTGAGCACAATGTAGGGGAGGGCAACCACAGCGGGCTGCCCTCTTCAGGTGAATCTTATCTGCTTATCGGAAAGGCGGGATGAGCCAACGGTGTTCCGCCCTTTCGCCGGTTTGTCAGCCTGCCGGTGCGCGACAGGTCTATCGGCTTGAAGCCCAACTTCAGCGCAGGGGACCCCGGCTTCAGCCGAAAATCGCCCTTTCCGGGATTGACAAACAGCGGGTCGGCGATGAGTGAATGCACGTCCTGCCCGCGAGCCTTCCACTCCTCAAAGCTCCAGTTTGCGAAGCGCACCTCGCCGCCGCCCTCGTGCCAGTAGAGGTTATAGTCCAGCCTGTACTGGTCATCACCCCAGTTGCCGTGCAGGAGGGGACCCTCCTTCCATATCACGATGTTGCGTTCGAAGGTGAAGGAGAGGTGCGGTTCCTGCCGAGTGCGCTGGATTTGCCCCTCGCGGGCGTAGGCAAGGATGTTGTTCACCACGCGGTTCTCCTTGCCGTAGTGCTGATGGAACCCACCCGTTTTGGTGCGATAGACCACGTTGTTCTCCGCCAGGATGTGGGTAGTGCCTTCGTCAAAGTAGATGCCCCATCCACCGTAAGAGAAGCTGCCGATGTCGTGGATGAGGTTATGGTGGATCAGTGAGCCTTCCTGCAGTCCCAGCGTATAGATACCACCTAAGTCGCTGAGCACACCCTGTCCCAGGTCGTGAATGTGGTTGTAGGCGATGGTGTTATGGTGCCCCAGATGCTGTGTATAGCCCCATGTCCAGCCAACGGAGACACCAACGGAGTAGAAGTCACAGATTTCATTATGCTCGATGCGATTGTAAGGTGACTGCCCAATCCACACGCCGACCGACGCGGCGTGAAGTCTGCCACCATGCGCGATCAGGCTATCGCGCACCACGTGATGGCTGACCACCTGTTCCTCGTCCTGCGGGATGTTCATCGTGCCGATTTTGATCCCTCCTGCGCCCATATCGGTCATCTCGCAGCGTTCCACGCGGTTGCGCTTGCACCCCTGCCCGAAGTCGAAGGCGTAATCGCCCACGTGCGTTACCCGGCAGTCTTCGAAGGCGCAATCCCGCGCGCCCTGTGCGGAAATCGCACCGCCCACAAGCACCTCAGCCTGCCAGCAGCTGTAGCCCTGCGGAGGCGTTACCCAGTTTGTATGCGCGAAGGTCAATCCGCGAAAAATCAGGTGCTGTACCCACCGTTTGTCCTGCATGTCGCCTTTCAGTTCTATCAATCGCGGCAGTTTGGGCGCAACCACCACCGCCTTTTCCGGCGTCTCGCCCGGCATGGGGATGTAAGTGAGGGTGCCGGTACGGCGGTCCAGATACCATTCGCCCGGGTTTTGCAGCGCCTCGCGCACGTTCTCCACCAGATAGCGGTTACCCTGATTGAGCGCGGACCACCATTCGCGGTGCGAGGTGGCGCCGGTGAAGGTTACCACGCGGTTGGCGGTATCCACCTGGGCAATACGCAGGCGTGCCATGGACCATATCTGTATCGCCAGTATCTCCACGTCCTGCAGGCTGTACCAGTCGGGGCGCAGGTCACCCTCGCGGAAGCGGAAGCGGTCCCAGCCCGGCTTGCCTTCGGGCGGCTGTATCGCCTCAGCGATGGTGAAATAGCCTTCCTTTGGCAGGCGAGGGCGGTAGCGGCGTTCGCCGTTCACCCACAGCTGGATGAAGTTCCACTCACCGCTTGCCACCTGCGGCAGGTTGATCTCCCAGTGTCCCCGCTCGTTCACCTTCCATCCCGATAGCACCACGCCTCCGCTGAGGATGGGCTTTTCGCCCGGGTAGGCGGTGTAGATGGTGGGCGATTGCGCCGTGCCAGAGTCTTCGGGGGTGAAGACCAGCGGCTCGTCGAGCGAGTAAACGCCTTTGCGCACCATCACCACCACAGGGCGGTTGAGGCTTCCTTTCTGCCGGAGTTCGCGCACCGCCTGCTGGGCGCGCTGAAGGGTGGCGAAGGGACCATCGGTGCGCTGGCGGTTGGGGGCGGACAGTGTGCCCGACCAGGCATCGTTACCGTTCTTCGCCACGTAGAAATCGGCGCGAGGAGCCGCGCTTGCACTGACTGTTAGCAGACAGCATACCATAATCACAAGCACTCCCATCCTGCTCGCTCCTGTCGACAAGATTAACGTTAGAGTGGTTCGCCCCGCTGAGGGGATTTCCTGCGACCAACAGGATGAAGGGGTATGGTGAGCGAAATGAAACATGACAAAAGCCACGAGCAAGAGCCGCGGAGGCAAACGGGGTTATGGTAGAGGTTCTGCAGGGCGACTGCCTTGAGCTGCTGGATTCATTTGAAGAGAACAGGTTCGCGCTCACCTTTCTGGACCCGCCGTTCAATCAGGGCAAGGACTACGCCTACTTTGACGACGACCAGCCCGAGTGGGCATACTGGGACTGGCTGGGGCAGGTCTGCGCGAAAGTGCACCGCTGTACCCAGCCGGGTGGAGCCATCTACTTCATGCAGCGTGAAAAGAACGCGGAGTTCGTGTTGAGGACATTACGGGAGACCGGCTGGACCTTGCAGAACCTCATCATCTGGCAGAAGAAGACCTCCGCGGTTCCCAACCAAAACCGGTTTGGGAAGCAGTATCAGATTATCGCGTTTGCA
Source organism: Chthonomonadia bacterium (assembly GCA_013314755.1). GTDB lineage: Bacteria > Armatimonadota > HRBIN16 > HRBIN16 > HRBIN16 > HRBIN16. Next base: position 282,628 of record JABUFA010000001.1, read on the forward strand.
ACCAAGGGCAAGCCTCGCGTGTTCCATCGGTTGCGGATCGATCTACCACCTGAACCAGGTTACAAGCAGCCCAGAGAGGAGGGCGTCTTCGTCACCGACTGCTGGACCGACATTCGCGAAATGACTTCGGGCTACTTCGCAGGAGACGAGGCGTTGAGAGACCTGTCGGGTGAGCGCATCCATAAACAGCAGTCACCAGTTGCTCTGCTTCTCAGGATACTGCTCTCTTCCACGAACCCCGGCGACTGGGTGCTGGACCCCTTTGCGGGTACGGGAACCACCGCAGTTGTTGCTGAACAGTTAGGGCGTCACTGTGTGGCTCTGGAGATAGACCCGAACTATGTGGAGGTCATCCGCACGCGGTTACAGGCTCGTCGGTCCGCAGATTCCATCCTGCGATGGTATCCCTACTATCGCTTCACACCCAATCTGGAGTCTATCTGGCAGGTAGAGGTCACCACAGAGTGGGGTCAGGGCTCACATGTTGCACTTACAGCATAAGCGTAACGGCAAATATACGGTGCTTCAGAGCATTGTGCCCAGGTGAGACACATGTCCGACCGCTATCTGCTGTGGCGCGAAGGCAGGGCGCAGGCAGACATCATCCTGCCCGACCCGGCAACGCCGATAGAGCGGGATGCGGCTGAGGAGCTGCGCAGGTTCCTCTGTCTGGCGTCGGAGGCAGAGTGGCAGTGCGTTCCGGAAGGAAGTCGTCAACGGAGCGGAATCTTTGTGGGACGAACGAAATTCGCTGCCGAACGCCAGCTATTGTCCGGCACTCTGCCTGATGAAGCCTACCTGCTGTGGTGCGACCCGTCGCAACGCGCTGTCGTGCTGTGTGGCGTGAGCGATATGGCGACCGCCTATGCCGTGTACGACTTCCTGCATCGCTTCGTGGATGCACGCTGGTATCTGCCCACCGACCTGTTCCAGGTGGTTCCGAAACGACGCGACCTTGCTCTGCCCGCTTTCCGAACATTACAATCTCCAGCCTTCTCACCGCGCACCTTTGGCTACGTGTGGATGGGTGAGAAGTGCAGTTACACCGGCGAACGCCATCCCGTCTTCGGCTGTGACCGCTGGGCGGTGCGCAATCGGCTATCGGTAGACCGGCGAGGCACGCCCCAGTACCACTCGCACAACCTGTACCGCATCGTTTCTCCCCAGAAATATGGGCAATCGCACCCCGAGTATTTCCCTCTGCGCCGGGGCAGGCGATACGTGCCTACCAATCCGATGGATCAAGACTGGCAACCCTGCCTGACCAACCCGGATGTGGTGAGGCTGGCGGTGGAAGCAGGCAGAGAGTTTTTCCGCCAGAATCCGCGCGAGTGGCAGTGGTTCTCGCTGGGCATCAACGACGGCTACGGATGGTGTGAGTGTGACCGATGCCGGGCGGTGAACGGCTCACCACCACCGTTTCGCGGTCGCGAGGTGCAGTCGGAGGTCTACTATCGGTTTGTCGAACAGGTCGCTTCGCAGTTAAAGCAGGAGTTTCCCGACCGCAAGATGGGACTGATAGCCTATCTTTCGGTGGAGAAGCCGCCCCAGCGCATCGCCCGCCTGCCAGACAACGTGGTGGTGGTTATCACACAGGAGACCGCCCAGCACCACGACCGCACCTATCGGGAAGAGGATGTACGCTTCGTCAAGGAATGGCTGGCGAAGGCAAACGGACAGGTGTATCGCTACGACTACCACGGGCTGACGTGGGTGATGCCCCGCTACTTTCCCACGCTGGTGGCGGAAGACGCCCGTCGCATGAGGGAATTGGGACTGAAAGGCTACTATACCGAAGACGTGCCCACGTGGAGCACCATGGGACCGCTTCTGTATCTGACCGCCCGACTGTGGTGGAACCCTTCTGAAAACGAGCGAACCATCCTGACCGAGTTCTCTCGCAACCTGTTCGGGCGAGCCGCCGAGCCGATGCAGAAGGTCTTTGCGGTGTACGAACGTATCTGGATGCGCCCGCGACAGGGCAGGTTCTTTGCCGGGCTTTCCGGTCCCGCAGACCAGGTGCATCTCTACACTTCCGACGATTTGCGCAGTATAAATCACCTGTTTGAGCAGGCGTTGCGCCTTGCGGATAGCGAGCCTGCAAGCCAACGGGTACGCTTCTTCGAACAGGGATGGCGACTGGCGGAGTTCTACCTGAAGGAACACCTTGCCAGCGCACAGCTGGCGCGCGGCGACACAGATTCGGGATTACAGCTCCTGCAACTGCTGGCAGAGCATGAGCGGTTCTATCAGCGCTTTCGCCAGCAGGATGGACTGCTCAGTGGCACAGTTCGCTGGATGCTGGAGGAGCTAGGGCGCGAGGGCGCATGGCGGACAAGCCTGAAGCAAAAAGCCATCTCCATGCTGGTTAACCTGACCACCGGGCAGGTTCAGACGCAGGAGGGGCGGGATACCATCCGAAGAATGCGCCTTTTCGCCAGACAAACGGCTGACGAGCCTCTGCAACGCCTGATTGACACCCTGATTCGATGGCAGGAGCTACCACCAGCGCCAAACGTGTTGCGCAATCCCGAACTGCAAGCAGAGGATGCGGAGTGGAAAGAGAGCACTCCGGGCGAATGGGGCTTCTGGCGTGCTGCCAGCGGCACCCCCGAGCATCGCAAAGGGTCTGTACGCATCACAGGCATTGCCGACGATGCCTGCTTCCTGCAGGCACAACCGGTCTCTGCCGGCGAAGCGGTGCTGGCGCGTGCGCGCTACCGGCTGAAAGCGGGAACTTCTGCTGTGGTGTATCTGCGCTGTCGCTGGCGCATCGAGACGGGCTGGTTTCCTGCAGGCGGCGGGGGAGAGCAGGATCTGTTGAGCGAAGCCTCATGCTCTACCCCTGAAGGTACACTTACTGTCTTTGGCATCGTACCCGATGGTGTGTCGCAGGCGCTTCTTTTGCTGGGGGTGCGCAACCTGAATGCAGGAGAGTGGGTAGAGTTCACCGAGCCATACCTGGCGCGACGTCGGGTGTAGAGCCTATGTCCTGCCAGGGATTTGCGCAAAAAGGGTGAAAGTCGCTCCATGCCCAGATTTCTCCTTCTTGCAAGGAGAACTTTTTTTTCGAGGATCTTTCCCCAGCCCCTTGACAACCGATGCAGAAAGCGGTATCATCTATCCGAAACGTTTCGCGAAACGTTTCTCAAAGGAAACAGCCATGCCAGCCACTATCCGGGACATTGCAAAAAGGCTGGGCATCTCGGTGTCCACCGTATCCTATGCGCTGAACGGCGGTCCCCGCCCCGTGCCTGAAGAGGTACGCCGACGGGTACTGGAAGTAGCGCGTGAACTGGACTATCGCCCCAATCGTCTTGCCCGTTCCATGGTGACCGGTAAGACCGAGACGGTCGCGGTGGTGCCTCCCATCGTCACGCGCAACATGCTCCGCTCGCCTTACATCCACGCCATGCTGTCAAGCATCGCCGACGCGGTGGGCGAGCATGGCTACGACATCCTTCTGCATACCTCCGCAATGCCGATGGATGACCGCCAGCTGGTGCAGTCGCTATTGAGCGGGAAGGTGGACGGCATCCTGTTGATTGCTCCGCTCAGCACGTCGCGCGTGGCGGAAGAGATTTGCCTGCGGGGCGTTCCCTGTGTGGCGGTGTCGGCAAAGGTGGAGGGATTGCCCAGCGTATACGCGGACAACACTGCCGGCATCTTCGCGGCGATGGACTGGCTGTACGCGCACGGGCATCGGAAGTTCGGCTTTATTGGCGGACCGCCCGCGTTCCATGATGCCCAGCAACGTCTGCTTGCCTTCCGACAGTATCTGCAGGAGCATGACCTTCCCCATCGCCCCGAATGGGTTGCCGAGGGCGATTTCACCACATCAAGGGGGGCAGCGGGTGCGCGTGCGGTGCTGGCATGTGCCGAACGCCCAACGGCAATCCTGTCGGCGAACGATGAGACCGCGGCGGGCGTCCTGCAGGCGGCTCAGGAGATGGGCATCAGCGTCCCGGAGGAGCTGTCTGTGGTGGGGTTCGACGATACGTCCTTTGCCCAGGTGCTGTCGCCGCGTCTGAGCACCATCCGCCAGCCGCTGGAGCAGATGGCTACCGAAGCGGTGGCACTGTTGATGGAGTGGATAGAAAAGCGGACAGTGCCTGAACGGAAAGAGTGCATCCTGCCGGTAGAACTGGTGCTTCGTGAGAGCACCGCTCCGGTTTCTCCATCCTTATCTCAACATCAAGGAGGTTCCACACGATGAAACGCAACGGCTTTACGCTCATCGAGCTGCTGGTGGTTATCGCGATTATCGCGATACTGGCAGCGATTCTGTTCCCGGTCTTCGCACAGGCGCGGGAAAAGGCGCGTGCAGCCAGCTGCCTCAGCAACATGAAGCAGATAGGCTTAGCCACGCGCATGTACCTGCAGGACTACGACGAGACCTGGTTCCCCGCCTGGCACAACCGTCCCGAAGGCAATGGACACTGGTTCTTCCGCGTCTCGCCCTACATCAAGTCGGGCACGGGGGACAACTGGGATACCTATCGGCAAAGCGGCGAAATCCGCATCTGCCCCTCGGGCATCGCCAGGCGATTCAACTACAGCATGAACGGCCACATCTGCCCGCTGTGGGGCGAGTGGGATGGCTGGGTGAACTATGTGCCAGACAGCGATGCCATCTTCACCCATCCCGCCGAGACCATCGTGTATGGCGATGGCACGCAGATTGGCGCGTGGGGCTATGATACCTCCGCCAACTTCTGCTGGTGGCCCTCGCAGGAGTTCTGCTGGTGGGGCAACTTCCCCCAGGGCGATAATGACCCGCTGTGGAAACTGCTAGACCGTGACCTGAGCGCCAGCGACTGGGACGGCAATAACTGGGACTGGACAAAGAACCAGGGCTACGGTCAGGTGCGCTATCGTCACAACATGACCGCCAGCTTCGTGTTTGCCGACGGTCACGCCAAAGCCATCCGCCGCGGACTGGTAAAGGTGCCCTGGAACTGGTCCATCACCGGCAAGGACGAGAACGACTGGTCCAGGTAGGCACGGTAACAGATAGGGGCACGCGCAAAAGCGTGCCCCTGTACTCGCGAAACACCATCCTGCCATCCCACAGAAGGTAGAAGAAAAGGATGAACAGGAACCCAAGCACACAGATTCGCACCTGCTTTGGGGATGAAGCCATCACCCAGACCCCCTTCCTGGTGCGGACAAAAGTGAAGTGCCCTGCAAATACAGAACCTGCTTGCCCTTTGATGTACCGGTTAATTCCTCAATCATAGCTTTATTTTCGCGTTCTTGTGCCCTATCACTCACACCGGCAACCGCCCGATAGCCATTTGCGATGGGAGGCTATCCAGCCATAGAACCACTCCACCAGCCAGATGAACGGCTTGCGCGTGAGCCAGCCAGCCCACAAGTAGCCAAGTTCCTGAAGGATGAACAGCACCGCCCGTCCCGCCCGAAGCAGATGCCCATCCGCGGTCAGAACATGCACCGCCTTCTGGCAGGCTTGGTACAGCGCATCGTCCATGGGCGGGCGCGGCGCCTGCTGAAACGGTATCACGTGGAACCGCCCGTGCACGTCATGTCTCTGCACCCACTGTGCCCAGCCGCGACAGTAGGCACACTCTCCATCCCAGAACAACCAGTGCCTGGTATCCATGCCGATTTCACCCTGAATATATTACCCGTTCCACGAGAATCTCTAACCGCAGCAGGAAAATCGCTCTTTAGAGATTAACCTAACGGCACTATGGCTGTTCTGGAACAACGTGCGAAACCCATCACGGAAGCACCGGTAGCGATAACCTTTACGCCACGGCTGCGCTTCCTGCGCGCACTGCTTATCAGCCTGGTGCTTCTGCCCATCAACGCTTACTGGGCGGCGGACGTGCTGGTAGATGTCATCTTCTCTCTGCTCGTGCCCCCGATGTGCTCGCTGATTGTGCTGGCGTTCCTCAACATCTTCCTGCGCCGATTCGCACGTCGGTGGGCGTTCACCAGCGGCGAACTGGTGCTCATCTATGCTTTCCTGTCGGTAGCAACCGCCATCTGCGCCGAGTGGATGAACATCACCTATCCCTACACCTATTCCTACGCGATGTTCGCCGACCAGAACCCCTGGAACCGCGAGAACATCCTGCCTCGCCTGCCGGACTGGTTCTTCTTCAAGGATGCCAGCCAGCTTCAGGACTTTCAGCGCGGTGGCTTCGGGCTGTCTTATGCGCTGTCGCGCCTGCACATTTTCGTCAAGCCGCTGATTGCGTGGACACTGCTGTTTGGGCTGGTGTGTACCGCCATGCTGTGCATCAATACGCTGATGCGCGACCAGTGGAGCCGGCGCGAAAAGCTGGCGTTCCCCATTATTCAGGTGCCCATGCTCCTCACCCGTCCCGACGCCCCCGCGTGGAAGAGCCGATACCTGTGGGGCGCGTTTGCGGTGATGTTCGCCATCGACATGCTCAACGGCATCAGCTTCCTGTATCCCTCCGTGCCCATGATTAAGGTGCGCTTCCTGGCGGACGTGAACCAGTGGCTACCCGACCCACCCTGGAACGCCATCGGCTGGACACCGGTCGGCATCTTCCCCTACATGAGCGCGATTGCCGTGTTCATGCCCACCGACCTGCTGTTCAGCTGCATCTTTTTCTTCTTCCTGCGCAAAGCCATTCAGATTATCATGGCGATGTATGGCTACGAGCAGGGCGTTTTCGGTGGAGGATGGCTGGTACCCAGTCCACCCTACTTCAGCGAGCAGACATGGGGCGCCTTTTTCGGGCTGTTTGTGGGCGCGATGATTTCCGCACGCGGTTACCTGCGCGAGCTGTGGCAGCATATCAAGAACAACACGGCTCCCACACCGCATGAGGTCCGTCCCCGCTATGCCCTGCTGGGGCTGATCCTGTCGCTGGCGGGATTGGGCTATATCGGACTGCTGAGCGGTCTCTCGCCGTGGCTGGTGATAGCCTATGTAGGAGTGTTTCTAATCTTCAGCACCGCATTAACCCGTATGCGCGCCCAGCTGGGTCCGCCCTCGCATGAGATGGCGTTCATGGGACCTCACCAGCTGGTGCTGGGTTTTGGCGCGAACCAGATGCTTACCCAGGCGGATACGATACGCATCTACCATCTGTTCTTCATCTTCAACCGCATCCACCGTTCGCACCCCATGCCCTACCAGCTGGAAGCGTACAAGATGGGCGAGAGCGTCGGCGTGTCGGCGCGGTCGCTGTTCTGGACGATGCTGATAGCCATCTTCGCCGGGGTGGCGATAGGGCAAATCGCCTATATCTACCGGGGGTACCTGCGCGGCGCGCCCGCCGCCTGGGGCGAAATTGGCAGTGCCACCCGCCAGATTATTGAACAGCCCCACCCCGTCAATGTGGCGGCGATACTGGCGGTGGTGACGGGCTTTGCAGTGGTGATGCTGTTGGATGCTATCCGCTTCCAGGTGCCCGGTTTCCCCCTGCATCCCGTTGGCTATGCGCTGTCCATGAACTTCGGGGTAGACTATTTCTGGTTCGGGCTGGTGATTGTGCTGATTATCAAGTCGTTCATCCAACGATACTACGGCTTGAAGGGCTACGAGAAGCTGCGCATGGTGGCAATCGGCATCATTCTGGCAGAGTTCACCGCCGAGCTGATATGGTCTACCATTACCATGACCACCGATATCGCCACCTACACCGTCTCGATCAACGGTCGGCTTAGCTGGCAGCAGTAAGGGGGAGTTCGTGATGACGGAGCTTCAGCAAACAGGCATTGAGGGACTGGATCGGCTCATCGGCGGCATCCCGCGCGGCAGCAGGAACCTGATCTACGGACCACCCGGCTGTGGCAAAACCGTGTTCGCCATGCAGTTTCTGTGGACAGGTCTGCAGGCAGGTGAGACCGTCTCGTACGACGTATTTGACCGTCCATGGACGCATATTCGCCGTTACTTTGCCTCCTTCGGCTGGGATATTACCCCCTACGAACGGTCGCGCAAGTTCATCCCCATTCAGGCGTTTCCGCATCCGAAGGAGTATCCCAGGGACCCGCTGGTGCGCTACTTCTCGCTGGCGGACTTTAACACCATGCAGGAGATTGACCTGGAGCTTTCGCAGGCAGGCGTAACGCGCTTTGTGGCGGGCGATAACTTCGAGCATATCTTCACCTCCCTCAGCGAAGAGCAGTGGATGCTGGTGGAGCACTGGACAATTAACTGGTGCCACTACGATGGCATCACCAACATAGATATCATGACCGAAGTGAACGAGCGCGACCCGGTGACCAATCGCCTGATGGATTTCACCTTCTCGCTGGCGCACAATATTTTCCGTTTCCGCACGCGCGAGGTAAACGGGAAGTTTCGTCGCGAGCTGCGAATCGAAAAGATGGAAGGCGTCGCGCATCCGCTGGACTGGTTGCCGTTCCAGATTACGCCGCACGGTATCGTGATGGAGGAGTGAGACCGATGGCTGTAGAGGTTCGGATGATACCCGTTTCGCAAATCGTGGAGGACCCCGAGCAACCCCGCCGCGACATGGACCCGGAGAGCCTGCAGGGGCTGGCAGATAGCCTGCGTCAGCATGGAATGCTACAGCCTATTGTGGTCAAACCCCTGCACAACGTGAACATGTACCAGATAGTCATCGGCGAGCGGCGGTGGCGGGCGGCGCAGATGGCGGGACTGTTTGAAATCCCCTGCATCGTGCGCGAGGTAGACCCCGAAGAGGCGCTGACCGACCAGCTGATTGAAAACCTTCAGCGCGAAGACCTGCGCCCCATCGACCGTGCCCGCGCCCTGCAGATTGCCAAAACGAAACTGGGGCTATCCAATCGGGACCTGGCGAGTCGGCTGGGCATCAGCGAGCGCATGGTGGGCTATATGCTGGAACTGCTGGACCTGCCCGAAGAGATTGCCGAGCAGGTAGTTTCGCGCCCCAACCGCCCGGCCGAGGGCGCCATCACCGAGAAGCATGCCCGCTTCCTGAAACAGCTCAACGAGATGCCCGAGGTGCAGGCGCAGGTGGCGGAAAAAATCAAGAGCGACCGCCTGAATACCGACGAGACCGCCAAACTGGTACGTGCCATCCGCATGTCGCCCGAACGGGCGGAGGAGCTTCTGCGCGGTTCTGCACCCGACTGGGCGGAGTGGACGAGTCCCGAACTGCCTCCACTGCCCGAAGAGGAACCCCAGGCAACCGCAACGATTGTCCCACCGAGCGCCCCGCCCAGCACTGCGCCCGTTCCGACGATGACCAGCCATCCGGCAGATACGGTGCGCCGGGCGATTGAACTGCTGGGCGAACTGGAGCCTGCTCAGATGACCCCTGAACAGCGCGTGGAGACCGTAGAGGTGCTTCGGTCACTGCTCATCGTCGCCGAAACGCTGATTGACCAGCTGATGGAGGAGTAGCAGGGCGGTACAAAAAAGCGGGGTAGCAGTGAAAGGAGAGCAAAGCCTGCTACCCCGAGGAAGGAAGGTGAACTCGGTTCGCTACTTCTATTATCGGCTATGGAACCGAGTTTCTATATATTATTATACGCGATTTTTACCTGAAAATACTATTCTTTTTCCTCCGTTTTGGTAATATCTCATCCAGAACAAGCATTTCGCGCTCCCAAATCTTGGGAGCAGTATATCATAAGAATACCAGTTTTGTCAAGTGGAATCCTTTTCTGGTGAGAATGCAGAAGGTTATTTTGTAGAGGTTAACATCCACTTAACATCCCTCCCTTGCGTTCCACTGGGCAAAATGCTAAGATAGCGTTGCAAAACACTCTGTGATGGAGGGAAACATGTCCAGATTACGTTTTGCTTTTACTCTCATTGAACTGCTTGTCGTTATCGCGATTATCGCGATACTGGCAGCGATTCTGTTTCCGGTGTTCGCGCAGGCACGCGAGAAAGCGCGTTCCGCCTCCTGCCTGAGCAACCTGCGCCAGTACGCGCTGGCAACGCTCGCCTACGTGCAGGACTACGATGAGACCTTCCCGCAAAGCGTGTACAGCATGGACCGCGCTATCCTGATGCCGGGCACGGGTGATCGCGTATTCACCGCATACGATGCCACGATGCCCTATGTGAAGAATGTGGACATTATGGTGTGCCCCTCGCATCGCCCGGGCATAGATTTCGTGGCAATCCTGCAGACGCTTGGGCTGAGGGGCAGTGGCAACTTCCGCTACTCCTCGTATGCGCTGAACTTCGCCGTGTTTCAGGACCCTGCCCTGCCTCCCGGGCTTTTCGATGCGGACCCTGTGGTGAGCCTCGGCGCGATTGGAGAACCGGCGAACACCACCATGTTCTACGACAGCACGTTTGTGCCGTTCGGAGGAACACCAATAGACCCCATCTGCCGTGCGCCTTCCGGTCCTTTCGGCTGGGATAACTTCCCTGCCCATCCGCGCCACTCTGACGGCTTCAATGTGAACTTTGTGGACGGACACGCGAAGTACTATTCCCGCCGGGGCAACATCCCGGGCACTTCGCTAACTTCCTCAGGCACGGTGCCAACCTATACCCTGCCCTGCGACCTGTCGGGCATTCCGGGCGGCACACCGGATACGTAATGCGACCGGCACAAAGGGGGCAGAACCAGGTTCTGCCCCCTTACCTTCCCTTTCGCCGCCACCAGGCGACCACCACGTAACCGCATAACGCCCCAATCAATGCGCCGCCCAGCACATCCGATGGGTAATGCACGCCCCGATACACCCGCGACAGCATCACCAGCGAGGTAACCAGCCATGCCGACACCACCACGCCCGGATACCGCTTCCAGAACACTACCGTCAACACCATCGCGATGGCAGCGGTGGTGCAGGAGTGCCCCGATGGGAAGGACTTGCTGAAGATGCGCTCATCCGCCGCCACCAGCGCGCCTGCCAGATTGGACGGTCGAGGACGGTCCCACAGGCGTTTGATCACCTGCGCCGCTACCCCAGAGGCAAGCCACGCTATCAGAATGGGGGCAAACGCCCCGCGGTACAGGGGCGCCCACGCGCGCTCGGCATAACGCCTCGCCACCCACAGCACCAGCAGGGCAAGCAGTACCTGCACCCAGCCCACCCCCAGCCACGTCATCGCGCCGAACAGGTCGTTCAGCCAGGGGTGATGCCAGCCGCGATTGACCCAGAAAAAGAGAGCGCGGTCGGCTTCTGCCATTCAGTCCAGCCCCAGCTGATGCCATATCTGGTCAATACGTTGTTTGACCTCTGGCGACATGGTGATGACCTCTGGCCACTCACGGGTGAAGCCTTCAGAGGGCCACTTGCGGGTGGCGTCAAAACCTATCTTAGAGCCGAAGCCCAGCATCCGCGAAGCGTGGTCCAGCACGTCAATCGGTCCGCGCGTAACCAGCATATCGCGCTCGGGGTCAATGTTGTTGGTGAACCGCCAGATGACCTCGTACATATCGTGCACGTTCACGTCATCGTCCACCACGATGATGATTTTGGTGAACATCAGCTGCCCCAGTCCCCACAGCGCGTTCATCACTTTGAAGGCGTGCCCCGGATACCGCTTTTTGATGGAGACTATCGCCAGGTTATGGAAGCAGGCTTCCACCGGCAGGTTCATGTCCACGATTTCGGGCACCATCAGCCGAATAAGGGGCAGGAAGATACGCTCCGTGGCTTTGCCCAGCCAGGCATCCTCCATTGGCGGGCGACCGACGATAGTGGCGGGATACACGGGATTCCTGCGGTGCGTGACGGCGGTGACATGAAACACCGGATAGAGGTCTGCCAGGCTGTAATAGCCCGTGTGGTCACCGAAGGGACCTTCCATCACGCGCTCGCCCGGGTTCACGTAGCCCTCCAGCACGATTTCGGCGTCGGCGGGAACCCACACGTCCACCGTCTTGCACTTCACCAGCTCCACCGGCTGGCGGCGCAGGAAACCTGCAAACATCATCTCGTCGATTCCGGGGGGCAGGGGGGCAGTGGCGGAGTAGGTCAGCGCAGGGTCGCCACCAAGCACAACGGCAACCTGAATGGGCTGTTGCTTCTCCTCGGCGAGGCGATAGTGCTCTGCACCCACCTTGTGCAACTGCCAGTGCATGGCGGTGGTGTTCCGGTTCAGTACCTGAATCCGATACATGCCCACGTTACGCTTGCCGGTGTTTGGGTCATGCGTAAACACCAGTGGCAGGGTGATATAGCGACCGCCGTCTTCGGGCCAGCATTTCAGGTGGGGCAGCTTCTCGATGTCCACCTCGTCACCGGTCAGCACCACCTGCTGACACAGCCCGTCCCCTCCGCGCTTTTTGGGCGGCATATCCGCCAGGCGCAGGAGCTTGGGCAACATACCTATCTTTTCGATGAAGCGTTCGGGGATTTCGGGCTTGAGCAGGTTCTCGATCTCGCGGGCAATCTCTTCGAAGTCCTGCACGCCCAGAGCCATGCTCATGCGTCTGCGCGAGCCGAAGGTGTTGATTGCCACCGGAATATCATAGCCTTTTGGTCCTTCAATCAGCAATGCCGGACCGCCCGATTTCATCACCCGGTCGGCGACTTCGGTAATCTCCAGAACGGGGTCTAAAGGGTAGGAGATGCGCTTCAGCTCTCCCTGCTGTTCCAGAATCTCCAGAAAATGCTGAAAATCGCGGTATGCCATGGGTACACCTCTCCTTGACGGGATAAATGTACCCGAAAGGCGCGCGATTGTGCAAAGGGGAGGTATTGCTGGGGCGAGGGCGGTTCACCAGGGGTTCGCCCTCCAGACTGGCGCATCCATTATCCCTGGGCGGCTTGCGCCGCCCCAGAATGCGTTTCAGTAGAACAGAAGGGGATACTTTGCCTGCTCGCGAATAGAGCTCCACCATGTCCATTCCACACGAACATATCAGCTGGCTTGCACAGACGGCGCAGAAGCTTTTGCAGGGCTGTCAGACGAAGGCGCACGATGGCACGATACTGTACACCCCCGACGGCAAAGCTCACTACGCCGCGCTGTGGACCCGCGACTTCGCCTACATGGTGGAAAACGCTGGCGACCTGATGCATCCCAGACACATTGAAGGCTGTATCCGCTACCTGGTGCGAGCACAGCGCAAAGACGGAGCAGTTCCCGACCGTGTGCGCCCCGATGGCGTGCCCGTGTACGTTGCGGGACCAGAGAGCAATCCGCTGGGTGAGCCGAATCTGGACAACCCGCCCTTTCTGGTGATCGCGGTGGATGCATACCTGCAGCGCGTACCCGCCTCCCGACGGGCGTCGCTATTCGAGGAGTGGTCACAGGTGTTGGACATCGGCATGGACTGGATTCCGCTCAGCCCCAGCGGACTGGTGTACAACAACCCCGACAAGCCTCACTCTCCCTATGGCTTCACCGACTGCATCGGCAAGACGGGCGAGCTGTTGATGGAATCCCTGCTCTACTGGCAGGCTTGCCGAATGCTGGAGCGGTGGCATCGGCAGGTGGGCAGGGGGCAACGCGCCGCGGAATACAGTCGTCGTGCCAGACAGGTGGAGCAGAATATCGGCAGATTATGGGATGAAAAGGCAGAAGCCTTCCTCGCCGCGACGGTGGACTGCCGACAGGTGGACATCTGGGGCAATGCGTATGCGCTGGCTATCGGCTTCCCGCTGGGCGAGCGCAGGGCGAAGGTTCAACGGCTGTTAACAAAGCGCCACGAAGACTATCTGTGGAAAGGGCAGGTGCGCCACCTGTTTAAAGGCGAGTACTGGCAGAGATTACTTACACCCGTCGCACCAGACCGTTACCAGAACGGCGCATACTGGGCAACTGCAACAGGCTGGGTGCTGAAGGCAATCCACCCGGTCAACCCGCAGCTGGCTGAGCACATTTTCGCGGAGCTGATAGAGGACTTCAGGGCGAACGGCGTTTACGAGTGCGTGCATCCCGAATACCGCCAGCTGGAGAGCTATGTGGTCAGCGCGTGCAATCCGCTGGGCGCTGCGCGCAGCCTGTGGGCTCGCCGGGAAAGGTAACCGCTTCCTCTTCCGCGAAGTATAGATTTAAAACCAACGACGCTTGAAGGAGAGGAGCAGATGCTGGCACCAACACCCCCTATGGGATGGAATAGCTGGAACACCTTTGGCGCGGAGATACACGAGGAGCTGATTCGCCAGACCGCGGATGTGTTCGTGGAGGCGGGGCTGAAAGAGGCAGGATACACCTACGTGGTGATTGACGACCTGTGGGAAGCGGACGAGCGCGACGACAAAGGGCGCCTTGTGCCTGACCCCAAAAAGTTCCCCAGCGGAATGAAGGCGCTGGCAGACTACGTGCATAGCAAGGGACTGAAGTTCGGAATCTACTCCTGCGCAGGCACGCACACCTGCGCGGGTAAGCCTGCCAGCTACGGCTACGAGGAGATTGACGCCCAGACCTTTGCCGAGTGGGGCGTGGATTTTCTGAAATACGACTACTGCTACAAGCCCGCCGGGGTGGACGGACCTTCGCTCTACCGGCGAATGGGACAGGCTCTGCGTGCCACCGGACGCCCCATCGTGTTCAGCCTGTGCGAGTGGGGAACCAATGAGCCGTGGAAATGGGGCGCCAGCGTGGGCGGGCACATGTGGCGCACCACCGGCGACATCAACGACTCGTGGCAGAGCATCGAACAGATTGGCTTTAGCCAGAACGGGCTGGAAGCGTACGCCGGTCCCGACCACTGGAACGACCCCGACATGCTGGTGGTGGGCATGTACGGCAGGGGCAACGTGGCGCGGGGCGGTTGTACCGATAATGAATACCGGGTGCATTTCGCCCTGTGGTGTCTGCTGGCGGCGCCGCTGATGATTGGCTGTGACGTGCGCAACATGAACACATTCACGCACCAGCTGCTGACCCACAAAGGGCTGATTGCCATCAACCAGGACCCGCTGGGGCGACAGGGCTTCCGCGTGGGCGTGGAATGGGACAAGTTTGAAACGTGGATGAAGCCGCTGGCGGACGGTTCGGTGGCGGTAGGGCTGTTCAACCGGCACGACAGCTGGCGGCGAGTCATCACCGCCCCGTGGGAGTCGCTGGGCATCCACGACCGCCGACCCTGCCGGGTGCAGAATGTGATTACCGGCGAGGACTACGGCGTGTACACCCGCTTCTTCGGGGCGCCCGTAGACCCGCACGATGTGGTGGTGGTGAAGATTACCCCGGTAAAGGATTGAAAGCAAGCGGGGGGAGGGTGTACCTCCCCCTTCACATCTTGGAGACAGACATGGGTGTGGATGCCATCCTGCAATTGCAAAACGAGCATATCGTCTTCACTCTGAACGAAGATGGTTCAGCATACCTCATTGATAAACGCACCGATACCCACTGGCGCATGATGTCCGTTGCCCTGCAGGAAGAGGGAGAGGTGGACGAAGGGCATGTGTGGCTGCGCAACGAGCGGTCGGTGTGCGAGCAATATCCCGGGCGGTTCCGAGTCCATCGTGAAGGCAGGTTCCTGCGCTACGTGCTTTACGGGCGCGAGGGACAGGCAGAGGGAAGCTTCCTCTGCGCGATAGACCTGGATGGGGAATGGCTGGAGTTTCGGCTGGTGAATATCGACGAGGGACTTCCTAGCCTTGTCTTCCCCCCGCCGATGGAATCCGAGAGCCTCGTCTTTCCGGTGGGGGTCGGTCGGTGGGTGACCAGACCGCTTTCCCAGCGGTATATCTGGACGCTGTACTCGCGCCTGAATATGCGCTGGTTCGGTGGTCTGCGCGGCGACAACGGCTGGATGGCAGTTTTTACCGAAGGGCACGCCGATGCAGGCGTTTTGACCACCCAGCTCGCCAGCGCACCTATCTGGCTGAAATCGCTGGGCAGGTGGACGCCTCGGGCGGTACGCTATCGTTTCATCACGGGCGGCTACGTGGGCATGGCGAAGGCGTATCGCGCCTGGGCAAAGGAACAGGGGCTGTTCCGCTCTCTGCAGGAGAAGATGGAGCAAACCCCTGCCCTGCGCAACCTGCTGGGCGGGCGCATCCTGAGCTTCATGCAGGCGTTACCCTTCCATCCGTCGCTGGCGCAGGAACGCTGGCAAAGCGTGGGCGACCCCGAAGCACGCGACGGCATTCAGATACACTCCACGCATCGCCAGGTGCTGGAAACCCTTCGCGAAATCCGTGCGCTGGGCGACTTTCACGGTATCGCGGTGGTGCGAGGCTGGATAGCGGGCGGATACGATGAATCCCATCCCGACATCTGGCCCCCGGAGCCTTCGCTGGGAACGGTGGAGGAACTGGCAGAGCTGTGCCGCGGGCTGGATGGCATCACCGTTGCCCTGCACGACAACTATCAGGACATCTACGCCCGCTGTCCCAGCTTTCCACACGGTGTGGTTCGCAGGCGGAACGGCAGGTTGCTGGCGGGGGGCTTCTGGGCTGGCGGACAGGCGTATATCCTGAATTCGCGCGACAGCCTGGCTTATGCCCAGCGTAACTGGGAGGCGATAGGCACGCTGAACCCACAGGCGATGTTCATCGATACCACAACCGCCACCCAGCTCTACGAGTCGTGGGAGCCGGGCAACACTCTGACGCGCGCGCAGGATGAACACTACAAAACCGAACTGCTGAGGTTCTTCAAAGAGCTCGGTGTGGTGCTGGGCAGTGAGGAGTCTGCGGAGTTCGGCGTGCCGATTGTGGACTGGCTGGAGGGTCGCCACCGCCACGTGCCGGGCGAGTCGATCCCGCTGTGGCCGCTGGTCTTTCACGATGCGGTGTTCTGCACGCGCTACTGGCTGAACCCGGGTTTCAACGACCCTGTTTCGCCCCATGTGCCCCGCTGGCTGCCCGATATGCTCTGGGGATATGTGCTGTTGTTCGGGCTGGAGGGCGAGAACTGGCAGAGGAGGCGCGAGTTCTTCCTGAACACCCGGCATGTGGACGAGTGGAACGCCCGCATTGGCATGGCGGAGATGACCGCTCACCGTTACCTGAGCGAGGACCGACTGGTAGAGCAGACCGAGTTCTCCACCGGTGAAGCAATTATTGCCAACTTCGCCTCCGAGGCGCGGCAGGTAGATAGCATTACCATTCCACCGGGGAGCTATGTGATACGCAGCTAGAACGGCTTTGGCTTTGGAGTGCTGAAGCTTGCTTCAGCATACTGTAGGGGGGATCCCTTTGGAGTGAAGCTTGCTTCAGCAGACCCTTAACCTGCGTCAGCAGGTTTTGCTAAGTGTAGCCTGCGACTTTCAGTCGCAAGGTTGTCGTAAAAAAGCATCCCTGCAACTGGAAGTTGCGGGCTACCCATGACGAAGCCTCCTGCGTCAGCAGGTTTCGTTCTGTGTTGCCTGCGATTTCCAATCGCAAGGTCAACGGGAATCGGAAAACAGTTTTTAGCAAAATCTTGAGCACGAGGAGACAGCCATGCGTGTGTCGACCGAAAGTTATCCCTTCGCGGAGCGGAACAAGGGGCGACCGTGGGACGAACGCGGCATCTGGCAGGCGAAATGGATTACCAGCGGGGAGCCGCTCCAACCGCCTTATGTGCTTGCCTTTCGCAATCGGTTTACCGTACAGACCGAAGAGACCGTACGCATCCACGTCACCGCCGACGAACGCTACGAGCTGCACCTGGACGGCAGGCGCATCGGGCGGGGACCGGAGCGCGGCGACCGCCACCACTGGTTCTTTGAGACCTACGACCTGCCCCTGACGCCGGGCGAGCATGTGCTGGTGGCGCGGGTGTGGGTGCTGGGCGACCTGTCCCCGGTGGCGCAGATGAGTCTGCCACCGCAGGGGCTGGTGGTGTGTGCGGACGACCCGAAGTGGGACGAGGCGCTGAACACGGGCACTGCCGGATGGGAGTATAAACGGCTGGACGGATTCGAAATGGACCCTGCGTTTGGCGGATGGTTTACGGGCGCCACGCTGAAGGTGGACGGAACCCGCGTGCCGTGGGGCTGGGAGCGCGGCGAGGGCGAAGGCTGGCAAACCGTTGTAGCGCGTCAACCCGCCATTTCGTACCACCGCGGCGACCGTCTGCCCGAGCACGTGCTGGAGCCTGCTTCCCTTCCTCCCATGCTGGAACGCCCCTGGCAGGGAGCGAAAGTGCGCTTCGTGGCGGACCTCCGGGCGGAGAGCACCGCCGATATACCCATCCGCCTCGACGAGCACCTGCCAGCGGAAGCAGAGGCGTGGCAAAACCTGCTGGACGGCAACGCTCCGCTCCATATCCCCGCGCACACCGCCCGGCGCGTGATTATTGACCTGCAGAACTACGTCTGCGCCTACCCGGAAGTGGTGCTGAGTGCTGGCGGGAAGGCTCTGGTGCGGATACACTGGCAGGAGTCGCTGTACGAAGACCCGCGTCGCAGCGTGAAAGGCAACCGCGACGAGATCGAGGGCAAGTACTTCTGCATGACATGGCATCTGAAGGACGGCTACGGGGACACCTTCATCACCGACGGCGGGCAGGAGCGACAGTTCACCAGTCACTGGTGGCGTGCCGGGCGATATGTGGAGGTCGTGGTGCGCACCGCAGACGAACCGCTGACCATCAACCGCCTGGCATTTCTGGAGACGCGCTACCCGCTGGAGCCCGAAAGCCGTTTCACCGCCGACGACGAGCGCATCCAGCCCATTACGGACATCGCGGTGCGCGCCCTGCAGATGTGCTCCCACGAAACCTACATGGACTGCCCCTTCTATGAGCAGCTGATGTACGTGGGCGATACGCGCCTACAGGTACTGGTGACGTATGTGCTGACGCGCGATGACCGCCTGCCCCGAAAGGCTCTGCGCATGTTCGATTCTTCGCGCATCAACCGCGGCATCACGCAGTCGCGCTATCCGTCACGCCTGGAGCAGATTATCCCGCCCTTCTCGCTCTACTGGGTGGCGATGGTACACGATTTCGCCATGTGGCGTGATGACCTCACCTTCGTGCGGTCGCTGATGCCGGGCGTGCGCAGTGTGATGGAGGCGCATCTGGCGCAGGTGGACGAAAACGGGCTGTTCCGCTGGATAGACGGCTGGAACTATGCGGACTGGGTGCCCGGATGGCGTGGAGGGATTCCGCCGGCAAGCGAGGGCATCTCCGGCGTGCATCACTGGCAGGTGGTGTACACTCTCAACCTGTGGGCGGAGCTGGAGCAGATGCTCGGCGAGCACGAGCTGGCACAGCGCGCCCGACGGTGTCGCGATGCCACCGCCGGGGCAGGCGTCGCCGCCTTCTGGGACGACCAGCGCGGACTGCTTGCCGATGACCTGAGCCACGAACACTTCTCCGAGCATACCCAGTGCTTCGCCATCCTGAGCGGCTGTCTGGAGGAGCAGAGGATTCAGCGCATCGCACAGACCCTGCTTCAGCCCAACGACCTCGCGAAGGCGACGGTCTACTTCTCGCACTACCTGTTCGAGGTGTTCCGCCTGCTCCATCAGCCGGATGCCATCCTGCAGAGGCTGGACCTGTGGTACGGCTTTGTGCAGAACGGGCTGAAGACCACCATTGAATCGCCCGAACCTACCCGTTCGGACTGCCACGCATGGGGCGCGCATCCGATATATCACTTCTACACCAGCCTGCTGGGCATTCGCCCTGCCGAACCCGGCTTTCGCCGAGTGCGCATCGAGCCGCAGCTGGGCAGATTGAACAGCGTACAGGCGACGTTGGTGCATCCGCAGGGCGAGATAAGCGTTTCTCTCACGCGAAAAGACAGTACGCTCAGCGGGCAGATAACCCTGCCTGAAACTCTATCAGGTGTGCTTGTCCTGCCGACGGGGGAGATGCCTCTGCACGGGGGGAAACAGGATGTAGAAGCCGCTGTGTAAGCGAAAGGAGAAGGAGACATGGTTACTATCGAACGAACCGAGCAGGGCTATCGGCTGTTGCGCAACGGGGAGCCGTTCTTCATCAAAGGCGCGGTCGGTAACCGCTTTCTGGAGAGGCTGGTGCAGGCTGGAGGCAACTCCATCCGCGCTGGAGTAAAAGACCTGGACACCGCCCACGCGCTGGGCTTGACGGTGCTGGTGAACCTGCCGTTTGGCAAGCCGCGCTGGGGCTTTGACTATACCGACCGCGCCGCTGTGGCAAAGCAGATGGAAGACCTGCGCCAGACTGTGCAATCCGTGAAAGACCATCCCGCCCTGCTGATGTGGGCAATCGGCAACGAGCTGGAGATATGGACAACACCTGAACAGCGTGAGCCATTGTGGCGTGCAGTGGACGAGGCGGCGCAGATGATACACGAAGTGGACGGCAGGCATCCCGTCATCACGCCGGTGGGCTGTGACTACCGGCATCTGCTGTGGGAGATTGATGCACTGTGTCCTGGGCTGGATGCCATCGGCATCAACGCCTATCAGGACATGCTGACCCTGCCGGAAGACCTGCGTCAGCTGCGCTGGGAACGCCCTTACGTGGTCACCGAGTTCGGTCCACGCGGGCACTGGCAGGTGATTAAGACACCCTGGGGCATGCCCATTGAGGATTCCAGCACCCACAAGGCGGAGTTCTATCGCCGCGCCTACGAACACGCGGTGTTGGACCGCCCGAACTGCCTGGGGGCGTACGTCTTCCACTGGAGCTTCCACCACGAGAAGACGCATACCTGGTACGGGATGTTTCTGGAGGACGGCAGTGCCACCGAGTCGGTAGAGGTGATGCAGTACTTCTGGACGGGACACTATCCGCGCAACCGCTGTCCACGCATCGAGGAGATGTACGTCCAGCAGGGGGATGGTTCACCCCAGCGCGTTTACGCCACCCTTCAGGCGGGCGCGGTTGTTCAGGCGACCGTTGAGGCATCCGACCCCGACGGCGACCCGCTGAGCATCCGCTGGGAACTGCGCCCGGATGTGGCGGACAATCCAAACGTCGGCGGCGACCGCGAGGAGCCAGTACAGCCGATTGCCGGCGCGATTCTGGATGCCAGCGGGAACCGGGCGACGGTGCAGATGCCCCAGCAGGCTGGCAGGTATCGCCTGTTTGTGTACGTGTTTGACGGGGCAGAGAACGCAGCCACTGCCAACATGCCCCTGCTGGTGGTGTAGACCTGGGCAGGCATACAGGATTCATAAAAGGAGACGCCCCCGCACAACGTCGGGAAGGAGGGACTAAAAATGGAGCAACTGCTTTTCATCCTATTTCTGCCTTTTCTTTTGTCATTAGTTCCCGGACAGGATGGTGGGAAACGCTACTATGCACATCAGGTCGTTGATGACCGTTATGGCGTTATCGCTCCCTGGTATAAGGGGCAAGATGGGCAACTGAGCCTGAGAGTGAGGGTAGCCGCCGAGACGATGAAGCGATATCCTTGGGCGCTGCCCCCTAACTCCGTCGTTCCTGCCCCTCATTATGTATTCAGTGGTGCTTGGAACATCGCGGAGGATGGAACTATCACCATTCCTCCTCTGAGCGATTGGGCTAACGGCGACCTTGGTCAGCGCGCCGCCTACGTAATCTCCTCCCTTGTTGATTATTATCGCTATTCTGGCGATGCATATGCTATATCTCTGATTTCGGTTACCGTCGATTACCTCCTTGATTATTGCCTGACGCCAGCCGACCATCCCTGGCCAAATTTCCTAATCTCTGTGCCTAACCGGGGAAAACCTTATGGGCAGGCTGATGCGCACGGTTTCATTCAGCTGGATGTCACAGCGGAGGTAGGCTTAGCGATTCTGAAAGCCTATCAAATGATAGGCGATACGCGCTGGCTTGAGATGGCGAAGCATTGGGGTGACTTATTCGCCGAAAAGGCGGATTTGCGTCCGGGTATGCCTCCGTGGGGGCGTTATGCCAATCCCGAGGATGTACCCTGGGAGGATATTCAAACAGGGGGGATTGTCTTCATCCTCACTTTTCTGGATGAACTGGAGAGACTTGGCTATACGGGACGCCAGCCAGGCAGCATACCCAAAGCCCGACAGGCGGGCGAGAATTATCTGCGAGAGGTTCTTTTGCCTCGCTGGCTCATTGACGATACCTGGGGACGCAACTATTGGGACTGGCCCGACCCCGTTCAGGCGGAGAATGTAACGGAGTTCGTCGTCCGTTATATGATGGAACATCCCGAGCGTTTCCCTAACTGGAAAACGGATTGCAGGAATATCATGTCCCTGTTTATCAATCGCACGAGTGTTTCTCCTGCTTCCAACGGGGATGTTTATCACGGCGCCTGGGCTTACCCCGAATCAAGCGGTTGTTGTGGGCGTTCCCTCTGGTATGGACCGATGGAATTAGCCACCGTTTATGCTCAGTACGCCGTTCTCGCTGGCGACGAATGGGCTAAGGAGATGGCAAGGCGCCAGATCATCCTCGCGACGTACGATGTCCACGAAACAGGAGTGGTCGAGGATAACATAGATGGGGGACAAATTGTGGCAGGTGATTGGTTTAAGATAGCCCATCCGATGGCTCTTAAGCATACGCTCGCTGTGATGTCCTGGCTCCCAGAGACCTTCGGTGCCGCGCCGGAAAACCACATCATGCGCTCCTCAGCAGTGATCACGAATGTCATCTATGGGGTGGGGAATATCTCCTATCAGACTTACGCCGCCCCTGAGGGTGTCCACGAAGTGCTACGCCTTGCCTTTCCTCCCCAGGAGGTACTGGCGGATGGCGAACCACTTGCCCAAAGAGAGGACTTGCGGGCACCTGGCTACGTGGTGAAGCCGCTTCCTTGTGGGGATTTCCTGGTGGAAATCCGCCATGATAGTAAAAGAAATGTCAGCATCAAGGGAAATGACCCCCAAAAGGAGGAAAGGATTACCTCCGTTCCTTTCTCTTTCAGGTTCAAGGGTAATCAGGTCAGGTTGATAGGCTCGCTCGGACCGGAGGGTGGTCTGGCGGAGATATATATAGACGGGCAGAAACAATTAGTCGGTATAGATTGCTGGAGCCCCATTGACAAGCAGAAGCAGGTGCTTTACTACAGAAGCGGATTACCGGAGGGGGAGCATGAGATAAAGGTCGTCCCTTTGGGGAAAGGAAACCCTCGTTCAAAGGGGGCGAAGGTCACTCTTGAGGCAATCCAGTGGTCGGATGCGCGAGGAGATAACGGATTCGGAGAGGGTGGAGGACCGAGGGAAACTCAACGGTGGATTTTCGGCTATCCCAACCGAACGGATTATATAGATAGCAAAGGCAATGCATGGCGTTCCGCTACGGAGTTCATTGTTAGATTGGGACACCTGGCAGATATGGTCAAGCTCGCCTGGTGGACGGAGCCACGAAGATATCACATCCTGAACACTCCTGACCCGGAGATATACCGTTATGGCGTGCACGCGCAGGACCTAACCGCGTATTTCACCGTTGCCCCCGGTTCCTATTATGTCGTTCTGAAGTTCACCGAGTCGAGAGATTTGCCACCCATTTCTCGAGCGATGACGATAGAGATAAATGGTAAGGAAATGGTGTCGGGATTCGATGTGGAAGCGACCGGCGGCGGGAAAGGAAGGAGGGTTGACCTCGTTTTCAACGATATACAACCTGAGCACGGCGTCATTGCTGTCCGCTTACGCGGCACGTATGGAGGCGAAGCCATAGTCCAGGCGATAGAGGTGGGACCGGGAAGGAAGGAGGGAGGAGCCCAACCCGTGCTTTTCAAGGCGGAAGAAAGAACGGGTTTGAATCTTCTGACGAATCCCGGCTTTGAAGAGACAACCTCAGGCTCATTGGGCAGAATGGGGGACCGGGTGAACTTAGGGGGATGGAACTGCCTGTTTCTCAGCCCATCACAAAGCTATGCTTGGGCGGAGGCGGACTATATCCGCCATCCCGATTGGGGGCTACCCGAGTTTCACAGCGGTCGTCAGGCTCTTCGCACCCATAGCGATGGCAACGGGCACATCGTGATATATCAGGACGTTCCTGTTGTGCCCGGCGCAACTTATCGGGCTGGGGTTTGGGTAAGGGCGGTGGATTTGCAGGGGAAGGGATTTGGCAGGAGCGAAGGTGATAGAGCATCCCTTATAATCCAGGAGATGGCTTCCTGTGGCAAGGTTATCCTTGAGCACAGTCCTGTTTCCTTAAGGGAGGCAGGTCCTTATAGAGAGTTGGTGAAGGAGTTTAAGGCGACAGATAAAACAACCTGTGTGCGATTCATCTTAGAGGCTGTGATAGGCTGTAAATATGATGAGGGTCACATTACCTGGGATGATTGCTCGCTCGTTCGTGTGGAATAAGTAACAAAGATCGTCCCCTTTAGGGCACGCTTTCTACCGGGAGGCAAAGAAGGTGATGAGAGGAGAGGCTTTGTGATCTCATTGGCACCTCCGCAGTCGGGCTGAGTTCATAACCGGCGTGGGCACGATCAGCCCTGATGGCATCCCGCCCAATTGCCAACTACACCTCACACTACCTCACTCCTTTCCGCACACGATGGATAAATTAGGATTTGAGCAAACTGCGTCCGTCCCATTTTCAAAAAAAGATACCTGAAAAGTTGATTTTCACGCAAAATTCTGTTACAATAGATGCCATCAGGTGTTGCTCTGGTTTGGTTCCGGTTCGCTGAGGTAAAGGGAGCAAACTGCAGACGCAACATGGGAACAGTCGTGCAGCGCGTTCCCAGGTGTTGGTCATGCTGCATCGTAATTGCATCGGAGGGGGGACACCGGCAATGTGGCAGCGACCGGAAAACGACCAGTTTGCAGAGGAGCTCTTCCTGGCGGGAGAGCGTGTTGCTCCAGGCGTGTACAGACAGGTAGGTAGTGACCGCGTCATCCGGTTGGAGAAAGAAGACGTTCTGCCTGCGAGCTGTGACGGACACGTCGCTTGCTATGTGCGCATCCAGAACTTGTGGTCGCAGATTCAGGCGATGCAGATGTAGAACGGACTAACCATTGACGAGCCGACGGGTGCACCCGTCGGCTCTTTTGCTACTCAGCCGCCACCGTCCACACGCCCAGATTGCGGTATCGCTCGTAACGGCTTTCGCGCAGTTTGCCCACCGATAGCTTCTGAAGCGGAGGCAGATGCTTCAGCAAAGCCTCTTTCACCATCTGTGCCGCCGCCAGCGGGTCGCGGTGTGCCCCGCCGAGAGGCTCCGCGACGACCTCGTCCACCACGCCGAAGCGCAGGGCGTCCTGCGCGGTGAGCTTTAGTGCCTCCGCTGCCTCTGGGGCGCGTTTGGGGTCTCGCCACAGGATAGCCGCACAGCCTTCGGGCGGAATCACCGAATAGATGGCGTATTCCTGCATCAGCACGCGGTCGGCAACCGCAATGCCCAGCGCACCGCCGCTTCCCCCTTCGCCTATCACTACCGAAACGATGGGAACCTTCAGCATCATCATCTCGCGCAGGTTGCGGGCGATGGCTTCACTGATACCGCGGCTTTCGGATTCCACACCCGGGTCGGCAGCGGGCGTGTCTACGAAGGTGATGACCGGTCGCCCAAACTTCTCCGCCAGATACATCAGTCGCAGTGCCTTGCGGTAGCCTTCCGGCTTCGCCATGCCGAAGTTGCGTCGCTGGCGCTCTTTCAGGTCACGCCCCTTCTGCTGTCCGATGACCATCACCGGCTTCTCGTTCAGCCATGCCATGCCGCCGATAACCGCTCCGTCATCGCCGAACTGTCGGTCGCCGTGCAGCTCCACGAAATCATCAAAGATGACCCGGATATAGTCCAGCGTGTAAGGACGCTGGGGATGCCGCGCCAGCAGGGTGCGGTCCCACGGCGTCAGCTTGCGGAAAATCTCCCTCAGCAGTCGTTCGCGGTCACGCTCCAGGGCAGCAATCTCCTCACTCTTGTCGATGCCCTGTTCCGCGGTGATTCGCTTCAACGCCTCGATATTGGCGTCCAGCTCGGCAATTGGTTTCTCGAAGTCCAGAACCGTTCGCACCTCGTCTATCCCCCCGTGAAAAAACGGAGTACTCTGGAAAGCGTATGCTTCAGCTCTTTGCGCGGCACCACGATATCCACCATGCCGTGCTCCAGCTGGAACTCAGCGGTTTGGAAGTTGGGTGGTGGCTTAATCACCTGCGCCTGCTGTGCTACCCGCTGTCCCGCGAACCCGATGAGCGCACCCGGCTCGGCAATCACCACATCACCAACGGAGGCATAGCTTGCCAGCACCCCTGCCATCGTTGGGTCGGTCAGCACGCTGATGTAGGGCACGCCGGCTTCATGCAGCTTCGCCGCAGCGGCACAGGTTTTCGCCATCTGCATCAGCGACAGCAAGCCCTCCTGCATCCGCGCCCCGCCCGAAGTGGAGCAGATAACGATGGGCAGACGCTGTTCCAGCGCGTATTCCATCGCCCGAACTACCTTCTCGCCGACCGCGCTTCCCATGCTGCCTCCCATGAAGGCGAAGTCCTGCACCGCCAGCACAATCGGAATGCCCGACAGCGTGCAGGTTCCGCTGATTATCGCTTCGGGTAGCCCCGAATTGGCTTTGCCCCTGTTCAGTTTATCGACATATTCAGGAAACCCCAAGGGGTCGGCAGAGACCACCTCCGCATCCCGCTCCACGAAGGTCTCCTCGTCTGCCAGCAGAGCGATGCGTTCACGCGCAGACAACCGATGATGATGTCCACAGCGCGGACATACCTTCAGGTTTCTTTCAAAATCACGGGCGAACAGAATCTGTTGACACCCGTTGCATTTCACCCATGCATCGTTCATCTCGTCCAGGTTTAACTCCTCGCTACGTCTGTGCCTGGCGAACCATCCCCTTTGCATCCTGTGTTCCTCCTGTGCCTGCAGGATTATACCCGCATGAAGCCGAAATCTGCCCCGACAACATATCTGCGCAGGGGTGATGCGTCCGTGACCTTGCACGACCTCCGTAAAGAGATTGACCAGATAGACGAGCAAATCCTGCACCTGTTGAACCGGCGGGCGGAGCTGGCACAGCAGATTGGCAGGATGAAGGTGCGCTCGCGCACACAGTTCTTCACGCCCGAGCGGGAACAGCAAATCTACCGACGCCTGACCCAGCTGAACAAAGGACCCCTCTCCAACCAGCAACTGCGGGCGATATTCCGGGAGATTATCTCCGCCGCGCGAGCACTGGAAAAGCCACTGGTCATCGCCTACTGGGGTCCACCGGGCACTTTCAGCCACCAGGCGGGCGTTACCAAGTTCGGCACCAGCTGTGAGTTTGTGCCGGTGGACTCGATACAGGATGTGTTCCACGAGGTCGAGCGTTCCAGCGCGGACTACGGCGTGGTTCCCGTGGAGAACTCCACCGCCGGCGTTATTCCCGAAACGCTGGACCAGTTTATGCATACTAACCTCAAAATCTGTTCGGAGCTGTACGTACCGATTACCTACTATCTAGTATCGCTCACCTCTTTGGAAAACGTTAAACGGGTGTACACCGGCGCACAGCCCCGCGAGCAGTGCAAACAGTGGTTACGCCAGCACCTGCCCGGCATTGAGGTTGTGGAAGTCTCTACGACCGCTCGCGCTGCCGAGATGGCGAAACAGGACCCCGAATCCGCCGCCGTCACCAACGCCCTTGCCGCGCAGATGTACGACGTGCCAACCATCTGTGAGCACATTGAAGACAACCCGCACAACCGCACCCGCTTTCTGGTCATCGGTTACAACGAACCCGACCCCACCGGCAAGGACAAGACCTCGTTGATGTTCTCGGTGCACAACCGCCCGGGCGCCCTGTTCCGCGCGATGGCGGCGTTCGAGATGTACAACGTGAACATGACCATGATCGAAAGCCGCCCGACCAAGCTGGTTCCGGGTGAATACATCTTCTATGTGGACGTGCAGGGACACATCAAAGATGCGCCTGTTGCCAAAGCGCTGGCGGCGCTGCGGGAGAGAAGCCTGTTTGTCACCGTTCTGGGTTCCTACCCGGAGGCGGAGTAGCATAAAGACGTACGGTTTTTTTCGCGGGACAGGCGCAAAATAGAGGAGTTTGGCACGGTGTTTGCAGTATTATGCAGGTGGAAGTCATGCGGCGTCGAGCCGCAGGGGCGCCCGTGTTCGCCGCCCGCGCCGTTAAGGTTCTGGGAAGCGTAGCACCGGGCGAGGTACGAGATAGGAGGAAGTCGCAATGCATACCGGTACCGTGAAATGGTTTAATGACGCCAAGGGCTACGGCTTCATTAAACCGGATGATGAGGACAAGGACGTGTTCGTGCACTACACGGCGATTCAGATGCGCGGGCACAAGACCCTGACAGAGGGACAGCGCGTGCAGTTTGAAATCGTGGAGGGCGCGAAAGGTCCACAAGCCGCGAACGTAGTCGCTCTGTAGCGCGGTCATCTCTTCTGACAAGCAAGCGCCGGTCTGCCCCACCGGCGCTTTATCGCTCAGGAAGGATTTGCTGGATATATTTCTCCAGCTCCTCTGCCTTCTGCGAGCCAATCAGCAGGGTACGCCCCTCACCGAGGTCCAGCTCCACTCCCCAGTTGCCGGACACGTTGTACGCTTTGCCTCTCGCCCCGTAGCGGATACCCCAGCCGCCGTACTCCAGCAGAGCGTTATACTGACGCGCCCTGACGCCCTTAATCTGTTCCGGCTCAATCTTCACCCACCGCCAGTGAAAGGGCACGAAGCGCAGGTAAACCCCATCATGCCTGACTATGGTAATCAGTCGCATGGAGGCAAACAGCACCGGCAACCCCACGCCAACACCCAGCCATACCAGCCATACCACTACCGCCGGAGTATCTTCCGGTTGAGCGAGCAGATACCTCCACCAGATGTACCATGCCGGTGCAACCCCTATCAGCACAATCAGCCAGAACCACCACTGCCCGAAACGCTGTTCCTCGTGAAAAAGGGCAAACTGCTCTTCCATGTGTTGCTCCTGGGATGTAGCGTTTACTCTCCTCTGATTAGCTTATCGTAGTCATCATGATTGCCGATCCATATCCACACGAAATCCTCCCCGTCCTGCACTGCTAAGGCTCTGTACGCTAACCCAATTCGCACAGACCACAGTTTGCCCACCTTCTTGAAATGCAAGGAGGGGTGTTTAGGATCTGTCTGCAGAAGACGAAAACTTCTATCAGCCAGATCGCGAACTTCTTCAGGCAGGTTCCTGTAGCATTCCCAGAACCTGGGGGCAGCTCGGTGTCTCATAAGTCTTGAAGATTTCCTGAGTTCTTCGCTTCAATCGCCTCTTCGACCAGGAAGTCGAGCCTGCCCGCTTTGGAGTCCTCCTCAATCTGGATGTCCCACTGTTCCCAATCCCTCTGGAGGAACCACCGTCGAAACTCACGATATTCCTCTTCCGTCAGGGATCCCACTGCTTTTTCCAACTCTTCCAGCCTGGTCATTGTTCACCACCCTCCGTTGTCCTCTACGATAATATACTATCATAGTGTGTTCATCCTCTTCTACGTGGTACGCAGTCAGGGTGAGTTGGCGGAGAGGATTCGACTTGTTCACGAGTGCCAGCGACGTCTCTTACTCTGCTGAGGGTAACAGTGCTTCGAAACCATACCGATTACCATCCCAAAGCAGAGGAGAAGCGGAGAGGTCCGGCGAAGCAAGGCAATAAAGGCGTTGGGAGTGAAGTCCATGAACCGACGGGAGTTTATTCAGGGGACGATGATGATGTTTGCCTTCGCTTCTGCATCCGCAGGACAGCCTGCGCCGCGACCACCGGCGTTCAAACTGGGGCTGGTGACCTACAATCTCGCCCGGGCATGGGACGTGCCCACCATCATCGCACGCTGTAAAGCCACCGGCTTCGCGGCGGTGGAACTGCGTACCACCCATGCACACGGTGTGGAGCCCGATATCGACTCCGCCCGGCGCAGGGAGGTGCGTCAGCAGTTCGCCGATTCGGGCATTGTGCTGTGGGGACTGGGCACGGTGTGCGAGTTCCATTCGCCCGACCCCGCCGTGGTGCGCGAGAACATTGAAACCTGCAAACGCTTCTGCGAGCTGGCACGCGACGTGGGTGCCAGAGGGGTCAAGGTGCGTCCGAACGCACTACCCGAGGGTGTGCCCGTTGAGAAGACGCTGGAGCAAATCGGCAGGGCACTGGTGGAGTGCGGCAAAGCCGGCGCGGATAACGGGGTGGAAATCTGGGTGGAGGTACACGGAAGCGGCACCCAGGAGCCAGCCACCATGGCGAAAATCATGCAACACTGCGGACACCCGAACGTGGGCATTACCTGGAACTCCAACCCGACCGACGTCAAGAACGGCAGTGTGCGAGAAAGCTTTGACCTGCTGAAGCCTTACATCCGCTCCTGCCACATTACCGAGCTGACCAGTAACTATCCGTGGCGCGAGCTGTTCGGACTGCTGAAGGAGGCAGGCTACGACCGCTACACGCTGGCAGAGATACCCGGTCTGGAGACCACCAGCGTCGCCGATACCGAACGCTTTATGCGCTACTATCGCAGCCTGTGGCAGGAGCTGTGTCGGTGAGCGCGCCGCGCTGGAAGGTCTCCCTGCACGGGGGGCACAGTCAGGAGTATTGCGACCACGCGTACTCACCCCTGCAGGAGATGCTGGAGGCGGCGGTGCGGGCAGGCTACCATACCTTTGGGGTGACCGAGCACGCCCCGCGCGTGGAGGCACGCTTCCTTTACCCCAACGAGGTCGCACTGGGGTGGGATGTGTCAACGCTTGTCACTAGGTTCGACGAGTACGCCCGACGCCTGCCCGCGCTGGTGACTGCCTTTGCGGACCGGATCCATCTGCTGAGAGGCTTCGAGATCGAGGTGGTTCCCGCCGCCTCTTACGTTCAGCTGATGGAGGAGTATCGCACCCGCTATCGCTTCGAGTACATCGTCGGCTCGGTGCACTATGTGGACGAAATCTCCATCGACGGCGAGCTGCAGGAGTTCGAGCGGGCGATGGAGGCATGCGGGGGGCTGGAGGCTCTCGCCGTGCGGTACTACCAGACCGTTGCGCAGATGGTGCTGGCGCTGAAGCCAGAGGTAGTTGCGCATTTAGACCTGATACGCCTGCATGGACACAGGTTCGGAGCGGTGGACACACCAGCCATTCGACGCGCAGCCGAGGAGACGCTGGAAGCAATTCGCGCGACGGGGGGCATCCTGGAAGTGAACACGGCAGGCTACCGCAAAGGGCTGGGAGAGCCGTATCCCGCCTCGTGGTTGGTGCAGATAGCGAACCGCATGGGCATTGGCTTCTGCTTCGGCGACGACAGCCACCGCGTAGAACATGTCGGTTTCGGCATCGAGCAGGCGAGGCAGTATCTGCTGGCAAACGGCGTGCGCTCGGTCACGGTGCTTGCGCGTGAGGGAACAGACCTTGTGCGCCAGACGGTTCCTCTGGAGGATTAGGTGGTTCGGCTTCCGTAAACGCCCTTTTGCCCCAAAATAATCCATTATATTAAATCGACGGCGCCACCCAAAATGTGACAACCCGTGCAGGATTTTTTCGAAAAATTCTTTTCAGCCAAGGCTATTTGGAGTGCTGAAGCTTGCTTCAGCAGACCATTAACCTGCGTCAGCAGGTTTTGCCAAGTGTAGCCTGCGATTTCCAATCGCAAGGACAGGATACACCGCAACCCTGCAACTGAAAGTTGCGGGCTATGTTGGGCCATAAGCAGGGTTGCGTTCTGTGTTGCCTGCGATTTCCAATCGCAAGAGCATCCTCTCCCGCAGTATCCTGACCTCGGTGTAAGCATTTGACTTTGGGGCAGGAGGTGTGCTATAAAATAGTCAGCTACCGCGTTCGTGGTAGCTTTTCTCAACTATCAATCTCTCTCGCTCCAGCTATCGGGAGCAAAAGGATGGGC
>JABUFA010000016.1 GCA_013314755.1 Chthonomonadia bacterium
ACTTCTGGTAGACGCAGGAGCAGTTGTGGCATGGCTTACCTCCTGTGGGATGCCGAGTGGTTCTGGAGATATTTTTCGTGTTGGCGAGCCTTCTACCCTTCAAACCAACCCTTGCTGTAACAGACACACCACAAAAATCGGTAATTTTTACGGGTTAAGCGAAAAATAAGCCGAGCAAGACAATTTAGTGAGAAAGATTATATTTTTTCGCCTATTCGGTTAGCACAGAACGAACAGGGAGGGGTGATTCCTCACCCCCTCCTCTATTCACTTACCTGCGCGGTGACAGCACAGGAGACGCCGGTTCTGAGGAAGAGCCGATGGTATACTGTGCGTTCAGCACGCGGTTGATCTCGCTCAGCATCTCGTCGAGGTGCACGCGGGTGGAAGTGTCCAGCGGTCGGTTGTGCACCGCCAGTATCTGGCTCTTCAGCCGACGCAGGTGATAGCGTGCCAGCATTCTGGCGTCGTCTGGAACCTCCGAATCGGGGTTCACCACCATATCTGCCAGCGTGCGCAGGTACGTGCGCTGGAGAAGCCGACGCAGGGCGGGCACGTTCGTGCCGTTGATAATCTCGGCGTTTACAGCGTTACTCACCTGCTCGAAGAGCGCGGTCATGGTCAGCGTCTCCTCGGGCTTGCGCGCCTTGAACTCGTTGTTGGCAATCTGGCTGAGCGTCTGCGGTCGGAACAACCGGCGCAGGGTGCTCACCTGAATGCCCGAAATGGTATCGCGCACCGGCGCATCCAGGCGAGGACGGCTGGTAAGCATCGCCTCGTAGTCGGGATAGGGGTCGGGCGCCAGCTTCAGGTACACCTCTTTGGGGAAGTTGAACGCCTTCGGCGAGAAGACGTACTGCGTCAGCAGAGCCAGTGCCCGCTTCTGGTCGGCTGCGCTGACGGGTGTGACGGGCGGCTTCTCGTTGGGGTCGCCCCGGTGGTTTCTGCGCAGGTGCACTCCGCCGATGTACCGTGATACCGCACTGGCGGCGCGGGCATACATGGAAAGCAGACCGTTGAAACTGCGGGTCATCTCGTAGTAGTTTTCTCCCAGTTTGACCGCCTTTGCGGGCAGTTGCGGGATCATCAGGTTCACGTCGCGGAAGATGGTCGCCCAGTACTCCAGCGGGTCCTTACCGAGGTCAAAGCGGGTGATGAGCGGGTCCACGCTATCGGCGAACTCATCGCCCTGATAAGCCAGACCGCGCTCGGTGCCGCGGCGGGCGATAGCGCGGAGCATGGGCAGTTCGCCCTCGGGTGTCAGCGCGTTGCTGGGCTTATAGCCGTACTCAATCGCCCAGTAGTCGTACACGCCCAGCCCCTGCGTCCAGTATGCCGAGCGCGGTGAGTGCAGGGCAACGATGTTCACCGGCGTGTAGTCCATCACCGAAGCGGTCATGCCCTGATGGTTAATGCGCTCCGCGTCGGCAAGGTCCTTCGTGGGATGCAACGTGCTGGCGATGAAGTTGTGGCGCAGTCCAAGAATATGCCCCATCTCGTGCGCCACCACTTCGCGGATGTACTGCTTAACGTACTCCGCCTCTGAAATGCGCGTGGACTTTGGCGACTGCATCAGCTTCATTGCGGTCGCGCCGAACCATGCCTGGTAGGCGGCTTCCTCTGCCAGGTTGCACAGGAACGGGTTGGCTGGCAGAGGTTCTGGGTCAAATGCGCTGAGCGGGTCAATCATGCGCTTGAACTCGGCGCGTGCGAAGCGGGTCATGTTCGCGTCCACGGTGATGCTGGCGTTGACGATCTGCCCGGTCAGCGGGTTCGCCCGGAACAGCGCCACCGCGTAGCCCGAAGAGGGCGAGGTCACCCACCGGATGACGTTGTAGCGCATATCAGCGTGGTCCCAGTCGGCGTCGTCGGGCATCTGCTTGACCACGATGGCGTCCTTGATGCCGATGCGTTCAAACGCTTTGTTCCACCACAGGATGCCTTCGCGCACGGCGTCGCGATACTCGGTGGGGATGGCGTTGTCCAGCCAGAAGACTATCGGCTCCTTGGGTGGCGAGAGGGGCGCGTCGAGGTCTGCTTTCTCCAGATGCCAGCGCAGGATGTAGCGTGTGGTCTGGTCGTCTTTGTCCTGCGTGAAGTCCTGGAACTCGGTCACAAAGTAGCCCACGCGCGGGTCAGCCAGCCGCGGGCGATAGCCGTTTTCGGGCAGGAAGAACAGGTTGTAGTTAATCACCAGCGGCAAGCTGCGCGGGTCCGCCAGCGGAGCACCGCTGCTCATGCCCGGAATAGAGATGGAAGGACCGCCGCCACCTCCGCCTGCCCGCACCAGATGGTAAGCTGTCTGCACCACCAGGTTGTTCGGGAAGTTCTTGATGGCGTTGATGACCGTCTTTTCGCGGTCAATGCCGTACGCTCCGCCTGCGGACTGCGCTAACCGGGTAATCTGCGCGATGTCCGAGCGGAACAGGTCGCCGATGTTAATCAGCAGGCTCTTGCGTTCCTCACTGCGCGCCTCTATGCGGAAGGCTTCCAGATAGGCATCGGCGAAGGAACGCTTCACCGCGCGGGCAATGGGCTGATTCTCGTCGGCGCGGAAGCGGATGTTGGGCACAACGAACAGAATCTGGTCGTCGCGCTGGACGAATTTGAAGAGGATGTCGTCTATCGGGTTGCCCGCGGCGAGCGAGTAACCGCCTGTGCCGGTGCTCTGGGTGACCTGCAACAGCATCAGCCGGTTCAGCTGGTCTTCGCGGATCTCCATGTAGACCGTATCCTTGCCCGCCTCCTTCTTGCGGTACAGCGTGAACAGCCCCTCTATCTTTTCGTAGTCCTTCACCACCTCTTCAATGGTCTTTTCTTTCTTTTTGGGGGCTTCTGCAGGCTGGGCAGCCGCTGCCGCGCCGCCGATGGGGCTGCCGCCGGTGCGCTCGGCTCGGAGGTTACCGCTGAAGGGTGGCGCCTGCTCGGAAGGAGCGAAGGGGAAGTTCTCTGCCTTCAGGTTAAGCACCACCGCGTCGCCAGAAGCGACCTCCACCCACACTTCGCCCTGCAGGCTCATCTGGCGCTCTCCGCTTGTCTCGCGGTAGGTATAACGCAGTTTGGCGGTGTCCACGCCCTTCGCTTTCTCTAAGGCGAGCAGTTCATACTCCCCAACCGCGGCGGGCGTTCCCTTCTCGGTATCCTCTTTGTATTCGCGCGTCCACTTATCGCCGACGCCTACCGGGTTGGCGGGGAACACCAGCTGGGTCGCCTGCAGGAGGCGCATTCGTGATTTGCGCTCCGCCTCCGTCGGCTCGCGCCCGCCCTCCCATTTGACGGAGACAATCGTGCCATCGGGCTTCATCACCATAATGGTGCGCTGTTTGGAGACGTCCTCGGGGGTGGGCATCTTCTGCCCGTTGACGGTCATCTCCACCTCTTCATCGTAAGACTGCCGCGTGATTTCGCCCGTTTGAGCGACGTCCAGAATCTCATCCACGGAGGTCTGCTTGACCAGAATCTGAATCTTTTGCCCACCGAATTCGCTCTGGAGGTCCGCCTCCAGGCGATAGGTCATCTTCTGACCTTTTTGTGCCTTGTATTGCAGGGTGACTTTCTGCTGAGCGATTGCTCCGATGGCAACCGTCAGCCAGAGAAGAGTCAGTATTACCAGCCCGAACCTTCGCCTCATCGTTTCGTCTCCTTGCACAGTGTCTCTGGAATGGTTGTGTCGTCTCTCTGTGCTACTACAGCACCTTCTATTACGAGATGACCTCATGCATAGATTATGGCATATCTACGGGCAAAATCGTGCAGGCAGGAACCCGAAGGCAAAAAGGAGAACCCCTTTTTGCACAGGAGGGCTGTCGATGAGGATAGGCATTGTGGACTTAGACACTTCGCATCCACCCAGCTGGATCCCCATTGAGCGCGAGATGGGTCACGAGATTCTGGGTGTGTGGGATGGTGGCTCGGTACACCCTGCCGGCTATGCCGAACGGTTTGCACAGGAACACGGCATTCCCCGCGTGTACCGCTCGCTGGAGGAGATGGCGCAGGATGTGGATTGCGCAATCATTCACGGCTGTGACTGGGACACCCATATCGCCAAAGCGACGCCTTTCGTGCAGGCGGGCAGGGCGGTGCTGGTAGACAAACCGCTGGCGGGCAACCTGCGCGACCTTCAGCAGATAGTCCGCTGGGCGCAGGAGGGGGTGCGCGTCACGGGAGGCTCTTCCCTGCGCTTCTGCTACGAGGTTCAGCGGTGGCTGGCACAGCCGGTGGAGGAACGCGGCACGCCAGACACGGTGGTATGCGGTTGTGCCGTGGACGAGTTCAACTACGGTATCCACGCCTACTCGCTTCTGGCGGGCATTATGGGCGGCGGGGCGCACAGCGTCCAGCACATCGGCAAAGGCGTGCTGAGGCGGGTGGTGATACGCTGGCAGGATGGGCGCATGGGCATCGTGATAGTGGGCACGGCGGAGAGGTGGATGCCCTTCTACGCTACGGTCGTCACCGAAAAGGGTGTGACGCAGTTTCAGGCAGACACTTCTCAGCTCTACCGCGCCCTGCTGGAAGCCACCCTGCCCTATCTCGCCGGCGAAAGGGACACCCCGCCCGTGCCTGCGCACCAGCTGGTGGAACCCGAACTGTGGGCGATTGCGGCGCGACAGTCATGGCTGGAAGACGACCGCGAGGTGTTGCTCTCTGAGATTTCCGAGCAGGTGCGCTACGACGGCTCTGCCTTCGCGCAGGAGTACCGACGCATGAAATATCCCCAATCCTGAGAAGGAAGGAGGCAAAACGATGAACCTGTTCTGTACTGCTGTCAGCCGACTGGGGTCGCGGTTTACGCTGGTGTTTGACCCCTACGCTAAACACGTATTGCATTCCGCACTGGGACGATGGATAGACCTGCCTTTAGACCTGACGATTGGCATCCAGAGCGAAGATGGCGAGTTGGTAGCCCTGCCTTTCACCAGAGAAGCAACCCCCTTTGACGCAGTGGAGCAGGAACTGCGCCTGTGTGGGGTACGTTACACCGCTCATTCGTTGAAGCTGGGCATCCGCGCCACCCTGGAGGTCACCGCGCCGTTCTACCCGCATGATGCGCTGACATCCACTGCGCCGGTGTTCTACTTCACGCTGAGCGTGCAATCCCAGCCGCGGCTGTTCTGGTCGAGCTGTCAGAGCCCCATCGGGCGTGGCAGGCTGGTAGTACGCCTCAAAAGAGAGGGACTGAACACCTCGCCGGCAGGCGACGCGCTTGCGATAGACTACACGCTGTCGCACGTGCTGGCGGATAGCGAGGAACTGGTGCCAGCGGGCGATTTCCTGGCGAGCGACTCGCCTCCGCATGTTCAGGAGCGCATCGTGCCCCTCGTGGACGGAGTTTCGGTGGAGAACGACGGCATCTCCCTGCCGTTTGACCTCAGCCGGGGCGAAGGAAACACCCTCCGCTTCGCCTGGTGCGCCTATGTGGGCGAGCCTGTGCTGAACGTCTTCGGCAAACCGATGCGCTTCCTGTACACGCGCCATTTCGCCGGGATTGACGAGGTGGTGCGCTTTGCGAAGGAGGGGGCAGAGGAGAACCTGCGCAAGACCGCCGTGGTGGAAAGCCTGCTGGACGAAGCCAGCCTGAGCAAGTCGCAGTTAGACCTCATCCGCTTCTCGTTCCAGAACTTCCTGCTGGACAGCTGGTGGACAGTCGCGGATGATGGCGAGGACTGGTTCAGCGTGTGGGAAGGTTCCTGCTACTTCCACAGCACGGTGGACGTGGAGTACAACAACGGGCTGGTGTACTTCGCCTTTTGGTTGCCCCTGCTGGAGAAGCTGCTGGACGAGTGGGCACGCTTCGAGATGCAGGACGAGGTGGGCAGTTACCTCGCGCACGATATGGGCATACGGGCGAAAGTGGGCAG
Organism: Chthonomonadia bacterium; assembly: GCA_013314755.1. Lineage (GTDB taxonomy): Bacteria > Armatimonadota > HRBIN16 > HRBIN16 > HRBIN16 > HRBIN16. The sequence continues at coordinate 5,865 of JABUFA010000016.1, forward strand.
TCAGGCATATCCCCACCCGATGCAGGTGGAGGAGAACGCGAACTACCTGCTCCTGCTTCATGCCTTCTGGCGGTGGACGGGCAATCTGGAACCCGCACGCCGACATCACGCCCTGTGCAGGCGTCTGGTGGACTACTTCGAGCGCAGTGACACCACCGGCAACGGTTTCCCCAACGAGGGCGTGGCGAACACCATTGATGATGCCTCCGCCGCCGTGCAGTATGCCCGCGAACAGGTGTACCTGGCGGTGAAAACCCTTTCCGCCTGCCATGCCGCTGGACAGATAGCGCAGGCGCTGGGCGACCATGGATGGCAGGCGCAGTGCGAGAAGCTGGTCAACCGCATTCGCGAGACGCTGGACGCGCAGGCGTGGCTGGGCGACCACTATGCGGTGTGTCTGGAGCGTACCGCGGAGGGACTGCACGACCCGTGGACGGGCGAACCCCTGCACGGCGAGCTGGGCGGCTGGGACGCTTACTCCATCTACACCGCGAACGGTCTCCTGTACCTGCTGATGAGCGGACACACGCCGCCGGTGGACCTGGCGCGCATCAAGCAGGATATTGTGAACGCCTATCGTCACGCGCTCACCGAGTACGGCTGCACGCACACCAGCGCGGACAAGAGCAACGTGTGGCTGTCGCAGAACCTGTGGCGTGACTATATCGCCAGCTACCTGAACGTCGGTCTGCCAGATAACTCCTCGCGCTACATGGCGATGGAGCAGGTGATGAACACTGCCGGGTTGAACAAGGGGTTCATCGACACCTACTTCACCAACAACCTGTGCTTCTATCCGCGCGGCATCACCTCCATCGGCTACCTGTTTGCGCTGTGTGCCCTGCAGATAGACCGCACGCAGGGGGTGGTGCGCCTGCGCAGGAGCGTTCCGTATCCCTGTCGGGTGCCGCTGCTGCCTCTCGCCAACTGGGAGAAGGGCGAAGTACCCGTGGCGGTCTACGAGCTCGGTGCAGAGGGCATCACCGGCAGAGTTGAGGGCGAGCACCTGCTGGGCAACCTGCGGGTGGAGTGGTATTAGTGCAGGAGGTCATCTATGCGCCGCGGCGCCAGGGGGTGGTACATCGTGCTGGTTGGGGCGAACCTGCTATTCTCCTCGCCAGCCTCGCCGCAGGAGGTGCCCTACGAGGTCGCTTCCTGGCAGGAAGAAGGGCGAGGCAATCACCGCGCCATCGTGGAAGTCACTCAACAAGCAAATGCCGTGCGGGTGCGCATCCCCTGGCGCCGGCGCGACCCCCTGCCCGAACGCAAAGCGGTGCTGATTTACGACTCGGCAACGGGCAGGCAGGTAACAAATGTCGTGCCCATCACCGTACGGCAGGAGTACGGCGAGATTGTCTTCCAGCCTGTCACCGCGCCCGGCAGATATGAGGTGTACTACCTGCCCTACGACCCGCCGCACTGGGTGTGGGACATGTGGGGCGAGTCCACAAAGGGCAAGTATTTTCCACCGAGGTCCACTGCCGATGCGGAGTGGCTGAAGCGCAACCGCTTGACCGAGCAGGACCTGGCGCAGGGACACTGGCAGAGCCTTCCCGAAGCGAAGGTGCTGGCGATACAGGCGCGAAGCGAGTTTGACCGCTTCGCCCCGATGGAGGTCATCGCCACGCGGCAGGAGGTGGAGGCTCTGCTGGAGAAGCATCGCGAGCGCAGTTACCTCCTCTTCCCCGAAGACCGTCGGTTTCCCATTCGCATGTTCGAGCACCTGCCCTATCGGTGGACACTGCGGGGAGAGAGTGCCCGCTTTGAAGGAGAAGCACAGCCCGGTGAGTTCTACCCCTTCCAGATTGGCGTTTTCGCCGCACGCAAGCCCATCACCCGCCTGCAGACAGAGTTTTCCGATTTGCGCGGCGAGGGAGGCAGGCGCATTCCCGCATCCGCCATACGTTGTTTCAACCTGCAGGGCACGGACTGGCTGGGGCGTCCTCTGCGTGGCAGGTTCGCCGTTGCGGTGGGCAGGGTGCGCCCGCTGTGGATTGGCGTGCAGATTCCCAGAGAGGCGAAGGGCGTGTACCGCGGGCTTATCCGCCTGAAACCCGAAGGACTGGAGGAAACCTCGGTAGAGATACAGCTAACCGTGCGCGGCGAGCCGCTGAACGACGCAGGCGATAGTGACGACTGGAGACTTTCGCGCCTGCGCTGGCTGGATTCCACCATTGGGCTGGAGGAGACGGTCGTTCCGCCCTATACACCCGTAAAGGTGAACGGTTCGCAGGTGCAGATACTGGGGCGCCGTGTTCGCTTTGGACGGCTGGGCTTGCCCGAAAGCATGGTGAGCAACGGCAGGGAGATATTGGCATCGCCTGTCAGGTTCGTGGTGGAGCCGGAGGGGGGAGAGGTTCGTTGGCAAAACGCCCGCCAGAGGCGCGTGAAACACAACGAGGCTGTGGTGGAGTGGCAATCCACCGCTGAAAACGATACGCTTCGCCAGCAGGTGCACACGCGCATGGAGTTTGACGGCTGTATCCTGTTCACCATCAGCCTGCAGGCGAAGCGTGCGGTCAACCTGCGCGACATTCGGCTGGAAGTGCCTATCCGCCGGGAGGTCGCCGTGTACATGATGGGCATGGGCAGGCGCGGCGGCAAACGCCCCGACCGCTGGAGCTGGCAGTGGCATCCGAGCCGCATCAACAACCTGGTGTGGATTGGCGACTGGAACGCGGGACTGCAGACCAAGCTGGAGGTCAATCGCGAGGTGTGGGGCGTTCTGCCCGAACTGCCCAAATCGTGGCACAACGACGGCAGGGGCGGATGCACCTTTACCGAGGAGGATGGCGCGTTCGTGCTTCGCGCCTTTTCGGGCGAGCGGCGTCTGCAGGCAGGCGAAGAGGTGCAATTCCTGTTCCGCTTTCTGATTACTCCCTTCAAACCGCTTGACCGCAACCGCTGGGAGTGGCGCATTCCGCTATATATCGGCGGCAACATCGCGCATGTTCACCACGCCGAGCCGTCAAACCCGCATATCAACTATCCCATGCTGAAATGGCGCGAGATGGCGGAACTGGTGCGCCAGCTTCGAGGATCGCCACCTCTGCGCCACAGGGGATACTTGCAATATCCTGCCGAGGGCAACATCTCCTTAGAGCAAGGAGCACTGCACCTGCGCGTGCGCGTGAACTTTGACCCGAAGGCTGGCACGGCAGGCGACCCGCGCTACAATCAGAGTCTGTTCAGCCTGCTGTTCCCGAACGGCGAGGCGATAGGCTTCTACTGGAACATTGACGACCGGGGCATGAGGGCATACCTGCACACCCCCGCCAACGCCCAGACCCCCTATCCCGTGCTGATTGGCAGTCACCAGCCCGAGTGGCAGAAAGGCGAGGTGCACACCATTACCCTTTCATGGGGCGAGCGGTTTGCGATTTACGTGGACGGTATGCTGGCTGTGCAGGCGCCACATCGGGGCACGCTGGGAGTTCCCCTGCGGGACGCGCTGATGCGGCTGGAGGGACAGGGCTTTTGCCTGCAGGCGGTGAAGGTCAGCCGTCGCGAATACCAGCAGGGCGAGCCGATTGTCTTTGCGCCCGATGAGCACAGCCTGTTGGTGGATACTTTTGACCGGGTGCGTGGCGGACGTACCCAGCCCCTGCGGGGTTCGCCGGGCTTGCTGATGGGCAAATACGACCTGCGCCAATCGGGCGAGAGTCGGGAGATTCTTTTCGGGGGCGAGCCGATGCCCGTCGGCGTGAACATCTATTACACCGTGCGCGAGCTGACCAACCACGCCCCCGAGCTGTGGGCACTGCGCAGTCTGGGCGACGAGGTGCTGGTGACCGGCGGCGTAGACATCTATACCGCGCCCGACGAGGTGCTTCGCGCCGGGTGGGAGGCGGATCAGCCGGGCGGGCATCCCTGGCTGAAGGAGCATTTGGTCAGTGGCTACGCGCCTGCCTGGCTGAACTATCTGCACGACGGCAAGGTCGACGCCGCCATCGCCACGCAGGGGCTTTCCCGCTGGCATAACTTCTATCTGGAAGGCTTGCGCTTCACGCTGGAGCGCACGGGCATTGATGGGCTGTATCTGGATGGCATCGGCTACGACCGCGAGATTATGAAACGGGTACGCCGCGTGATGAAGCGTTATAACCTGAACAGCCGCATCGACTTCCATTCGGGCGATAACTGGTCGCCGCCGTGGCTGTCGGAGCCGCCGCTGAGCAGTCCCGCCAACGAGTACATGGAGCATTTCCCCTATCTGGACACTCTGTGGTTCGGCGAGCTGTATGACTACAATATGCCTCCAGACTACTGGCTGGTGGAGATTTCGGGCATCCCCTTCGGACTGATGGGGGACATGCTTCAGGATGGCGGCAACCCCTATCGCGGCATGATTTACGGCATGACCGGTCGCGACCGCAGCCCTGCCACGGCGGGCATCTGGCAGATGTGGGACGATTTCGGCATCGCGCAGGCGGAGATGCTGGGCTACTGGCGCGAGCACTGCCCCGTGCGCACCGACCACCCCGATGTGCTGGCAACGGTCTACCGCAGGGAGGGGAGGTCGCTGATTGCGCTGGCAAGCTGGGCGAAGCAGGACGTGCAGGTGCGCCTGCAGGTAGACTGGAACGCGCTGGGCATCCGCCCCGAACGCTGTCGCATCACTGCACCGGCGATACCGCACGTTCAGCCGTTTGCCCGCTTCTCCTCCAACGAGCCGATACCCGTACCGACGGGCAAAGGATGGCTGCTCATTTTGGAGAATGTATCCGACTGAGGGGCACTCAACAACACGGAGGCAATGGATGTCAGAGCGAAAACCGACTCTGCACGCTATCGGCAATGCGCATATCGACCCCGTCTGGCTGTGGCGATGGACGGAAGGGCTGGAGACCATCCGCGCCACCTTCCAGAGCGTGCTGGACCGCATGAACGAGTTCCCAGAGTTCACCTTTACGGGCAGTTCGGCGGCGTTTTACTGGCTGTTGGAGCAGACCGACCCGCAGATGCTGTCCGCCATCCGCGAGCGTGTTCAGCAGGGAAGGTGGGAAATCGTCGGTGGATGGTGGATCCAGCCCGACTGCAACATCCCCTGCGGTGAGAGCTTCGTCCGACACGCGCTGTACGCCCAGCGATTCTTCCAGAAAACCTTCGGCGTGACCGCAAGCGTGGGCTACAATCCTGACAGCTTTGGTCATGCGGGCACACTGCCCCAGATTCTGCGCAAGGCGGGCTTGACCCGCTATATCTTCATGCGCCCTGCTCCGCATGAGAAGGAACTGCCTGCGAACGTCTTCTGGTGGCAATCGCCCGATGGCTCGCGCGTGCTGACGGCGCGAATCACCCGCTCTTACGCCACGTGGGGCAGGGAACTGGCGGAGCACGTGCAGGTCAGCGCACAGGGCTGTCCCAATTTCCTGAATGACTATATCGTCTTCTACGGCGTGGGCAATCATGGGGGCGGACCCACGATAGAGAACATCCGCTCCCTGCTGGCAATGGCAAATGACCCTGCCATGCCTGACGTGCGCCTGAGCACCCTGAAAGCCTTCTTCGAGGCGGTAGAAGCGCAGGCACAGGCTGGCGCCCCTATCCCTGTTGTGCCCGAAGAGCTTCAACACCACGCCCGCGGATGCTACACCGCCCACTCGGAAGTAAAACGCCAGAATCGTCGCGTGGAGCACCTGCTGATGACCGCCGAGCGCGTGGCGTGCATGGCTTGGACACTGCTGGGGCATGAATACCCACAGCTGGCGTTCACCGAAGCGTGGCAGGGCGTGCTGTTCAATCAGTTCCACGATATCCTGGCGGGAACCAGCCTGCCTGAAGGCTACGAGGATGCCCGCGACCTGTTTGGACACTCGGCGACGCTGGGCGGTTATGCCCTGCACACCAGCCTGCAGGCGCTTACGCGCCACATCGACACGCGCGGCGAGGGCAATCCGCTGGTGGTGTTCAATCCCCTGCCCTGGGAAGTGACAGTGCCTGTGGAGATGGAGCGACTTCCCAACCGCCTCAAGGATGAGACGGGCAACCCTCTGCCTGCTCAGGCGATACAGCCCACGACCGTGGCAGGGCAGGAGCGCAGTGTGTTCGTGCTGGGCATACCGCCCATGGGCTACCGCGTGCTGAGGGCAGGCGTGGCGGAGAGCGCACCCCCTTCCGAAAGAAGCCTTCGCGCGGAGGTTACCGAAAGCGGCGCAGTGCTGGAAAACGACTTCTGGCGACTGCAGGTAAACCCAGAGGGGCATCTGGTGAGCCTGTACGATAAGCGCCATCAGGTGGAGGTGCTTTCTGCGCCTGCCAACGTGGGCATTGTGATTGACGACCCCAGCGACACGTGGAGCCACGATGTCCATTCGTTCCGCAACGAGCTGGGGCGGTTCGCGCAGGCGCAGATGGCGATTGAAGAGATGGGCAGTGTTCGCGCGTGCCTGCGCATTGAGAGCGCATGGGGCAGGTCACAGATGACTCAGCGGCTCTACCTTTACCGCGACATAGAGCTGATAGAGTGCCGCGCCACCGTGAACTGGCAGGAGCAGTACAGGATGCTGAAGATAGCGTTCCCCCTGCGCCTTCAGGAGGTACAGGTCACCGCCGAAGCGCCATACGGTTTCACCACGCGCCAGCCCGACGGCAACGAAGAACCCTGCCAGCAGTGGATAGACCTCTCCGGCTGGGCAGAGGATGATACAGGTAAGCGAATCGCTTACGGCTTCGCCCTGCTGAACGATAGCAAATACGGTTACGATGCGCTCGGTTCAGAGCTGCGGCTGAGTATCCTGCGCAGTCCCGCCTACGCCCACCACGACCCTGAGAAGTTGGATCCTGAACGTCGTTACCAGTACATAGACCAAGGGCTTCAGACGGCGGTTTATCGGCTGGTTCCCCACGCGGGAAGCTGGCAGGATGCGCGCATCCCGCGCCGGGCATGGGAGCTGAACGTGCCGCCGATATGTGTGAACGAGTATCTCCACGAGGGCAATCTACCTGCTACCGCTTCCTTCCTGCGCGTGGAGCCTGCGAACGTGCTGGTGACGGTGTGCAAGAAGGCAGAGGATGCGGACGCGCTCATTGTGCGGGCGTACGAGAGCACCGGCAAAGCCTGTTCGGTGCAGGTGGAAATGCCTCTGCTGGGCATCCGCTGGGAGGCGCAGATGGGCGCGTGTGAGATAAAGACGTGGCGCGTGACGCCCGGTACGCCCCCAACGGTAGAAGAGGTGGACCTGCTGGAGCGGGCGATATAGCTACCATTTCGTAGCAACAAAGAAGGCGCGGTCGGTGGTGGCGTTGGGCGGGCGCAGAGTGTAGGCGTGGAAGGCACGTGCATGGTCGAACCCCGCCTGCAGGAGCATCTGCTTCAGATCCTCCAGGTCATACGCCCGCTGGCGGTGCACCTCCACAAAATGCTGGACGACCTCGCCCTTCTCGTTGCGAAGCCAGAACTCCATATCCACCGTGCACAGGCGCGTCTCCTCATCATACCGGCTTTTCCACCGGTACAGCAGTCGCCGGCGCGAGCTGAGATTATCCTGGTCAAACAGCCCCTCGCGCAGAGCGTACTCGGTGTTGACGTCGAAGATAAAGGCGCCACCCGGCTTCAAGTGCGCGTACACCCGAAGGAACGCCTCCTGCAAGCGTTCAGGAATCAGGATATAGTTCAGGCTGTCAAACAGGCTGATTACCAGGTCAAACTGTCGGTTCAGTTCCAGCTGAGAGGCGTCCTGCACCTCGTAGTGGATCGGCAGGTTTGCCTCCTGCGCTTTGCGTCTGGCTTCGGCAATCATCGGCGCGGAGATGTCAATGCCCCACACTTCATATCCCAGCCCTGCCAGCCGCATGGCGACATTGCCCGTTCCGCAGGCGAGGTCGAGAATACTTTTCACCCTCAGTCGGTAGCGCTCCACCAGCTGCAGAACGTAACGCACCCAGAAATCGTAGGGCACGTTGTGCATCAGTTCATCATAATATGGTGCGATGAGGGTAAACGCCGCGTCAGTCATGGGCTATCAGATACCAAGAAGGTCGAAAAGGTTATATCGGGACGATTCATTGGTCAACAATTCTTCTATGGTGAACCAGTGGGTCACAACGGTTCGGTTGATGGCAAGGTCTCGGCTTGCCGTCTCGGTCATGGAGGTGCTGGTGACGATTAGCACTGTGACGGCGGTCGGGTTCTCTTCGCGAATACGGGCGAGACTTTTCAGCGCAGCCCCTACCCTTTCCAGTACGCCAGCCGGGTCGATGCCCCCTTTAACCTCTATCGCTGCTTGCATCCTTTCGCCCCGATAAAAGCTGATGTCCGGCTCAGAACCAAAAACGACTATGCGCCCATCGTGCAGATCGATGCGTTCCCCTTTTTCACCAGCAAGAAGCCCTCTCTCTTTCAGCCGCGCTCGCACCATGTTTTTGACCGACTCTTCCGCTGCGGTCCCTTTGAGGTTTTGCCACGAGCCCTGTGCTTGCGCACCTGCTGCCATCCCGCGCCAGATAGCGAACTCGCGCTTGTCTATTTCTTCGTCAGCTTCGACGAGAGAGCTGATGATGTGGTTGAGGCGGCGTGCCATGGCCTCGGCGGTTGCAAGGTCTGGCGTATCATCAGTGGTTTCATACCGTTCCACAGGCAGCCCAATATTGCGCATGGATTTCTGGGACACCATTGCAAGCATCCTGTAATAGCTTGTGGCACGCGGCACCTCCATGAGCACCTGCGGGTGGGCAAACACAGTGACCGGCTTGATCCCCCGATGTACTACCTTATCCCATGCCTTCTGGCTGATACCGAGCTCTGTCAGATTGCTCCAAGTCAGCTGCTCGCCTTTGACCTTCTCAATGGCATCCGCGACGGTTAGCAAACCCCACTCGTGCACCTTCTGATGAAAGAGTGTGCTCTTCATTAACTGGTCTAAAAACCATGTCTGAGGGTCGTGTTGCGCCATCACTCCTTACTCCAGACAGCAACGCTTTCTCGCACAGGCATTCTGCCATACCTGCCCATCTGCTGCGAACTGTTGCCCTTGTACCTGGCAACCAGTATCTCCTCAACGCGGAAACCAGCCTGCTCAGCCATCTCTGATAGCACCAGATCGACGGGCAACATCATCCCATCAAAGCGCACGTTGTCCACCACCAGAGCAACCCGCGCACCCCGCTCCAGTACACGGGACCATTCCTGAATCACCCGATACATGTCCACGAAGTAAGCCGTCAGCATATCGGGTATGCGAGGGTTGTTCAGTTCCCGGGTCCTGCTTCTCAGCGCGTTGACAACCTCCTGTACCGCTGGATGCGGTGCCTCTTCCCCGTCGCCAACACGGGCTTCGATGTGAGAGCGGAGCAAACTGTGCCTCAGTTCCCGAAGTTCCTCAAAGCAGGATACGAAGTGGAAACACAGCTCTAAGGAATAGGTGCGGGTGTAATCGTAGCGGTTCGCGTATGGAGGGGACGTAATGACAGCGGTCGGCTTCCTCTCAAAGGGCACATTCGTCAGACAGCGGGTATCTCCCAGCACTACTCTGGGTAACGAAGCCTGCGGCTCCGCCTTTGGCGACAACCATCCCACCTTGCGCAGTAGAAGCAGGTCTTGCTCCGCCTGAGCTACTTTGGAAGCCAGCATCTCATCTGGATCCGCTACTGCTTTGTCCCGTTTCATTCTCAAAAACTGTCCATCCTTGGAGGTGAAACTGCAGGGTTCCAGGATGGCAAAAAACAGCAACAGGAATACGTCCTGTAGCGGCTGAGGCAGATGGGCGATTACCGTTTTCCACTGGCGCAGTCGCAACAGCGTATCGGCAGGGAAGGCAACCTGCATGATGGCAACATCCATCGCCACAGGAGCGGGCTCGGCGTGATTCACCCGTGTTTTAAGCGTCTCCAGCGCATCACGCAGCTCGCTCGGCTCGATATGCAGAAAACGCGGTAATGTGCGTGCGATGAATACCGCGACCGGAAGCCTGTCTATCCCAATGGACGCAATGCCGTGCGCGTAAGAAGCAAGCAGGGTCGTTCCCATCCCGCAGAAGGGGTCGAAAACGTAGTCCGCTGGCGTCAGCCCGAAGCGCGCGATGAAGCCCTCGACAAACCGGAAGGCGAACGCCTCCTTATACCTGTATAAACGCAGAATCGGCACGTCCTTATTACCGACATACGATACCCATCTGCCAAGCTGGGTATCCTCACGGAGCCGAGAGGCATATTTGGCTTCGAGGCGACATGCCTCCCTGCCCATGAAGGGAGCAGGACAGGGTTCGGTAGATACGCTTACATTGAATAACGGTAATTGCCTCATGGTGTCTGAACCGTCTCTTCCGGTCTACTGTAAAGTATATACAGAAGACTTCAGGTTGTCCAGTGTTTGTTGACATACTCGGCTCGTTCGCTTGCTTCGGGGACGGGGGATGTGTTATCATCTTTAATCGGATTCTAAAAACACCATCAAGCGAGACCAGCAATGCTAGCTCAGGAACTACGCGAAAAATATCTGCAGTTTTTTGAGAGCAAGGGACATCGGCGACTGCCGTCGGATAGCCTTGTGCCCAACGACCCGTCACTGCTGTTCACCAGCGCGGGCATGGTGCAGTTCAAGCCCTACTTTCTCGGCCTGGCAACCCCGCCTCACACTCGCGTGACCACCGTGCAGAAGTGCCTGCGCACCACCGACATTGAGTCGGTAGGCGACTACTCGCATCTCACCTTCTTCGAGATGCTGGGCAACTTCAGCTTCGGCGACTACTTCAAGCGCGAAGCCATCCTGTGGGCGTGGGAGTTTCTCACCGAGTGGCTGAATATCTCGCCCGAACGATTGCGCATCACTATCTACCTGGATGACGACGAGGCGTACGAGGTCTGGCATAAAGAGGTAGGCGTGCCCGACCGCAAGATTTTCCGGTTCGGCGAGAAGAGCAACTACTGGCCCGCCAACGCCATCTCGGAAGGTCCCAACGGTCCCTGCGGACCCTGTTCGGAAATCTTTTACGATACCCGCCCCGACCTGCCTCCGACCCCGGATGGCGTGTGGGACGATGTGCGCTGGCTGGAGATATGGAATCTGGTGTTCATGCAGTATGAGCGTCACGATGGAGGCAGGCTGACGCCATTACCGCGCAAGAACATTGATACCGGCATGGGGCTGGAGCGCACCTCTGCCATCCTCGCGGGCAAAGCGAGCGTGTTTGATACCGACGTGTTCCAGCCGATTATCGCCCGAATCGCCGACCTGAGCGGACTGGCTTACACCGGTGGCGACAGCGCACAGGACGTGGCGTTCCGCCTGATTGCCGACCACATCCGCGCCATCACGATGTCCGTCGCCGACGGAGTTCTGCCGTCCAACGAAGGGCGCGGCTATGTGATTCGGCGCATTCTGCGACGGGCGATGCTTCGCGGACAGAACGTGCTGGGCTTCGAGCGTCCCTTCCTCGCCGACGTGGCAGACGCAGTGGTGGAAACGCTGGGCGACGTGTACGTGGAGCTGCGCGAGCGGCGCGACTACATCCTGCGCACGGTGCAGAGCGAGGAGGAACGCTTCCGCCAGACCATCCAGATTGGTTCTCAGCGGTTGATGGAGATGCTGGAATCGCCTGAAGTGCGACAACGTGGTGTACTGGCGGGCGAGCAGGCGTTCATGCTGTACGATACCTACGGCTTCCCCCTGGAGCTGACGCAGGAGGTGGCGCAGGAGCAGGGCATTCAGGTGGACGCGGAAGGCTTCAAGCAGGCGATGGAAGCCCAGCGTCAGCGTGCGCGTGAAGCCAGCGGCATTGCCAGCCAGCTGTTCGCCATCGCGGGCGACGCGGCGACCGAACTGCAGAAAAGCCTGCCCCCCACGAAGTTCCTTGGCTACTGGCAGCACGAAGCGGAGGCACAGGTGCTTGCCATCATCCGGCAGGGCGAGCCAGCCACTTTCGCCAGCGAGGGCGAGGAGGTAGAGATTATCCTGGACCAGACCCCCTTCTACGCCGAATCGGGCGGACAGGTGGGCGACACCGGCTGGATACAGGGCGAACACTTCGCCTTCGAGGTGAGGGATACCCAGAAGGTGGGCGAGCTTATCCTGCACGTCGGCACGGTGACGCGCGGACGGGTGGAGGTGGACTCTGCCGTCACCGCCCGTATCGATTCCCAGCGGCGATGGCATATCATGCGCAATCACACGGCGACCCACCTGCTTCACGCCGCCCTGCGTCAGGTGCTGGGTTCGCATGTGCACCAGGCGGGTTCACTGGTTGCGCCCGACCGTCTCCGCTTTGACTTCACCCACACCAGCGCGATGACCGATGAGGAGATTGCCGAGGTCGAGCGGCTGGTGAACGAGCGCATCCTGGAGGATAAACCCGTTGCGGTACACTGGGATGTGCCGCTGTCAGAGGCACGCGCCCGCGGGGCGATGGCTCTGTTCGGCGAGAAGTATGGGGATACGGTGCGCATGATTGAAGTGCCCGGAGTCAGCCTCGAGCTGTGCGGCGGCACGCATCTGGAACGCACCTCCCAGATTGGGCTGTTCAAAATCGTTTCGGAGGGCAGTGTGGCGGCGGGGGTGCGCCGTGTTGAGGCAGTGACCGGCTGGGGGGCATATCAGTACATGCGCCAGCAGGAAGAGCTGCTGAGGGAGGCGGCAGGGCGTCTGCGATGTGCGGTATCCGACATCCCCACCGCGATCGAGCGACTGCAGGCACAGCGTCAGGAGCTGGAAAAGCAGGTCCAGCAGCTGCGGGCAGGCACGGCAGCACGTTCCCTGCAGTTCGAACCAGCCGAGATGGCGGGACTGCAGGTGGTCACAGGACGTGCAGACGGGGTGGATGCCCAGACGCTGGCATCGCTGGCGGACCAGGCAGCGCAAAAGGCTTCGGTGGACCTGGTGGTGCTGGCTTCGGCGACCGATGGCAAGGCGCTGTTCGTGGCGAAAGCGAAGCCGTCGGCGGTGGCGAAGGGGGTACATGCAGGCAACCTGGTGCGCGAGCTGGCGAAAATCAGCGGTGGCGGGGGCGGCGGACGCCCCGATTTCGCGCAGGCAGGGGGACGCGATGCCAGCAAAATCCCGCAGGCTTTACAGCAACTTCCCCACCTGCTGGAGCAAATGTTGCAAAAATAGCAAAAATAATAATGTTTTTTCCGTACAATCCTGCAAAAACCCCTCCAGTGGCACGATTCTTGCCACATACAAAGGGTGGATGGTTCTCGCGAGGCGAGAACCATGATGGGGCGAGCGACTGGAAGTGATTCCAGCCAGTATCGCCGGGTAGGGCGCGACAGTACACGCTTCGCGCCAGTGCGCCTGGACGCGCTTTGCGTCGGGCTGCGGCGGGGTGCAAACCTCATCCCGTCGCCTAACGGTGCACTCGCGAACCGCCGGGTATCGTTACCCGGCGGATATCCTTTTTCCTATACGTGCACGTTGAACAGCACGCCAATCAGGTAGGTCAATACTCCCACCACGAAGGCGATAGCGGTCATTTCCAGACCACTGACCCACCATTTGCGCGTGGTAACCAGGCTCTTCGCCGCGCCGACCGCAAAATGCGCCAGCACGCTCACAAACGCCGACCAGAAGACCGCCGTCCAGCCTCGTGCAAAGAAGAAGGGCAACACCGGTATTATCCCACCAATTGCTGTCGAGACCATCGACGACAGCAGAGAGACCCACGGGTTGGGGAAGCTTGCTTCCGAAAGCCCCAGCTCCTCGTGTGCTTTCACCTTCAGCATCTGGTCGGGCTTTTCAGCGAGACGGCGCGCCATTGCCTGTGCCTCTTCCTCCGAGAAGCCTTTGAGCTGGTAGAACAGGCTCAGCTCCTCAATCTCCTCCTCCGGGTTTTCGTGCAGTTCCGTGCGCTCGCGGGCAAGCTCTGCCTCATACACCTCTCGCTCCGATTTTGCCGCCAGAAACGCGCCAGAACCCATCGACAACGCACTTGCCAGCGTGCCCACCAGCCCCGCGATAAGCACCGTCTGATGCCCGGAGGCACTGCCCGCGCTGTAGCCCGCCATGCCCGATACGATACCGAACACCGCGCCCAGTCCGTCGTTGATGCCGTAGATGGCGTCGCCAATCCACGAGCCGCCGCGCACGTGCCAGTGCTCTCGCTTCAGGATGCGCTCGGCAGGGTGTTCGAAGCCCGAGGCGGAGTACAGCGCACGCACCGTATGCTCATGCTCCTCTTCGTCCTGCATTACCCGTCGGGCAATCTCTGCCGTGCGCTCATCGCCCAGTGACTGCATCTGCAGGTAGCGCGACACCGCCTCGTCCTCGTGCTCCTCCATGCGGCGAAGCACCTTTTCGGTATCCGCCAGATACGCCTGCCAGCCAAATAAAGGCTTCACCTTGCGAATCTGCGGCGGCGTGCCGCCCAGCTCCACCAGCCGCTGGGTCCACTCTTCAGCGTGACGCTCCTCCACCTGCGCCAGCCGTTCCAGAACCTTCTTCTTATGCGGGTCCTTCTCGCGCTTCGCCAGCACGCGATAGGTCTCTGCACTGGACAGCTCCCCACGAATAATCTCCTCTATTGAGCGAACAAGTTTTCCGTTAGCACCCATCGTTTCACTCCAATTTTTGATAATAGTTCTCGTTACTATTATATCACAAACTTTGTGAAAATGGGAACATGGCAGATAAGGACATCCATTTCTGGAGAGCGAGGCTCCCACCGAGCTGTGCTTGCCCTCTCCCCGTGGGAGAGGGTCAGGGTGAGGGCTTTCGCGGGGAGGTCAGGTGGGGCTGTTCTGCGTCAAAGGGCAACCACAGGAGGTTGCCCCTACAAACGGCTCACCAGAAGGTTCCCTATACTCTGTCTCAGATATTCATCTTCTTAAAGACTCTTTCGGGAATCGCGCGGATAATCAGCATCACAAGCCACCACACGGCGGGTACGTAGGCGACGTCCTTGCCCCTCAGTATTGCCTGCACACTCTCACGGGCTACCCGTTGAGGCGAGGCGAGGAAAGGCAGTTTGTCCCTGCCCCAGGTCATGCGCGTATCCACGAAGCCGGGCTTGATGGTGGTGACCTGTACACCCTTCTTGCTCAGGCGGTTGCGCAAGCCCTGCAGGAACAGCGAGAAGCCGCCCTTCGCCGAGCCGTAAGGATAGTTCTGGGCGCGTCCCCGGTCGCCCGCCACCGAGCTGACGCCCGCAATGAAGCCTCTGCCCTGTTCCTCCATCACGCGCGCCGCCAGCGTCAGCAAGGAAGCTGCGCCCGTGAAGTTCACGTCAATCAGCCGTTTTAGCGCGAGAGGATGGTGTAACGCCTCTTCTAACCCGTCCATCGTGCCCGCCACCCATACCACGCCATCCAGTCCGCCCATAGCCTGAACCACACCTTGCAGGAACGCCTCGTGCTCTTCAATCGCCAGGGCGTCAAAACGCCCGGTATACACTGGCGCTCCGAAACGGATACGCACATCGCTGGCGACACGCTCTAACTCCTCGACGTCACGTCCCGCCAGGAACAGCGTATCGCCCTGTTGGGCGAATTCGTGCGCCATATACCGCGCCAGAGGAGAGGTCGCTCCTACAATCAACACGCGCCTCACTTCAGCACCTCCATCATCCGCAGGCGACGGGCAAGGTCAGACTGCAGAAGCCCCTTCGGATCAACCTGCGCCTTAATCGCCTGCCAGCGTGGAAGTTGCGGGTAGGTCGCGTGGAAGGTCTCTGCCGACATACGCGCATCCTTCGCCAGATACAGCCTGCCTCCCGCCTCTATCACAATCCTGTCCAGTTGGTCCAGCACTTCAAACAGCCCATCACGCACAGGGAAGTCCAGCGCGAGGGTGTATCCGGGCATCGGGAACGAGAGCAGTCCGCCGCTCGGCTCGCCCATCCGCTTCAACACCGACAGGAAGGGATAGGTGCGATGTTTCTGAGCGGTTTCCAGAATGCGCACGAGATTCTGAACTCCATTCTCGTAAGGGAGCACGCACTGCCACTGTACAAAGCCGCGTTTGCCATACGCCCGGTTCCACTGCAGGATGCTGTCCAGCGGGTAGAAATAGGTATCGTAGTCGGTCACGACGCCCTCGCGCGAGGGATGGAAGCGGTAGTATACGCTGTTGAACGCCCGCAGGGAAACCGGGTTCAGCACGAAGTCGGGCAGGTCAAATGGCACGCTTTTGGTGCGTTTGGGAGTCACTGTGAAGGGGTTGTGCCTGCTTTTGATGGGCAGTCGGTCGGGTGCGGCATGCCTGCCGAACATCAGCACCCCTTTGCCGAAGCCCCTGCCGCTGGCGACGCAGTCCAGCCACGCCACAGAATAAGGGTAGTGGGCATCCTTTTCATGGAAGGTCTGCAGGGTCTCCTCCAAGTTTCCTGTGCGCACATAGTCCACCACGATATATGCTGTTTCCACGCGGCGCAGTTGCAGTTCCACCTCAAGGATAACCCCTGTTAGCCCCATGCCGCCAACCGTTGCGAAGAACAGATCCGCGTTCTGCTCGCGCGAACAGCACACCGTCTCGCCAGAAGGGAGCAGGAGGGTTATCTGGCGCGCAAAGTTGCCGAATGAGCCGTCGTGGTGATGGTTTTTGCCGTGCACATCGCACGCTACGCACGCGCCCACCGTGCAGAACTTCGTGCCGGGCGTCACCGGCAGGAACCACCCGCGCGGCAGGAAGGAGCGAAGGATGTCCGCCAGCGAAACGCCTCCCTCACAGCGCACCACGCCCGTCTCCGGGTCAAAGGCGAGGTATCGGTCAAGGCGCTCCATGAGGATAGCTCCGCCCTCGCTGTTGAGCGCAGCATCGCCATACGCCCGCCCCAGCCCGCGGGGGAGGAAACTCTGCGCCTCTTCAGCCTGAAGAGTTTGCGCTACCTCCCTTATCCGTTCGGGGCGATAGAGGCGGCTTCGGGCACGCGGATAACGTCCCCAGCCAGCGATCTCTTTGTGGAGTGAAACCAAACTCATCGGTACAGGTCTTTCGCGAGTAACATGCTGCTATCCTTTGTATCGCCTCACATCATCGAAGCCATAACGCCCGATAGCATCAGCGATAGCCCCACCATCACCCATGCCCACCATTTCCAGCGGCGGGTGCTGAAGACCTGAAGGAACAGCACCAGCCCCATAATCACCATCAGGTCCATCGCCATTTTGCCCTGCGGGTGGTTCTGCGGTTCGCCCAGCACCCCCAAATAGGTGCCGGTAGACGACAGCCCCGTCAGCATCAGGAAGAACGCTGCCAGACGCTCGCCGGAACGCAGTCCCGCCCCCAGCGTTATCAGCAACAACATCGCCCCCAGCAGACCGCTCAGTTCCAATCCGATGGGCATCCACCGTGTCCATTCCATCGTGCCCAGCACCACTGTAAACAGCGGAACCAGACAGGTCACAAACAGCGGCACATACCAGAACGACACCTGCCGGAAGTGCGGACGCGGCGGCAGTACCTCCAGTTTGATGGGAATGCTGACGCGCTGGTCTCCGTTGACAAACTGCACCACATCCGTGAGCGTTCCATGCGCCGAGACCATGCCCGTGTCCGCGGTGAGCGTCAGCACCTGCTGACGTCGCTGGATGGCAGTGGGATGCACATACAGCCAGCCCGGATGCGATACCAGCCGGGCGTCTAAGGGTTTCTTGCTGTTGGAGCGGACGACCACCTTTGCCACGCATCTCTCGCCCTGCCGGACGGGACCCATGAGCACCTCGGGCGGCTCCACCCGGGCGAAGCCGGTGTTTTTGCTGACTCCGTCCACGTGGGGCAGGGGCGTCTCGGGCTTTCGCCGCTGCTGAACGCCATACGCCTGTGCCGAAACCACCGCCAGCGTCTCGCCGTCTGAAGAGGCATCAGGCAGTGTCGCCCGCACCACACGCAACGCCTGCAGGAACTCCCCGGCAGACGCAAAACGGTCCTCTTTGCGTTTCGCCAGCGCGCGGTCTATCACCCGCTGAAGCGCGTCAGGTGCATCGGGCACAAACTCGCGCAACGGGGGAGGCTCATCTTCCTGCACCGCCCGCTTCCACGAGAAGGGGTCTTTGGGCTTGGCAGCGTTGAACGGGCGTTTGCCGGTAATCATTTCATACAGAGTCACCCCAACCGCCCAAAGGTCAGAACGATGGTCCGAGTGTTCCTCTTCCTCAAAATCTTCGGGCGCCATGTATACGTAGGTGCCCGCCCCTCCTGCATACGAGCCGGTGCCCAGAATGGTCGCCAGCCCGAAATCCACCAGCTTGACCGTGCCGTTCCGGTGTATCAGCATGTTGGCAGGCTTGATGTCCCGATGGATGATGCGCTGGCTATGGGCATAGTCCAGGGCGTCCAGCACCTGAATGGCGATGTCCACCGCCTGAGCGACGGGCAGTTTTCCCTGCTGGCGAAGCAGTTCCTGCAGATTTACACCCGGTACATACTCCATCGCCACCAGGATTTTGCCGTCCACCTGGTCCACGCTGTGCACCCGCACGATGTTGGGATGATTCAGCCGGTCAAGCAGGCGTGCCTCCTCCAGAAACCGCTCCATGTCGCCCGCCTGCACGTTGATTTCCTTCAGCGCGACCTGCTTGCGCAGCAACGAGTCCCACGCCAGGTACACGATGCCGGTGGCACCGTAGCCCAGCACGTCCACACGTTCGTATTTACCGATTGGGCTGAGGGGCATCGTTCACCTCTGAAGGTATCGCCCGGATGACGGTGAGTTTGCCAGCGTCAATCACGTATACCGAACCGTCCGCGCCCACCGCAATCGCCGCGGGACGGGTTAACTTACGCTCGCCAATCGTGCCGACCAGCTGCCCATCGGGGCGATACTTCAGGATGCGTCGGTTGGCGCGGTCGCAGACGTAAAGGTTGCCCTGCACGTCAACGGCGAAGTATACCATATCGGGCTTAATGTCAGGCGACACTGCCCCGCTGAAAGGTTCCTTCGCCGTCATCAGGATCTTGCCTTCTGGCGAGATGCACAGCACTCTGCCCTGCTCGCTCATGGTGTAAATCCTGCCCTGGGGGTCGATTACCAGCGGCGCACCACGCAGAGGCTTATTTAACAGCACCTGCGGCTCGCTGTAGCGCACCCGGGCAAGGTCGAGCACGGGCGGAGGAGGTGGTAGCGGTGCAGGCTGCGGCTTTCTGGCGGCGAGTATCCCCCACAGGGCGAAGAGCACCACCACCAGCACACCTGCCGCCACCGCATATCCCAGCGGTATCTGACGGGCGAGTTGCATTGCCCGGTACAGCGGCTCGCGCACGGTCGGCAGTTCGGAAACCGTCTGCAGTTCCTCACCGTTGCTGGTGCCTGCAACCGTATCCCGGCTGTCCACCGCCAGCAGGACGGTGATGTTGTCCTGCCCACCGCTGGCGTTCGCCGCGTCAATCAGGCTTCGGCAGGCTTGTTCGGGGCGGTGGCGATGCCGGCGTACCAGGTGCGCTATCTCCTCTTCACTCAGCATGTTGGTCAAGCCGTCCGTGCACAGTAATATCGCGTCGCCTCGCTCCAGCTCGACGGTGCTGATGTCGGGGGTATATTCGGCGTTTGTGCCCACGGCGCGGGTCAGCATGTGTCGGAAACGGCTGTGACGCGCCTGCTCGAGGCTCATTCCGCCTGCCCGCACTTGCTCCGCCACAAAGGTATGATCCTCCGTGAGAGCTATCAGCCGTTCGCCGCGCAGAAGGTAGGCGCGGCTATCGCCCACATGTGCCACCCACAGCTGGTCATCTTTCACCAGCGCGACCACCAGCGTGGTGCCCATGCCCTCATACAGCGGGCTTTCGTCGGCTCTCTGCTGGACGGCGAGGTGCGCCGCCTCTACCGCGAAGCGCAAAAGAGCGTGTGTATCGGTGATGCTGACGTTGTTCAATATCGCCTGCGAGACGGCTTCCACCGCTGCCCTGCTGGCGACCTCTCCCGCGTTGCGCCCGCCCATACCGTCCGCGACAATCAGTGCAAAGTCGTATATTGCTCGCAGCTGCGCCGTATCCAGCACAGCAAAACTATCCTCATTATGGGGGCGAACCCTGCCCACATCGGTTGCGGTAGCGATTCGCCATGTCTCCTGTTGCTTCTGCCTGGTAGTTGAACGAGCCATTACTTTACTCCACATCCTGTCTGATAGTCCACGCCACATACAGCACGAACACGACCAGCGCAGCCAGTAATACAAAGCGCAATAATCCTGCCAGCACGTTCATGGGGTGTCCTCAATCTCGATTCGCATGGTGATGTTGCCGACCTGAATAGCGTCGCCCGATTGCAGGCTGACGGGCTTGCGAGGCACAAGTGGAGTGCCGTTGACCAGCGTGCCCGAAGCACTGCCCATATCCTCTATCTGCCACTCCGTGCCGTTCCAGCGGATGGTAGCGTGGCGCATGGCGACGTTCGCCTCCTGCAGAGGGATGTCCGCCGTTAACGCCCGCCCAATCAGCGCCTCCGTCGGCAGGGGGATAATCTCTTCCTGTGGGGTGTCCGGGTGCAGAATCAGCCGGGCAGAAGAGCGTGAAGATGCGATGTCGGTAACACCGGTCCCTTTGGACGGCGCAGCAGGAGCGAGAGATTCGAATACAAGATTGGTCTTGCCCAGGCGGATGCGGTCGCCCGACTGCAGGACACGATTGTCCACCCGCACGTCGTTGACAAACAGACCGTTGGTGCTTTGCAGGTCATAAATCACGTAGTTGCCCGTCGCCGGGTCCCACTCGATTCGTGCATGGCGGCGTGACACCTGCCGATCCGCCTCCAGCACCAGGTCGCATCCCGCGTTGCGCGAACGCCCGACGATGACCGGACGATTGCTCAGGTGGAGCAGTGTCTTCCCGTTTTCATCCTTAAGCACCGCGCGTGCGCCGACGGCGACATCGGATGCCACATCGGTTGCGGAGGCGGCTGGCGTGTTGGCGATATTGGTTATCTCTTCTGGCGGAATGGTGGAAACCGCGGGAAAAGGCACGGATGGGTCAAACTTTGCGGTGATGCGCAGTGCCTGGCGCGGGGCGTTGCCCGATGGGGCGGGCTGTGCCACCACCTCGCACACGATGCCGCCGCGAAGCCGATAGCCCTCCTCCTGCAGTTCCTGCCACAGGGCGTCTGCCAGCTCCTGCGGTTGCAGGAAGGTCAGGTACGCTTCCTGTTCTTCGGGGTTCTGGAGAGCGATTTCCAGTTTGTAGCGGTTGGGCACGTACAGCTCGCCGTCCAGCCCTTCAATGCGGTGTTCCTCCGCTGAAATGACCAGCCTGCGCAGCACTTCTCGCGGATGCAGTTCGCCTCCCGCCCCGAAGAGTCGCTCGTACCAGTCGCCGAACAGGGTGTTGATGCGTTCGAACAGTCCGCGCACGCGGTGTCACCTTCCCGAAATGTAGTGATTTGATTATATCCTGCCGAGCGTATCGCGTCAACGTTTGCGGTATTCCACCAGCAGGGAGCCGGGCGCATGGTCTATCTGCAGGTCCAGCCCGTCGGCAAGCTCCCGTCCATGATAGACTCGCACGGTACGCTGAAGGTTGTCATCGCTGAAGCGGACCTCGTAGCTGGCGCCGACATCTATTGCTCGCAGAGGCAGACGCATTTGGACGGTGGGGCACCGCTCTCGCCGGAACGCCAGCACGATGCCTGCGTTTTTATCCGGCAGGTGGAACTGGTATGCCATCCAGGTATCCTCGGCGGTGCTGTAGGGCGTCAGCAGGTAGAAGTCGCCATAGAAGTAGCCGCGCACGCGCCGAAACTCTGCGGTCAGCGACTTCGCCCGATGCATGGGGTACGGTTGATTAGGCTGCCAGGGCGTTTCCGCAGGCAGGAACCGGCGATACACGTCGTAATCCGCGCCTGGCGCCCACGCCGTCCACAGAACCACGCCATTTGTCATCGCGCTGCGCATCTGATAGGTATCGGGATAGCCACAGCCCGTGCCAGCGGTGGGCAGGAAACGACTGATACCGGCGGTATGGCACTGTTTGCCGATTGGCTCGAAGTACGCGTAATCACTTCGCCACAGCGCCACACTGCGAGAGATGGTCTCCAGGTCCAGCCTTCTACCGCCCGAAGCGCAGTTATCAATCAACAGGTGGGGATGGCGCTGGAGCAGAGCGTCCCACAGAGCGTAAAGCCCCTCCACATGACGTATCTCGGTGATGCCCTGTCGGTCGGGGGCGTCGGCAGAGCGCCAGAAAGGAAGCGGGTCTATATTGAAGTCCTGGCGATAGATGGCGATGCCTTCTCGCTCGATCATCTGCGAGAGGTGCTCCGTCAGCCAGTTCCGCGCCGACGGGTTGCCCAGATTCAGCAGACGGTTGGGGTTGCCCGGCAGGCGCAGTAACCAGTCGGGATGCTCCCGGTCAAGCCACGTGCCCTCGTACACGCGCTCCGGTTCGAACCACAGAATCAGTCCCTTCATGCCCAACCGACGCACCCCGTCCGAGAGCGGACGCAAACCGCGTGGGAAGCCGTCCCTGCGCGGGAACCAGTTGCCCACGCCGTTGGGCCAGCGCCCCTCAAACCAGCCCGCGTCCAGCCAGAAATACTCTACGCCAAGCGGTACAACCCTTGCGGCGAAGTCCAGTTGGTTCTGTTCCGTCGCCTGATTGGCTTCATCGGGAGGACCGCAGGTGGTGAACGCCAGCGGCATGGCGGCGGGCTTGCCCTGTCGGCGAGGCACATGATATTGCAGAAGAAACCGGCGCAACCGGTTGAACCCCTCAAACTCATCCTCGCCCTGCCAGAACAGCAGCAGCACGCGGGGAGTGCGTATCTCTTCGCCCGGGTGCAGTTTGAGGTGTGTCAGCTCCATCCCTGCACGCAGTCGCACAGTGTTCCTCTCTTCCGCCACAAAATCTCCCGACCACTGCCCCGACCATCCAATGGCGAAGAGCACGCCGCCATCAGCCGTCTGCAGGTTGAAGAAGGGCAAAGCGTTCACACTCGACGAACGACCTCCTGCTGCAGTGAGGTGTATCCTGTCGCCGCGCTTCAGCACATCCGCCACCGGCGCGAAATCGTTCCGCTGGGCGTTGCTTCCGAGCACGCGGTGCAGAGTCCACCTCCCTTCGCCTGCTATGCCAGTATCTATCGCCTGAATCTCGGAGAGAATCGGGGTATCCTGCCCTCCTTGCTGGCGGAAGCGCACCACCCACTCTATCGCCGGGTAATCGCGGAATAGCGTGCACTCACATTCGCACTGCAAGCCGGTGGCGCCGTCGGTGTAGGTGAAGGTATGCACACTGCGCGAGCGGTCCATGCGGCGGGTTCGGTGCTCCAATTGC
Source organism: Chthonomonadia bacterium (assembly GCA_013314755.1). Lineage (GTDB taxonomy): Bacteria > Armatimonadota > HRBIN16 > HRBIN16 > HRBIN16 > HRBIN16. Next base: position 28,993 of record JABUFA010000016.1, read on the forward strand.
CAGCCGGGCAGTAACTGCGCTGATGGTTTACCGTCGTACAGGAACGAAAACGGCGGCACACCCCCTCTGGCAAACCGCTGTAACATCCACTGTTGCATATCCTGCACACCGACAAGGGAGACTGCAGACATGATAGCATTCCTCCTTGTGACCTTTTACGGCAGAGTTTCCCTCCTGCCCATTAACGGCATTCTCAATATCGCCATGCAAGTCCTGCCAGCTCTTATGGATTGCTGAAGCCATGCTTCAGCGATTCAAGACCCGCCCCATCTGATACTGCCCTTGCGACTGGAAGTCGCAGGCTACGCATAGCGAAACCTGCTGAAGCAGATTTATGGAGTGCTGAAGCCATGCTTCAGCGATTCAAAATAGCCCGCAACTTCCAGTTGCAGGGGTGTTTTTAACAGTAACCTTGCGACTGGAAGTCGCAGGCTACGCATAGCGAAACCTGCTGAAGCAGATTTATGGAGTGCTGAAGCCATGCTTCAGCGGTTCAAACTCAGCCTCCGAAGGAGGCTTTGTTTTGGGTAGCTCGCAACTTCCATCCACAGGGATGTCCCTTTCATCCGCCAACGTCCTGTGCGCAGTGCGCGCCTATATTCAAGAGGAGGGCTCAGGTGGTGTAGCAATGAGAGCGTCCAGCACAGTGCGGTCGTCGGTTTCGGGGTTAAAGGTACGGAGACCTTCTGCCTGAGCCGCCCCTATCAGGCGTGCGTCCGCGCTGACCAGAACGAGGTCATGCCCCAGAAGTCGCAGTTCCGCAGCTTCGTCCAGCGCACAGCGCAGGATGATAGCATCGGTGCTGTTGAGAGAGTATCTCTCGATAAAGCCCCACGATGCTCTGACCTGCTGGTAATCGGGATGTAGTTTCCGAACCGAGGGCCCGTAGATGATTTCTGCTGTAAAGTTAGTTATCGCCTGGTGAAAGAGATGTTTTGTGAGAGCTCCAGAGTTCCTCTTGCGCACGAGGACAGAGATTACTTCACCCACGCTCTCCAAAACGAGCAGTAAGCGCGAGCCGCTCACCTGCGAAAAGAGCAGGTTTATTTGAGGAGAACCCCGCTCAGCCGAGTAGCGCATGACGAGTGCGCTGGCATCTAACCAGAAAAGGTTCATCGTTGCGCCTCACTCTTCGCGCATCTCGATGATGGCTCGACTGAACAGGTTGTCTTCTGGATTGATGCCTGACTCGATCATCATCTGCTGTAGCTGTTCCGCAGGGATAGGTTTCATATCCTCCGGGATGCCCAACTGTTCGAGGAATGAGCGCATGCTCGCAAGCATCCTCTCATTCTCCCGACGCACGCGCTCGTGCCACAGGGCAAGCCGCTCTTCGGGGGTCAGCTCCCTCTCGCTCAGGCTTTCCAGCTGGCGGCGCACCTCTGCCAGCTCCTCCTCCAGCTGGTCGACTTTCGCCCAAAGTTCCCTGACAGTAACGCTCATCGCGTTTAACCTCCGTAGCCCCTCGTTCTCACTCCCTCCGAGCTGATTATACCTGAGCACCTGAGATGGGTCAAACACTTCTATCATACCGCTTACATCACTTGCCATCATACACCGCCAACCTATGTAACATTCTCGACTCACTCCCGCAACCTCGAACTATCCAGAAAAAGGGGGCTCCAGAGATGCTCTGCTCCCCTCAGCAGGAACTATATCACCCACAGCGAAGATATTACAGAGTGGAATCCCGCACGGAGGATGCACTGCACAATGACCCGCGAACAGGCTCAAAAGCGACTGGAAGAACTGCGCCGACTGATTGAACATCACAACTACCTTTACTACGTGCTGGACCAGCCCGAGATTTCCGATGCCGAATACGACGCCCTCATGCGCGAGCTAATCCAGCTGGAAGAGCAGTTTCCCGACCTGCGCACACCCGACTCGCCATCCATGCGCGTCGGAGCGCCGCCACAGGAGGCGTTTGCTACCCACACGCACCGCCAGCCGATGCTCAGCCTAGACAACGCCTTTGATGAAGAGGAACTGCGTGCATTTGACGGGCGCATCAAGCGATTCCTGGCGATGCCGCCCGACCAGCCCATTGAATACGTGGCGGAGCTGAAGATAGACGGTCTGGCAATCTCGCTGACCTATGTGAACGGCGTGTTTGTCACCGGCGCCACGCGCGGCGACGGCTTGCAGGGCGAGGACGTCACCCAGAACCTGCGCACCATCCGCGCTATCCCCCTGCGCCTGCGCCAGCCCACCACCGCGCCCAGCTCGCTGTTTGACGAGCCGACAGTGCCCATCCCTTCCTTTGTGGAGGTGCGCGGCGAGGTGTACCTCACCCACGACGAGTTCCGCCGCATCAACGAGGAGCGCGAGCAGACGGGCGAGCCAACCTTCGCCAACCCGCGCAACGCCGCCGCAGGTTCCGTGCGCCAGCTGGACCCCAGCGTCACCGCCAGGCGCAGACTCAGTCTGTTCGCTTACGGACTGGGCGCAGTGGAAGGGGCAAGCTTCGACACACACTGGCAGATTCTGCAGACGCTGAAAGCGTGGGGCTTTCCGGTCAACCCACATGCACGGTTGTGCTCGAGCATTGAAGAGGTCGCCTCTTTCTGCCGCGAGTGGACCGCCCGCCGACAGGAGCTGAACTACGACGTAGACGGCGTGGTGGTGAAGGTCAACTCCCTGCTTCTACAGCAGGACCTGGGCTACGTTCAGCGCAGTCCGCGCTGGGCAGTCGCTTACAAGTTCCCCGCACAGCAGGCACGCACGCGCATTCTGGACGTGCGCTGGCAGGTAGGGCGCACCGGTGCGCTGACTCCCGTTGCCATCATGGAGCCGGTGGAGGTAGGGGGTGTGACCGTCTCGCGAGCCACTCTGCACAACGAGGACGAAATCGCCCGCAAGGGGGTGATGATTGGTGACGTGGTGATGGTTCAACGCGCGGGCGATGTGATACCCGAAGTGGTGTCGGTGGTGGAGGAGGCGCGCGATGGCGACGAGATACCCATTGTTCGCCCGCAGACCTGCCCCGAATGCGGTGCGCCCGTCGAGAAGCCCGAAGGCGAGGCGGTGGCGCGATGTGTGAACCTCGCCTGTCCTGCGCAGATTGTGGAGCGTATCCGGCATTTCACCTCGCGCAACGCCATGAACATTGAGGGGTTCGGCGACAAGTGGGTTCAGCGGCTGTTCGAAGAGGGCATCATCCACGACCCCGCCGACCTGTATACCCTGAAGAAGGAGCATCTCCTGCCGTTAGAGCGCATGGGCGAGAAGCTGGCGGAGAACCTGCTGAACGCTGTGGAGCGAAGCAAACAGGTTCCCCTGTCCCGCTTCATCTACGCCCTGGGCATTCGACAGGTGGGCGAGCGCGCCGCGCAGTTGCTGGCAGAATATCTGGGCAGTCTGGACGCACTGATGAACGCCACCGAAGAGCAGTTGTTGCAGATACCCGAAATTGGTCCTGCCACCGCCCGAGAGATTGTGGAGTTCTTCCGACGTGAAGAAAACCGCCGGGTGATTCAGAAGATGCTGGACGCTGGCGTCACTCCTATCGCCGAGCGGCAGAAACGCTCCGATGCCTTCGCGGGGTTGACCTTCGTGTTCACCGGTGCGCTCCAGCACTTCACCCGCGAGCAGGCGGAGGCTCTGGTGCGTGAACTGGGAGGCAAAGCATCGGGTAGCGTCAGCAAACAGACCAGCTATGTGGTGGTGGGCGAAAGCCCGGGTTCCAAATACCAGAAGGCATTGCAGCTGGGCGTGCCCGTGCTGACCGAACAGGAGTTCCTGCAGATGGTGGAGGAAGCGCAGAAAGATTCTGATGCCCGCTCCCCTTGACAAATCGCCCAATCTTTGGAATAATATATAGCGGTCAAAGCGCTGCGGGGTCGTTCAGTGGCAGGACGCCTGGCTCTGGACCAGGTAACGGTGGTTCGAATCCATCCCCCGCAGCCAATTTATTTTTCAGGCGCCTATCTCGTTTCTCATCCGCTCATACCATGCCCTTAGGGACGAGCGCACGAAGTATAATCTCGTCAACGCCTCTGCCGTCCGTCCCGGACGCAACGTGCCGAACGACGGTGCACTGTGGATGCAGGAATACTCCATGTTCTGAAACAGGAACAACGCGGGTTTAGACACCGCTGCCGCCAGCCGTTTCCCATCGGGGGCAACAATCGCCATCCAGCCTTCCGCCACCACATCGGTGGGCGTTGCCTTGAAGTTCGCCACAAAAGGAATCTCCGTGCCGGGTGGTGCTCCTTCCACACTGTAGAGCTGTATCGTGGGGCGTTCGCTGAATACGCGGGGCAGGTCTACCAGACGCCGGAAATCCCCATTCACCCTCACCCAGTGGCGCAAACACTCATTGTCCCGCAATACGCTGGAGCCGCAATTGAAACAGTTGAACGCCATACCCCGCAACCATACACGGTCGCTGCAATTGGTCAGCGTGCTGACGGCATCTACATAGTCCTCATATGGTGTGATGAGCAGGCGGTAGCGCAGCTCGCCCGGCATCTCGCCAGTGCTTTCCCACGCGCCATCGCCAGTTTGCCTCCACTGCGGTTTGATGTCGCCAAACCATACTGCCCGCGCCGCGTCACCAATGGCTTCAGGAAAACCCAGGACAAAGCGGTCCCCGGGGAAGGCGGGCACGTTCGATAAAACCGCCGCCATCTGTCCCTGTACTGCTTCTACCCGGATCCGCGCCATCAGCGCACCTCCTTCGCACAGCGAAACCCGTACATATCGCTCCGATTGGTGCGCCAGCTGCTCATTGTGCGTGATGCCACCCGCAGGTTCAAAGGGCTCTTCGTTAACCAGCAACCACCCTTCAGCACTCCCACTGCAGGGCTGAGCCGGTCTGCACACCACTCGGCAACGTTGCCCACCATATCCATCACACCATAAGGGCTGATGCCTCTGGGAAAGGAACCAACGGGAGCGGTATTGGACATACCATCGCGCGGTTGGCGATTCCAGCAACAGGCATCGGAGTCAAAGCGGTTGCCCCATGGATAGAGACGTCCGTCGGTGCCGCGAGCCGCCTTTTCCCATTCGGCTTCGGTGGGCAAACGCGCGCCAAGCCACCTCGCATACGCCTCTGCATCCTCCTGGCTGACGAAAGTCACAGGATGATCCAGCAGGTCGGCAGGAGGAGCGTTACCTCGCCAGTGCAGAGGAGGCGTGTGACCCGTAGATTTGCAGAACTCGGCATACTCCCGATTGGTCACGGGATACTTCTGGATGGCAAAAGCTGGCACATACACCACCCGGCGCGGCTGTTCCCCGCTGAGCCACGAGGGATGATGCCCGTACTGCTTCGCCAGCCGGCTCGCTTCTTCCGGGGAAGTGCCCATCACAAACTCCCCGGCGGGGATGACAATCCACTCATTGTCCGCCATAGTCGAGCTCCTACAGCAGTTTTCCTGCCATCTTCTCTATCTCGTCGAACCGCTCATCCGCCAGATACGCGCCGTAATGCACCAGTCCGCGTTCGGGGATATGCTGCCACGCCGCCCAGGGCGAGTGCTTGCGCCATCCTTTGACCTGTGCGCTGACCAGCGCGCGCTCGGCGCGGATGAACGCTTCCAGTTTCGCTTCACTCCAGCGCGGCATCGCCTTCGCTACCTTTGCGAGACGGTCGGCGATAAGTTCGGCGTATCGCTTACCTAACTCGGGGGAAGATCCCTTCTCAATAGCATCACTGGCGCCGTACTCCGGGTCGGTGCGAATGCGCCGGATATCCACCAGGTCGGGCAGAAGATACATCATCAGCGAAGTCTCGCCGACACCGGCGTGGTCACCCAGATAACCCACATCCTGCGCCAGCCAGTACTCCGGTGTGCCCAGCACGGGTATCTGCAGTCGCTCCGACATGCGGGCGGCGGTCTCGCGCACCACAATTTGCTGATTGTGCCCGTAGTGTCCGGTCAGGATAATAATCGCGCGGAAGCCCTGCCGATGAAACTCATAGCATAGTTTCTCTAACCACGGGCGCAGCAGGTAGTTGTCCCAGGTCATCTCGGGCTCCATCACCACCGTGGCGGGCTTGTCCAGACCGCCCATCCCACCGTACATCGGCGGATGCACCACGCCACCACCTGCTTTTCGCGCCGCCAGCACACACAGCGCATGTGCCTTCAGCGCATCCAGCCCGAGGCAGTTATGCTCGCCATGCCACTCCACCGTGCCCAGCGGCAAAAATACTACCGGCAGAGCGTCTACCGCAGACCGAAACTCGGCGGGGAGCATCCGCTCCCATTGAACGGTATCTCTGGACATCTTCAGCCTCCTTCCAGTGCCTGCTCCACCATCTGTGCCACGCGGCGAACTATCTCATCCACGATTTTGAGTCCAATTTCGCGGGAAGCATGTTGACGCGGGTCCTGCCCCCACACAGCGTATAGAGGATGCACGGGGTCGTATTGCGTGCCTTCTTTGCGCGGGGTCTCAGGCAGGGTTACCTGCGATGGGTTTCGCCCTGCCGTTAGCAGGTCCATACGCACCCAGCGAGGGTTCAATGCCAGTGCGATGCTGGTCTCATACTTTGCGGCATGGTCCCCGCCAGCCGTATCGCCGGGCAGGGGAGTGGTCACCTCGGGGTCAGAAATAGCGATGAACCGCGTGCGCGGATGCTTTCGGGATGCCTCTTTTGCCAGCCGATGCACCATGGCGACCTGCTCGCCTGCATAGTGCCCTGTGAACATCACTACCACTTTGAAACCACAGCGGGCAAGGTGGTCCAGTGTGGTTTCAATAAGCGGAGTAATCTGCGCCTCCGGAACAATAATCGTCCATTTGTACCCGATGTGACCTCCGCCCGTTCCATAGAAGAAGGCAGGCAATACCGCTCCTCCGGTGCGTTCCGCCATGCGCAGGCAGAGCGCGTGCGCTTTAATCGCGTCAAAACACACCGGCAGGTGCCAGCCGTGATGCTCAAAGGTTCCCAGAGGAACATAGGCGATGGGGGCAGACCTCAAAATCGCCTCCAGCTCGTCGGGATGCATCTGCTCCCACTGCCCGCAGGGCTTGGACATAAAGGTCACCTCCTGGCTATCGCGGGATTCGCCGCACCCGCCGGTGTTCTCCCTACGCCGCGCCGAGCAGAAGGTCTATCACCAGCTGGTCCAGCTTCTCGTAGTTCAGTCCCTTCCTGCCCATTGCCTCGATGTCAAACTGTTTCTGGCGCAAAGCCTGGGCGTTCTGTGGCGAGTAGGTGCTCATCAACCCTTCCAGCTCCTCATCGCGCGGGTGAATCTGCGCCAGCAGTTCCTGAATGGCGGGGTGTTCGTTGAACTGACGCGCCTTTTCCTTCAATATCAGATAGGTGCGCATGCATCCTTTGGCGAACTCCCAAACGCCGTCCTCATCCTCCGTGCGATAGGCATGGGCGTCGAAGTGGCGCGGTCCGTCGTAGCCGTGGTCCTCCAGCAGTTTCACCAGGAAGAACGCGCCCTTGATGTCCTCCGAGCCGAAGCGCAGGTCCTGGTCGTAACGGTTCAGCTTCTGGGCGTTCAGGTCAATATGGAACAGTTTGCCCGCCTCAAGCGCCTGCCCGACGGCGTGGGCAAAGTTCAGACCCGCCATGTGTTCGTGCGCTACCTCTGGGTTCACGCCCACCATGTCGGGGTCGTCCAGGGTGTTGATGAACGCCAGCATCGCGCCGACGTTGGGCAGGAATATGTCGCCGCGCGGCTCGTTGGGCTTGGGTTCCATCGCGAAACGCAGGGAGTACTTGTTGTCCTTCACGTACCCGATCAGGAAGTTGATGCACTCGCGATAGCGTTTGATGGCATCGGTGGGGTCTTTGGAGGCGTCGCACTCGGTGCCCTCTCGCCCGCCCCAGAAGACATAGATCTCTGCGCCCAGCTCCACCGCGAGGTCAATCGCCTGCATGGACTTCTGCAGAGCATAGGCTCGCACCTTGGGGTCGTTGGAGGTGAACGCCCCATCCTTGAAGACGGGATGATAGAACAGGTTGGTCGTGCCCATTACCAGCTTCATGCCGTAGTCATCCAGCGCCTTCTTGAACTCCTTGACGATACGGTCGCGCTCGGCGGGGGATGCATCAATGGGCACGAGGTCGTTGTCGTGCAGGTTCACGCCGTATGCGCCCAGCTCGGAAAGCTTCTGCACGGCGCGGATGGGCGTGACAACATCGCGCACCACATCGCCAAACGGATCGCGTCCCCGGTTGCCCACCGTCCACAGTCCGAAGGTAAACTTATGCTCCTTACGAGGGGTATAAGCGTCCATCAGGGTAGCCTCCTTCCAGAATTGGGTAACAGGTATCTTTTCGTATGGGGGGGAGAAGATTCCTGTGCCCTCAGAAAGGCACAAAAAGCGGGAGCTGCCGACGTCGACAGCCCCCGTCCGAGGTCTAACCCGACTTACAGCCCTTCGTCCAGCGGGTCAGTCAACACGCCGATGCGCCGATAGGCATCCAGCACCATCTGCGTGGTCACGCCAGCCATATCCAGATTAATCGGTTCGCGGTAGTACTTGGCATGTCCATCGCAGAAAACGAAGTTGCGCCCGCCCTGGTGCCTCTGTCCCGCTTTCCAGCGTGTGGTAACGCCGTAGCCGGGAATCGTGTAGTAGACGCTGTAAGGTATCTGTGACCAGGGCATATTGCCCCGCCCGAACTCCGTCAGGAAGAAGACGCTGGCAGGGCGGACAATGGTTGCCAGCGCAAAGCCGACCTGTCCAATCGCGTTCGATACGCGCGGCGCCGAGTTGGACAGGTAGTAGTTCGCCGCGTACGACAGCGGGAACACCTGCGCCATCTCGTAGGTGGTCAGGTCGCGCTCGGAGCCGGGCCAGTTTACCGCCCGCAGCTGGTGGATGTACTCCGGCTTGGAGAAGTTCGGGTGGTCGCTGTCGCTGCGGCACACCAGAAAACTGCCCTTACCGGTGTTCTTGTGATACGGGATGAGCACCAGCGGCCACGACAGGCTCCCTAACCAGTTGTTGGCGGTATCGTATGAGTCGTACCACGTGATTGCCGGGAACCGCTCGTCGTAGTCCTGCAGGTACATCATGAAGGCTGTTCCCAGCTGCTTGCAGTTGGATGCACAAACTGTCTGGCGTGCCTTCTCGCGAGCCTGGGCGAACACGGGGAACAGTATTGCTGCCAGTATCGCGATGATGGCAATCACCACAAGCAGTTCGATGAGGGTGAATGCGCGTTTCATCGGCGAACCTCCTCTTTTTCAGACTATGCGCTACAATGGTAAACCATCAGTGTTAAACCAAGGTTAAAGCATCGCGACCTTACTATCCTTCAGACCACCTCCTTTGCCCCACCGTTCTCACCGCCATTATATCGCCCCCTGCTAAAAATGTCTACTGCTGGTATGGTGTATCCGTCTCCACTCTCTTCTTGCGCAGGATGAGCCACCTATGTAAAAGCAAGATACTCCTTCAACCATTCCAGATGCACGACTGGCACATATTGCGTGCCGATGCGATGGCAGACGCGAATATGGGGGTTACCCGAGAATGCCATTCCCAGCGCAAATGCCACAGCGTCCGGGCATATCAGGCAGATGTCCACACGCTGGAACGCATGGATCCACGGCTTCACACGCTGCCACACTGTCTGCACATAAGGCAACCACTCGCCACTATCGGGAAGTCGCTGGTTGTAATACAACGCAAGGTTAACCGCGCTCTGATGTTCCACGTGGGCACTCAGGTCGGGGAAATGGTGGTCAGAGAGAACGATGTGCAGGATAAGTTGCCTCTGCTTTTCTTCAGGAGGCTTTATCTCTTCCGGTATCTGCTGTAACGGACATTCTTGGTCAGGAGGCTCCAGTACCCGACGCGGCTCTCTTAAGTCCATTACCCGATACGCAGATCCCTGTGGGCTGCTGTGATACAACACCACAGAACGGCGCAGTCCCACCGTCGCACCTAATGCGAACGCCATCGGAAGCACAACCATCGGGCGCAGATGATATACCAGTCCACTATGATAATCGGGATACCAGCGATAAAGGCGTTCGTCTACCTCTTCGTCCCACTCCCGAATCAGCCTCAAAAACTCCTCGTGCCACTTTTCAGGTGCTGAGGTATCGCGTATGGTGGGAGTCATGCGGATGTAGAGCTCCTCTTCCCTTACCGGAGAGACTCTGCCTATCTCCCTGACACTTGATCCCAGCCCTATTTGCTTCACAAAAGCATGATACCTCGCACGAGCGTCCTCCTTTTTGTTCTCTTCAATGAGTAGCAGCGGCACAGAGAGAGACGACGGTTTCCGAAGCCAGCTCGCGACAAGCACCGCCAAGACCAGCGCGATTCCCGCGAGGCGTGTAATCATAGCCCCGGCACTATAACCGGCATCTGAGAACAGATCTGCAACCATCTGTGCTAATCCGAAGATACCGATGGTTAGCAATGTCTCGCGCTCCAGAAGAATGCTCTTAAGTCTATACATCCCTCACAAGCCTCACTCCGAATCGAAGGGGACCAAGCCCTACTCGATGCGCAGAGTATACAGGAAAAACTGCTCGCCACGGGCAGGCACACGCTTTACCCATTCGCCCTCCGGTGACACCACTCCCGACGGTGACGAACAGCGCAGATGCATCGGATAGCAGTTATCTGCGGTAACAATCCAGACCCTTCCTGCCAGGGCACGCAGGCGCAGATTCGACTCGTGGTAACGCCACGCCACCCGCGACCACTCCGAGCCATCTCTCCCGCCGTTTACCGCGTGAAAGATGACCTTCGCTCCCATCATTGCCAGCTGTTGAACCAGATGAACATCGGGCATCGGGGTGCAAGTGGGGTTCGCCCACAGGTCATTGCAGATAAGACCGCCAATGCAAACGCCTTTCAGCGTGAACGTGCGCAGGGGAGCCACAGCATAGTGCGCGATTTCTCCAGATGGCATGCGGTCCACACTGCCACAGCGCAATATTTTGGCGTGGTACCCCAGAAAGTTGCCATGTTCATCGTAAAAGCGTATCTGGTTGTAACACAGCCCGTCGTCTTCGATATAACACGTGCCCAGTGCCAGCGCCAGCCGGACCGCCGATGCCTCTGCGACAACCTGCCGTAAAGCATCTTCAACTTCCTGAGGGTTGAAGTGAGGTGTGTAGCCGCTCAGCGAACCTTCGGGAGTTAACAGCACATCCGCTCCTCTCCTCGCCGCGTACGCGATAGCGCGACGGATGACCGCCAGGTTGCTCCCCACATCGCCTGTCACCGGCATCTGTGCCCCTGCTACACGCAGTTCCATATCTTCCTCAATGCAACGCGCCTCAAAGGCGATTTCGCCCGGCAGCAGAAAACTCCTGCCGTTCCCCAGCATACCAGCCTTCAGGTATAATACCAGAGGGGTCTATAAGGAGCCGGTAGCATGAACCTTTTCGACATCCAGGGGCCAGCCATCTCCGCCGACCAGATTCTGTTCGGCTGGAAGGACACGCCGCGCCTGGTGGCAGTGGAGATGACCGACACCGAAGCCATCCTGCACCAGCGCACGCCTGAAGGCACACGTACCAGCTGGCGTGAACCGTTCACCCCCTGGCTATTAACCACCCAGCAGTACCCCGACATAGACGCTCAGTGGCAACGGCTGGACGGTGAGGGCTACTGCTGGATGGCGAAGTTCGGCTCGTGGACAGAGTACCAGAACGCCCGGATGCGCCTGCGCGATATGCACGTGGAGGTGCTTGCGTTCGCCAGCCCCGAACGGCAGTTCCTCACCCTGTCGGGCTACACGCTGTTCAAAGAGATGAGTTTCGACGACGTGCACCGGATGCAGGTGGACATCGAAACCGCCGGGCTGAGTCCACAGGACCCTGCCAATCGCATCCTGTTGATTGTGCTTCACGACAACCGCGGCTGGAGCGAGATTATCGACGATACCGACGAAGCACGGATGCTACAGCGGTTTGTGCAGCTCCTGCGCGAGCGCGACCCCGACGTGATCGAGGGACACAACCTGTATGGCTTCGACCTGCCCTACCTGATAGAACGCGCCCGAAGACATAACCTCCTGCTGGCGATGGGGCGAAGCGGTCAACCGATGACGATTGGCAGTGAGCGCAACCTGCCCATCGGCGCGATTAACCGACCCTATCGCCCGGTATACATCCCGGGGCGGCACGTGGTGGATACCTACTTCGCCGTGCAACGCTATGACTGGGCAAAGGGCGACCTGCAGAGCTATGGTTTAAAGGAAGTCGCTCGCGCCTATGGCATCGCGGACGAAGAGCGCGTGCTGATAGACCGAACCGCCCTGCACGAGCAGTGGCACGCCGACCCTGAAAAGGTGCGCCAGTACGCCCTGCAGGACGCTCAGGAGACCGCAAAGCTGGCGGAGATTGTACTGCCGACCGAGTTCTATCAGACGCAGATGATACCCGATACCTATCAGCACGTTGCCACCGCAGGCAGCGGTGAGAAGATTAACGCCATCTTTGTTCGGGCATACCTGCACGCAGGCTATGCCATCCCCCGTCCCCAGCCCGCTCGCGATTACCCCGGCGGCTATACAGAGGTGCGACGCACCGGAGTCATCCCGCGCGTGGTGAAGGCGGACGTGGAAAGCCTCTATCCCAGCATCATGCTGGTACACCGCATCGCGCCCGCCTCCGACAGGCTGGGAGTGTTCCTGCCTGCGCTGGAGGAGCTGACCCGTAGGCGTCTGGAGGCAAAAGCGCAACTGCGCCGCGCCGCCGACCCACGTACTCGCGCCTACTGGGACGGCATTCAGGGCTCCTTCAAGGTGCTGATAAACTCCTTCTATGGCTACCTGGGGGCAAATTTCCCCTTCAACGACTTCGACGCCGCCCAGCGAGTGACCGAAGAGGGGCGCAAAATCGCCATGCAGCTGGTGGAAGAGCTGGAGCGAACGGGCAGTAAGGTTATCGAGGTGGACACCGATGGCGTCTATTTCCAGCCCCCGGAGGACGTGCAGGGACAGGAGGCAGAGGAGGCTTACGTCCAGCGCATCGCGGAAACCCTGCCCCCCGGCATCCGCCTCAGCTTTGATGGACGTTACCGGGCGATGATTTCGGTTAAGACCAAGAACTACGCCCTGCTGGACTACGAGGGTAACTGGACGTACAAGGGCGCATCCCTGCGCTCTCGCGCGGACGAACCCTATGGACGCCAGTTTATCGCCGAGGTGTTGCAGAAGCTGGTAGACGGCGACCACGAGGGCATCGCCAGCCTGTACCGCGAAACTATCCTGCGCATCTTGAGAGGGGAGGTGCCCATTCAGGAGCTGGCGCGCCGCGAGCGCGTTACCGAGAAGACCTTCACCAGCGAGAACAAGCGCAAAGCAGCGGAGGCGGTTCGCGGCGTCAGCGTGGGCGACTATGTGAACCTCTACCAGCGCAAGGACGGCTCTCTGGGCATGATTGAGGACTATGCCAACGACGAAGACCGCGAGCACTATGCCAACAAGCTATACCGCTTCGCCCTGCGTCTGCGCGAAGCCATCGGCGAGGACTTTGACCTCCTCTTCCCCCGCCCCGAGGTGATCCTGCGCGAACAGCAACAGCCCAGCCTGTTCTAGACAGATTCTCAATTTTTAGTTTTTTTCTTACAAATGTTGTTTTACCCCGTTTTTGGTACGATTCTTGCTATATAATTAGCTTGGAAAAGAGATTACGAGACAACTTTTTCTTACCGTCTGGACGACAGCGCACTCTGCCCTCCTCTAAAGCTCTGTCCCCTGACGATGGAAAAGGGGTTCCCGATCTTTCTTCCAGCCAATACACCTGAAAGGAGGCACTACCCATGTTCTACCGCAAGTTGATGTTTGTCGTCGTGGTACTGTGTTTTACGGCAAGTGCGTTCGGTCAGCTGTTCAACGGCAATCTGCTTCCCGGGCAAAATGACGGTTCAAATGGCGCAAACGTCTTGCCCAAAACCATCAATCAGATTCAGAACACCGCGGCAGATACTGACGTCGCCCGCAAGTACGTCGGCAATGCAGGCGCCAACGGAGGACCTTTGAGTGCGAACGCTATACTGGACTGTCCCCCTATCGGCAAGATAGGCGACCTTGTGTTCCAGTACGGTGCTTACACCGGAGAGTTCCCGAATAAACCGCAGAACTCAGCGGGCGGAATGCTCATCCGCGGTGGGTTGAAACTGGCGCCAAACATTAAGGTGAAGGCGAACCACACGTTGCGCTACGTGCAGGTTTACCGTGAAACAGGTGGTCTGGGGCGAACCACTATTGACTCCTCGGGAAACCAGCCGCTGTACGCAGACCACACACTTAACGGGTTCACTCCGTTGTTCTTTGACGCACCCGTCGACGGTTTTGACAACGCACAGGTGCCAACCGCCATTGACTTCGAAACCGCGCTTGTGTGCTTCGACAACGACAAGCCCAAGGACCTGTTCGCACTGGGAGTCTTCCAGTGGGGCTACAAGATTGACAAAGCGAACAAAACCATCCTGAACGAATACCTGTTGTTACCGAACTTCCCCACGCCGCTTACGGCATTGCTCAGTAACACATTCAACGCAGAGTTCGGTGCAACGGGAACGCGGGACACAGGATGGACGTTGACCGCTGGCGGATGCCCTGACTGTTTCGAGGTCGTCCCGGAACCCGCCACGCTGTTGCTGTTTGCGCTGGGTGCGGCGCCTGCTGTGCGTGTCGCCCTGCGCTCTCAGAAGAGAAAGGCTTCTGAGGTATCATAATCAGGAAGACGCGATAGAGGAGGCAGACAACCATGCTGGTGCTCCTGCTGATGTTCACACACATACTGGCGGCGCCTCAGGGCGTAACGCCACCAGAGGTGAAAATAGAGGTGCGCGAAGGGGGCGGACGCCAGGCTCCTCCGCATCCGGTTATTATCAGTATCCGCTCCGATGGACTGGTAAAGACCACACGCGGGGAGTTTCGCGTAGCCGCTCAGAAGGTGCACCAGCTGGTTGCTCATCTGGAACGGCTGGGAGCGTTCAACCTGCCTTCGGGTGACCTGCAGGAAGAGGTTATCAAAGCGGGCGAAGCCCCAGCCGGAGTGCGCGGTGGCAGTGGAGTGTACACGCTCTGTCTCACCCGCGGAGATAAGAGCATCAACGTGCGCCTGAACCAGCCCGATTCCTACGCTGAGACCAGGGTAAAAGCAGTGCGTATCTTCCAGAAAGCACTCCACGCCATCCGCAAATTCGCGAAAGAGGTCGAGCAAAAGCACGCCAATCCACCGCGCCAGCAGACCTCATGAACAGGAGGGGGATAGAGGTAGTGCACCCTCAAGGATACCACTCCTCAAACTCTTCGCGGGAGTAGTGTGCGCGATACACCCCCTCCCTCAAAGCGTCCTCATAATCCTTGTGCGCCCAGAACACCTCGCACACGCGCACGTTGCCGTTCTCGTCCAGATAATATAGGATTCGTTCCGCCACACGCCCCGATGGATAGATGAGGCAATCGCTGTTATGTGCGCTGTGCGAGTTCTGGCGGCGCAGTTCGGGGTGGCGCAGGCGTTTCAACCGCTCGTGCAGAACCTGGCGCACCGACGGCTCCGCCGAATCGAGGGCGCGTCTGGCTCGGAGATGCAGGAACAGAGGCGTTGGGCGCTCTGCCTCTATGCGCGAACGGTACGCCTCGTAGAACGCCTCACCCGTCGGCGACAGGTAGGTATAGCCCTCCTCCTCCACCAGCAGGAGGCGTATCTCGTCGGGCAGGGGGCGCAGGCGACGGTCTACCTCTTCGGTGCGACGCAGGTCGGCGCTAATCCACTCGAAAAAGTCGGAATAGGTATCTATCAGGCTGTAGTCCCACCCGATGGGCGTGGGGGGCAGTTCGATAATCTCCCGGAACGCCTCGTGGATGTAGTAGACGGGCACGTCAAAGAGCAGTCCCACCAGCGTGGCGTAGGCGATTTCTGCCTTGAAGCCGCCTGTGGCGTTGATGAGCACCTCGCGCCCGGCGGAGCGTTCCTCGCGAATCAGCGCAACCAGCGAAGCCACCAGCGACCGCAGTCCGCGCATCTTGAAGCGACTCTCACTGTACTGCAGGTCGGCGATTTCGCGCAGGCTGGCGGGATAGCCGTTGTTGCTGTAGTAGATTGCCAGCGTCTGGGCGGCGCGCTTTCCCTCCTCGGTCTGCGAGTGCAGGAACACGATGCGGTCGCCCTCCTGCAGGAGCCTGCTCAGCGAGTTGGTCTCTGCGCTGGCTTTCTCCGGTTCAGTAAAGCGCAGGTAGATCTGCAGGTCGTCCGCCTTGCCAGCCCGCTGGGCGTTGGATAGCAACGACGTGCCTACGGTCGCGATGATGGTGCGCATCAAAAAACTTCTCCAGCGACGATTTTGCCTACATTTCTATCTCCTCTGACCTTTATCCTCTCTGAAAAATCATCCCCTCCGGCGGGGAGGGGATGAAGCCGTCCGCTCGTGCTGCAGGGCGTTACTGGTGCTTGCGCGCACGCCGAAGTGCGGAGATAGCCGGCGCCAGCACTCCTATTCCGAACAGCACCATCGTGCCGGGTTCAGGAATAACCGACTGCGATACGGCGAAGCTGATGTAGGCACGTGCGCCGTACTTGTAGTTCTTGATGCGGGTGCCGTCCAGTTCATACTCGTCGATGGTATCACCTCCGGTGAGCGGGTCCTTGAAGAACAGTTTCTTTTTCGTGCCATCATCGAACCAGCCAACCGCTGTTATCCAGTGCCCGCCATCGTTGCTACCATCCGCTTTCTTGTACTGGATACGCAGTTCCACGTCCTCACCCGCCTCAATCTCCTTCTTCACGAAGTCGAAAGTGTTGGTCCCGTCGAACTGCCCGCCGGTCTTGGTGACAATGACACCATCCAGCTTCAGGTCCTTAATGACCTTCTCCTTGCCGGGTTTGAAATCGCCCGGGTCAATGCCGTCGTCCCACTGCATCGCCGTCTTGAGCTGCCCAATCAGGTCATTCTGCCCGGGCAACTTTCCACCCAGCGCACCCGGATGCCGCTTCTGCAGCCAGTACAGGCTCTGTGCGGCGGAAGTAGGCGCGCACTCATTCTTCTTCTGCTTAATGCCGGGCGTGTCGTAGCGTACTCTTCCGACAATTTGAGCCAGTGGGGACAGTGAACCATTACCCGGGTTCAGCGAAAAGCCGCTTCCTGCGCCATTACCCCCTGCACCGGCATCCTTACCTGCATTGATACCATCCTGCAGGTCGCCAATGTCGTAGAGGGAGAAGGACACCCCCAGATTCGTCTGAAGACTAGTGAAGTCTGATGGGGAGCGTGCGCTCGGGTCGAAGGAGGCGTAAACCGTGTAGGAACCGGCAGACAGGCTGATACTGCTGAGGTCGAAGGTGGAGGAGAACGTCGCCGAATTGCCTCCGAATTCGGTGGACTGTAGCGGTATCTCAGAGTTGAACACCAGCCAGTCGCCGCTATCCAGCCCGTTGTTGTTCCAGTCCACCGCGACGTTCAGATAGCCAACCCCCGACGAGGTGGGAGGTGTTATCTGTACGTCCACAAACCCGACACCGGTGGGATTGCCGTTGATGGCGGTCTCACCGAAACCGACCACCGGGTCACCGCGCGTGTTCGTTACCAGCAACAGCGCGATTGCCATCAACACGCCGAAGGAACCGAAAGTCTTATGTGCCATGAAGGGCACCTCCTTTTATACTCCACTATTACTGCAAGGTTCGTACCAAAAATGCGTTTTTTGCAAGATTTTTTAAAAAATTATTGCTATTTTCATGTCTCCAGAAATAGCCGCATAAGCATTCTCCTCCCTCTCCTGTTGACACCGCAACATCCCTCATGCTATATTACCGCCGGCATAGCATCACAGAAAGGAGAAAGGCGATGCGTCGGGTGTGCATCCTGCTGGTCTGGGTAGGGCTGCTGACCGCCGTCTATGCCTCCGAAGACTACCCGCCAGCCCGATGGGTTCCCGCCTACTCGGGCAACTATACCTCCTCCAACCGACCCAGCACCTACCCCATCTGGTATGTGATTGTGCACGTGGTGCAGGGCTCCTACAATGGATGCATCTCGTGGTTCCAGAACCCCAGCGCGCGCGTCAGCGCCCATTATGTCATCCGCTCCTCCGATGGCGAAGTGACGCAGATGGTGCGCCATAAAGACATCGCCTGGCACGCCGGCAACTGGTGGTATAACTGCCGCTCCATCGGAATCGAACACGAAGGCTGGGTGGACGACCCCAAATGGTTCACCAACGCCATGTACTTCTCCTCCGCCGTGCTGGTGCGACACCTCTGCCGAACCTACGGCATCCCGCGCACCCGCAGCTATATCCTTGGACATGTGGAAGTGCCCGGCGCCACCCACACCGACCCCGGCCCCAACTGGAACTGGGACCTCTATATGCAGATGATTCAGTCCTCTGCCCTGGTGGAAGAGGCATCCATACCGCTCACCCTGCGACCGGGCGAAAGCGCGTCCGCATTGCTCCGCTTCCGCAACACCGGCGACATCACCTGGCAACCCACCGGCGCGAACCCCGTCCGGCTCGGCACGCAAAACCCGCGCGACCGCGCCAGCCCCTTCTTCACCCCGGGCAGCTGGATTTCACCCAACCGACCCGCTCAGGTCTCCGCCGCCACCCCACCGGAGCAAATCGGCGACTTCGCCTTCACCCTCACCGCACCGCGACGCTACGGCATCTACAGCGAAAGCTACCAGCTGGTGCGCGAGGGAGTCACCTGGTTCGGTCCGGTGCTCACCTTCCAGATAAGCGTCGTGCCCTGGGACATCGCCTATGATAACACCAGCGCGAACTTCAGCGTGTGGGGAACCTGGTACACCGGCACCGCCGCGCCCGGCAAATATGGCGCAGACTATCGCTGGACAAGCACCAATCCCCGCAGCACCGCCTATGCCCGCTGGTATCTGGATGTGCCCCTCAGCGGCTACTACGACGTGTACGCCTGGTGGAGCCAGGGTACCAACCGAAGCACCGCCGCACGATACGAAATCGCGCACGCGGACGGAACAAGCGTGAAGGTGGTCAACCAGCAAACGAACGGCGGCCGGTGGAACTGGTTAGGACGTTATCGGTTCGTGCGCGGAACGGGCTTCGTCACCCTGCGCCCCAACGCCCCATCGGGATACGTGGTCATCGCCGACGCGGTGCGCATCGTCGGACCGCTGAACCCCGCAGGACGGTGAGTCATGAGAGCCATCCTTTGCTACATTGCGCTGTCTGCCGTCGCCCTGGGTGCTCACGCTCTCGCCGACGACCTCTCTGCCGACGCACGCCTGCAAAAAGCCGTCAGCCTGCAACTGCACACCGCCCTGCTGGATGAGGTCATGCAGGAGATAAACAGGCAAACCGGCGTCGCCTTCCATATCCACGACAGCCTGAAGGAGGAAAAAGCCACCCTGTTCATATCCGACAAGCCCGCGTGGCAGGTGCTGAACAGGCTGGGCGAGGTGCTTGGCATCCGCTACCAGAAGCACGAGGAAGCCTACCACCTTGTGCCCGACACGGCGCTTCGGCAGATGGAAGCAAGCCTGTTGAGGGCGGAACAGAGCGCCCTGCGCCGCAGTGCCGAACAGATGCTGAAACGGTGGGCGCAGCTGGCGAGGGAGGATTTCACGGTTATCACGGGGCGCGTGCGCCATCTGCAGGCGCAGATGGAGAAACTGCAGAGGGAGAAGCCGCCGGGCTGGCAGGAACGCCGCGCCGCGCTCGCCCAGCAGTGGGATTCGCTTGCACAGGTTGCCCAGCTGCACACCTATCTGGCAGGGCGCGTATACCGGCAAACGCCACCGAGCGTGTGGGCGCGCCTGTGGCAGGGCGAGACGCTGTGCTTCTCGTACCCGCAGCAGCCCAACACCCTGCCTCTTCCTCCCGACTTCCTGCAGTGGTCAGCGCCATCGCTCGGCTCACAGCCTGTCCAGCTCTACCTGGCAATCCGCCTGGACCTCCAGAGGGCGCAGATGGTCTTCACGCTACTTCCTCTGCAGGAAGACGTACCTCCCACCCCTGATAACATCCTGCAGTTCACCGAAGAAATCCCCGCGGCGACGGATACCTCTCAGCCTCTGCTCACCCGGTGGCAAAAATGGCGCACTCCGCCCGATGCCTTCGACCAGAACCCCGTCCTGCGCCGCGGCAGAGCACCTGATGGACGGCTTCCCACCACGCGCTTCGGAGTGCCAACCGTCGCCGACTGGTTGCAGAGGATTGCCGGGCAGGGCAGGCTACAGGTCGTTGCGGATGCCTTTCGTATGCCCTCACCGCTCAGCACGGTGGGACGCGCCGCCAGCGGCTTCGCCGACTGGTTCAGGGAGTTCGCGCTCAGCCAGCCGGGCTACCTGCGCGTGGAGGGAGACTGGCTCCTGTTCCGGCATGAGCGCTACTGGTGTCTGCGCCAGAGCGAGCCGCCCGAATCACTGGCAAGGGAGATGGAGCGCAAAGCCTCCGAACAGGGCATCTCGCTGGACGACTACGCCGCGTTCGCAAACGCCCTCTCCACCGAGGCACAAACACGCCTTGAGCGCGGCGACTATACCGCCCGATTCGACCTCGCTCCCCTGCAGGCTGGCATACCCGCCCTGCGGTTCTGGGCAAGCCTCAGCGACGGGCAGAAGCAGATCGCCCTCCGCCGACAGCCCGTCCCGTATGCCCAGCTCACCCCTGCCCAGCAGAGGCTGTTCCGTGAGGCGATAGAGGCAAAACTGCCGGCAGACCTCCTCTTCCTGATACTCCCCGCAAGCGATGTCGCCTTCCTGCTGGAACGATGGAGCCTGCCGGCATACACCGCCGCCGCCGAAAATCTCTCCATCACCGCCGAAAGCCCCGAAGAACTGGAACAACAGCGACATCTCCTGCCCCCGACCGCCAGGAGCGAAGAGGCAATGTCCGGGCAGTTTACGTTCTACTTCGGAACCGATACCTTGCGTTCGGTGCAGTATGCGCTATCCATCGCAAAAAGAATCTTTGAAAACAGTTTCTGAGGGAGAAGGAAACGCGGAAACAGGAGCGAACTTTTTTCTCAGGAAACAGATATCTCCCTATTGACAATTTCACTCTTATCCTATATATTTAGAGTAGTGAACAAGAAAACTACAGTAGATTGACTTCAGTTGTATATGCTAACTTTTTCGCACAGTCGCGGTACGACAAAACTTGTGCTACTGGGAGGAGCTCCGTGAACGCGCAAAAACGTTGGCTCTATCTGAGCGCAGTTGCCCTGGCGTTGCTGATGGCGGTGACCGTTGTGGCAGAGAAGGAACAGCAGAAGGCAGTGCCCTACCCGCTGAGCCTCTTTGCCCAAGCAACGCCCGACGACTACATGGGTGAAAAAGACTGCGCCGAATCGGGATGCCATTACCCCCATGCCGATAACTTCAACCGCTCGCCGCACGCGCCCTTTGTGCGCAATCCCAAAATGCCCATCGATAAACAGGGCTGTGAATCGTGCCATGGTCCGGCGAATCCCCACCTGGAAGACCCAACCAAAATCTTCAGCTACAGCCAGTCCAAACCCGCCGATATCGCCGCGATGTGCCTGCGCTGTCATGCCGACACCATGCGCCTTTCGCAGTGGCATCGCACCCAGCATGGCAAGGCGGACGTCGCCTGCACCGCGTGTCATCAGATTCACTGGCAACCGCACAAAGAGCCTCCAGCACGCGGACTGATTAACCTCGGCAGCCTGCGTTCACCTCAGACGGAGAAGGAGCCGCAACCCCGCCGCCTGCTGAAGTTTGACGACCCCATCCTGTGCAGTCAGTGCCACCAGCGTCAGGCGAACGAGTTCCGGCTCAACTTCCACCACCCCGTGCCCGAGCGCAGGCTGGAGTGCAGTGAATGCCACGAGGCGCACCCCAGCAAGGCGGCGCAGAAGCGGTTCCGCCCCATTAAGGAGATGTGCGTCAGCTGCCATCCCGACAAAGCGGGACCCTTCGCCTACGAGCACGACCCCGTGGCTGGCTGGAGCGGCGAAGGATGCACCGAGTGCCACCGGGCGCATGGCTCGCCCAACCCCAAACTGCTCAACGTTTCATCCAGGGGATTGTGCACACAGTGCCACACCGACAAGTCCGCCACGCACTATCCGGGACGCACCTGCTGGATGGCGGGCTGTCATGGTGCGGTGCACGGCTCCAATTCCGACGCATTCCTGCGTCGTCCATAAGACAGGGGGAGGTAAGACGCAATGGACGACCGTTACAATGCTGGATTAGCCGATAGGTTCGCCCGATTACTGATTGTGGGGGCACTGGCATGTGCCTGCCTGGGGTTCACCGCGCCGCTTCAGGCACAGGTCACCCCACCCTCCGAGCAGGAGACACAGGCGCCTCCCGAATCCCCGCAAGCGCCACTGCCACCTCCGCCCAAACCGGTATCCATCGACCTGGGCTGGTCATGGTGGAATGTGGATGGCAACCTTGCCAAGTTTCGACAGTACGCCACCCCGCCAAACAGCAGGTTCCTGCGCGAACTGCGCTACATCTCGCCCTTCTGGCGCACCGGCGATAACCTGCGCCTGCAACTCTGGAGCCCCACCGAAGACGACTACAGGCTGGAAGGCAACCTGTCCTTCGGCTTCGGGGCTACCCGCATCGAGGCATGGACCACCCGCAACCGGTTCATCACGCCGGTGCCCGAAGTCCTGCCCATCAGCGAGCGTAGCGTCACCGAGTCCTTCATCAAACAGTCGATAACCCCGGACTTTGCGGTGTTCGTGCGATACCGCCAGGATGGGCAAAACCACTACCTGCAGACCCCGCGCACGCCCCTGCTGCAAAACACCCGCTACTGGGACGCGGTCGCGGAAGGCAGGTTCGGCAACGGACAGCTCAGCATCGGCTACACCGACTGGCGATACTTTGACCGCACCAATACCTTCCCCGACACCGGCATGGAACGCTGGCACGCACGCTATCTGTGGGAGGTGAACCCCAACCTGACGATAGAGGGGACCCTTGCCCGCATGGAGATACGCCAGCAGAACCGCCCAAGCAGCCAGATGGACACCATCAACCTTGCCAGTGACATCATGCTGAGCAGTGCGACGGAGCTGGCGCTGTCGTTCCAGCAGGACAAAATCAGCCTGCCGGTGGTGCAAAACGCCTACCTGCGCGAGCGCCGAAGCACCAGCGCCCTGCTCATCCATCGCTGGAACCGCTGGAGCCTGCAGATGGGCGTACGCCAGCGTGAAGGGGAGCGCGTGCGTGCCGACCAGAGCTTCGTCGATGTGCCACGCTGGTGGACGGTGGAAGGCAGGCTGTGGGGCAGGCTGAACCGACAGCTGCGCCTGACGGTACGCGGCTGGGATGAACGCCTCAACGACCCACCGGTGTTCGTCGGTACCGACACCCGCTCGCTCTACTGGGACAACAGGCGGTTCGCGCAGGTAAAGGTAGATGGCGGCACCGAGGTGTTCAACGGATACCTTGCCTACACCTACCGGCGGTGGGCGAACGGCGCACGCGCCGTCGCGCTCAACATGAATGGTGTCACCCTGGGCGGCACGTGGACACCCAGCGACAGGCTCAGCCTGTTTGCCGAGTACTCCACCGAGGCATGGACGGCACGCAGTGAGGTCACCCAGCTGCCCACACTGGCTAACTTCGTGCCGAACAGCCGGGTCAGCACAGTGGGGCTGAACTGGAGCATCAACAGTAAGGCTACCCTCAGCCTCAGCTACACAAACTTCGTGACCGATAACGACAATCCCCTCCTGCTGAGGGACGCCAACACCGAAGGGCGGTTCTTTACCGCCAACTTGAACTACCAGCTGCCGTCAGGCTATGAGCTCACGCTGACCATCGCCCCATGGACCTACCACGACAGGGTGGACAGCCTGATGGACTACGACACACATCTGGTGCTTCTATCGTTAAGCGGACGATACTAAGGGAGGGCAAGGACGATGAAAGCCACAAGAAACTGGTTGATGGTGAGCGGAACGCTCGTCGCTGCTGCCGCGATATTCCTGCTGTACGGATGTGGTGGCTCCGAAACCAGGGAGACCACCCTGTCCATCAACGAGACGTTCCGTACCAGCCTGCACGCCACACGACTGGGCAAAGCCACCTGGTACAGCAGAGCAAACGGAGGCTTTGAAAGCCTCACCAACATCCCTATCACCAGCATGACCTGCATGAGGTGTCACCCGGGCACCAAAGCAGACGGAACACCCATTGACCCGGCGACCTACCAGCCCGGCTGCGATGACTGCCACACCAGCCCGGGCTCGCCCGTCAGCGACCAGACATGCCTGAAGTGCCACAGCCGACAGGCGCGAGAGATGCAGTTCTACACCGACGTGCACCGGCAAAAGGGCTTCCGCTGCATGAGCTGCCATACCCTTGAGGACGTGCACGGCGATGGAACACAGTACGCTTCCTGGCTGGACGAGGGAGCCGTGAAGGTCAAGTGCGAACACTGCCACCGCTCGCTTGCCAGCAACACGGCGCACGATATCCACAAAGAGGACGTGGACTGCACAGCCTGCCACACCCAGTCCATCGTCTCCTGCTACAACTGCCACCTGCAGAGCGAGATTCAGGGCGACGTGAAGCGACCGCATACCGTGTTGAAGGATTACATGTTGCTCCTGCGTCGCAAAGGAAGCGGCAAGGTGTATTCCGGCACCATCATGACCCTGAACTACAACGACAAAACCTTCCTGGCGGTGGCACCGTATCGCGCGCACACCATCGCGAAGAACGCGCGCAAGTGCGAAGACTGCCATGACAACGCGGTGATTCGCGAATACAATCAGACGGGCAACATCACCCTCACCCGCTGGGATGGCTCCAAGATTGTGAACACGAAGGGCGTCATCCCGGTGCCGCCCGACTGGCAGACGGCGTTCCAGCTGGACTTCGTGGACTACACGGGTGACCCCGCGTCGCCCACCACAGACCCCACGAAATGGGTGTTCCTGAAATCGGGAGCAGACGG
Source organism: Chthonomonadia bacterium (assembly GCA_013314755.1). GTDB lineage: Bacteria > Armatimonadota > HRBIN16 > HRBIN16 > HRBIN16 > HRBIN16. The sequence goes on from JABUFA010000016.1 coordinate 53,822, forward strand.
CAAGCAGATGCTCTATGCCGAACCTTTGACCGCCGAGCAGATGCAGAAGATCTCTCGGTCGGTGAGTTCACCCTGACGCAGTATCGTGCATGTCAAAGGAGGTCAAGCATATGCACAAAAAACGCACTCTTTGGCTGGCGGGGCTTTCGCTGGCGCTGGCAGTAGCGGTAATCGCGCTGGAGGGGTGCGGTGGAGGTGGCGGACCGTTGACTCCGCCTCCCGGCGGCACGCCTTCACCCTCTTCGCGCTTCACCGAGCTCCTGCCAGCCGCACAGAAAGACGCCAGCTATGTGGGTTCCGAACAGTGCGCCACCTGCCACGGCGCAGGTAGCCGCCAGACGAGCGTGGAGCCGGTGGCGGTCGCCTGGGCGAAAACCAAGCACGCCTCCGTGAACGTCGGCTGTGAACAGTGCCACGGTCCCGGAAGCAAGCACGTGCAGGCGCCATCGAAAGAGAACATCCTGACCTTCCCGAACGTCGCCAGCTCGGTGGTGTGTGCCCAGTGCCATGGCACCATCGGAGCCGACTACGAGCAGTCAGGTCATGCGGGAGCGGTGGAAGAGGTTATCGAGGAAGCAGAAACCAACCCCAACGTCTACGGTAAAACCTGCTTCCGCTGCCACAGCGCGCCCTTCCGCGCCCAGATGGTGGACAACAAACTCTCCTATGGGCAGTCGCGCGATAGCATTGACGCAGGCATTCAGGCGATGAGCGCGGACGCGATTGTGGAAATCGCTCATGCCACCCACGAAAGCGCATCCTGCGTCTCGTGCCATGACCCGCACCGCCAGACGGGCAACCTGACATGGAAGGGCAAGGAGGTGCAGCTCCGGCGTGCCGTGCTGAACACCGACACCACCGACATCGCACCGGGCGCTCCGGCGAAACAGCACACCACCGCCAACCAAATCTGCGGCTCGTGCCACAACGGACGCGGTGGAAACCCGTCGGACACCGCCCTGAACACTGGAACCGTGCGGGTCAACTTCCACTACAGCAACCAGTACAACATGCTGCTGGGCATCACCGGTGTGGAAGGTCCGTCGGGACCCGTGGTGCGCAACACCGCTCATGCCACCGCTCCGGGACAGTGCAGTCACTGCCATGTGGCGAACGCACGGCATACGTTCACCGTGAGCTACGACACCGGTTGTACGCCGTGCCACACCGCAGCGGACGCAGCGGCGCGTGCTCAGGCGACCAAGAGCCAGATCGAGCAGGCTCTGCTGGCGTTGCGCTCGCGATTGCAGGCATGGTCGCAGCAGACATTCGGTGACCCCGACCTGTGGGACTACACCAGCTACATCCAGGCGCTGGGCAAAACCGCTCCGCCCCAGTCCCAGGTGCCCATCGAGGTCAAGCGAGCACGCCATAACTATCGCTTCGTGCTGAACGACAAGAGCATGGGCATACACAACGCGGCGTACGCTCGCTATCTGATCGAGGTGGCGAACCAGAACCTGGACAACCTGGGGGTTGGCGGCAATTCCCGTGCGGCGAACCTGTCGCCTGCACAGCGGCGTGCCATTCTGGAGTCAGATCTGCAGAGGCAGAGAAAAGCTCTGCTGAAGGGGCTCGAGGAATAGCGAGGTCAACGTTTGGGGCGACCCGGTGGGGTCGCCCCTTATTTTTTACCGAAACAGCCGTTCAATCAATCGCCAGCCTTCGTCCACACGGAACCTGGTTTCCTCTACCGCGCTTTCGTCAAAGGTCAGCGACGCACCGCGCGACAGGTCCTCGCGCGAGTCGTACAGCATGAACGGCACAGCGCCGTTGCGGTGCGTTCGGATGGCGACGGGCGTGGCGTGGTCAGGCAGGACAAGAAGCCGGTAGTCGTGTTCGCGCAAGCCGTCCACCACCTGCGCCACGATATGCTCGTCAATCTGCTCCAGCGCCCACACCTTCGCTTCGGGGTCGCCCTGGTGCCCCGCCTCGTCAGGAGCCTCCACGTGGATAAACACAAAATCGTGCTTCTCCAGCATCCGCAGGGCATACGCGCCAATAGCGCGGTAGTCGGTGTGCAGATAGCCCGTCGCTCCCGGCACATCCGGCACCTCCAGCCCCGCCGCCCGTCCGATGCCTTTCACCAGGTCCACCTCTGCCACCACTGCCCCCGTCACTCCAAAGCGCAGCGCAAACGACGGCAGCTGCGGCGCCCGCCCCTGCCCCCAGGGCCATACCATGTTGGCAGGCGGTTTGCCCTCGTCGCGTCGGCGGCGATTGATGGGGTGCTCATCCAGCAGATTCAGCGAATCCTCGATCAGGCGGCGCAGCTTCTCCTCGCCTTCGCCCTCCGGCAGGTGCTCCTCCCATCTCTCCCCAACCACATCGTGCGGCGGAGTGCACCGAATATCCACCGGTCCCTCGTGCCATACCATCACGTGCCGGTATCCCACGCCCGGAAAGAAACGCCAGTAGCGCGTGCCCAGCTTCTCGTCCACCAGCCGAATGAGGGGATGGGACTCCTCGTTGCTGATGTTGCCCGCGCTGTGGTCGGTGATGTGCTCCCCATCCGTGCTGATGAGCGAGCATCGGAACGCCACGTCTCTCTCTTCCAGCGAGATGCCCATTGCCAGTGCCTCTAACGGTCCCCTGCCGGTGTAGTAGCGACGCGGGTCATAGCCCAGAATCGCCATGTTGGCCACGTCACTGCCCGGATACATATCGGGCGGGACCGTCCACACCGCGCCAATCAGCGAGCGCTTCGCCAGCGCGTCCAGATGTGGGGTGTTCGCGCGCATCTTGGGCGTCCTGCCGTTCCACTCTGGCAGGGGGTCATCTGCAAACCCATCAGGCACCAGCAGAACATACTTCATCGTTCACTCTTCCCTCCTCACAGACCGTGGTCGCCCGGGTGTCCGTGCTCTTTGAGCCACTCCAGCATCTGGCGGATACTGCCCGTCGCCAGCGCGATGCAGGTATCCGCCCCGCCATAGTACAGATAGATGGTGTCGCCATCGTCCGCGATGGTATATCCGCACGGGAACACCACGTTTGCCACGTCGCCCTCCCGCTCATAGAGCTCTTCGGGACCGAACATCCACTCATCACTGCGCAGGATGCAGTTTTCGGGTGTGTGAAGGTCGAACAGCGCAAGCCCCAGGCGGTACAGGCTACCGCTGGCGGTCTGCCGAACGCCATGATACAGGATAAGCCATCCCTCCGGCGTCTCGATGGCAGGCGGCGACAGACCGATTTTGTTGGCGTCCCACCAGGGTCCGCGCCGCGCCCGCAGGATCAGCTTGTGACTGCCCCAGTGGCGCAGGTCGGGCGAGTAGGAAATCCAGATATGCGCTCCCTGCGGGGTGATAGGGCGATGGATCAGTGCCCAGTAATCGCCAATACGCCTGGGCAGTAAGGCGGCGTCCTTGTCTTCGGGCGGCATCACCACTCCAATCCGCTCGAAGTGCCGAAAGTCCTCTGTCAGCGCCAGCGATACGCCGGGTCCACCGTAAGAGTACGAGGTATAGGTCACCGCATACTTGCCCAGCTCGGGCACATACACGATGCGCGGGTCCTCGATGCCCCATACCTCCTCGGGGTAGTTCACCGGGTCTGGCAGGAGCGTCGGCTCGGGGTCAATCTGCCAGCCATCCACCCCGTTTCTGGAACGCGCCGCGCAGAAATGGGATATTCCGCGCCGGTCTTCCACCCGGCACAACAGGAGGGTGGTGCCATCCGGCAGGCGGGTCGCCCCGGCGTTGAAGACGGTGTTAATCGCGTAGGGCCAGTCCGCCGCCGTCAGGATAGGGTTGCCCGGATACCGGTGCAGTAACTGCTGGTAATAACCGTTCTTCCGCTTTGCTTCTCCCATTGCCACAACCCAGGTCCACCTTAAGAGTTTTTTCTGAACATTATACTATCGGCAAAAGGCGTGCCGTTAGCAAGTTCTGGTAAAAGCACACATATCATACCCTATTCCTGAGCCATCCTGCACAACCACTCCAGCAATCGCACCGCCCAGAACTTATCCAGCCCGTCATTACGCACCGGGCACTGCGGGGAATGCAGGCAGCTGGGGCATCCATCCGCGCAGGCACATTCGCTGACCAGCGCGTGCGCCATCTGCACCAGTCGTTCCATCTCCTCATAAGCCCCTCTGGAGATACCCGTGCCTCCAGGGGTGGTATCATACAGGAATATGACACTGCGCCCAAAGGCGGGATACAGCCAGGTGAAGGTGCTTCCCACGTCCATTCGCTCACAGCCACACGTCAGGGGCACTACCGCCTGCAGAGCGTGTTCCGCGCCGTGCAGCGCCAGCATCCAGTCGGAGATGGAGGGAAGAACCGTCCTGTCTCCATCGCCCATAAATTGTAACAGCGCATCCAATCGTTCCACCCTGTGGTAGGTTATTAAATCACGTTGAAGATCCGCAAACTTCAGAATGTCAAAGGTCAGCCATGTGCCCTCTGTATCATACGATTGAGGGGGAAGTGCCAGATCCTCAGTGTCTATTATCTCGCCAGACTGCAGATGCTTGCGCCGGAAACCCACAACCTGCTCGGTGACCCGCACCTCACCAAAGCCCGCTTCTACCGCACCGAACCGGCGCGATAGACGGCTGTTCAGCACCTGCACGTCTACCCGCAACATCGGCTCGGTATAGTAGTCGGCATCCACCAGCCTGGCAGACGCCACTCGCTGAACGTCATCCAGCCACTCCACAAAATAGCTTTCGCCCTGATGCAGATAGATGGCGCCCGGATGCACGGTGCGATAAGCCCGCTCCATCTCCACCCTGCCCAGTTCCATGCCCCTGTCGCTGTCCCAGATAACCACAGCCTCTCCCAACGCATTGCGGATGGAAATCTCCGCCGCCGGATAGCCGCCTCCAAAGTAATACCATCGCCCCTCGTGTGCCCCCAGTTTGCCCTCCTGCATCAGGCTGGCAATGGCGTTCATGCATGATTCTGCGTCGGCAAACAGCGTGTAGTCCTGCGGTTCCAGAGGCTTCTCATGCGCGGCACAACACAGGTGCGCCTTGAGGATAGGCAGGTTCTGAGGGTTCAGGCGCACCTTCTCCACCGGCTGACCGAACAGATACTCGGGATGACGCATAAGGTACTGGTCCAGCGGGTCGTCCTGCGCCACCAGAATAACCAGTGCCTCTCTACCCCGTCGTCCAGCCCTACCCGCCTGCTGCCACGTGCTGGTGATACTGCCCGGGTAGCCTGCCATCACCACCACATCCAGCCCGCCAATGTCCACACCCAGCTCCAGCGCGTTCGTGCTGACCACGCCCAGCAGGTCACCGTTGAAAAGCCTGCGCTCGATCTCGCGTCGCTGTTCCGGGGTATAGCCCGCCCGATAGGACATCAGCTTTTTCTTCAGGTCGGGATTGCGTCGTTCAGCCAGTTCGCAGGCATAGCGCAGAATCAGCTCGGTGGTTACCCGCGCCTTGGCGAACACCAGCGTGCTCCAGCCCTCCTCCGCCAGCGCCGCCATCAGCGCAGCGGATTCTACGTTGGTGCTCAACCGCTCAAAAGTCTCCCTGCTCAGAATTGGTGGGTTCCACAGCACGAAATAGCGTTGTGGGCGAGGCGCACCGTCTTCCTGTATCAGGGTACACGGTAGCCCGGTTAGCGTCTGAGCCGTTTCCTGGGGATTGCCCACGGTGGCTGAGGTAAGGATGAACTGGGGGCGTGCGTCATAGAACTCCGCGATGCGACGCAATCGCCGCAGTATCAGCGCCACATGTGAGCCGAACACCCCTCGATAAGCGTGCATTTCATCCACGACCACATAGCGCAGCTTGCGCAAAAAGCTCGCCCACGAGGAGTGATTCGGCAGGATGCCCACGTGAAGCATATCGGGGTTGGTCAGTACAATATGCGCTCCGCGTCGGATGGAGGCACGTTCCTGCTGGGGCGTATCGCCATCATAAACCCCGAAACGCACCTGCGGAAACAGCTCGAGGTCGTTCAGTTTCTCCAGCTGGTCGCGAGCCAGCGCCTTGGTGGGAAAGAGATAGAAAGCGGTGGTGTAGGGGTTGGTCAAGATGCTCTCCAGCACGGGCAGATTATAGCACAGCGTCTTGCCCGAAGCGGTTCCGCTGACCACCACCACGTTCTCGCCGCGCCGCGCCGCCTCCAGCGCAAGCGCCTGGTGGCTGTACAGCACGCCCACTCCCTGCCTGCGCAGAGCCTGCTCCAGCGGGGCTGGCAATGGACGGCTGATTGTGCCCGTGCGCCCGGCGGTCGCCTCCAGCAGGTGCACATGCACCACCCGCTTGCGCACCTCTTCGTTCTGCAAAAACATCTGCAGGTATTCGGCGAGACGCATCCCTCTCCTGTTCTCCATGAACGGTATACCTGAATCATACTGCGAGCAGGGGCGCGAAGACAAGAGATACCCCGTATCGAGGCAGGGTACATTTGCCTGGTTGTTTCTGGATGGTACATGGCTCTACGCAAATAGGAGGCGCTTTCTCAATGGCTCGTCAGGTGATTAGCGAAAAAGACGTTCGGATGAGGCGCGAAGGGGAGTGGCAGGAGCTTATCGCCTCTCTGCGTGAAAAGCACAAGTCGCTACGCGCGTTTCAGGACGAGCTGAACAAGGCAAAGCTGCAGGAGAAAGCCCCTCTCCCGCAACAGACAGGAGAGGGGGTAAAGACTACCATCGCTTTAAGCCGGGATAGGGCGCACGCAGGGTGTAAACGGCGTTGGTCTCCGTTTCGGTAATGAACAGCGTGCGGTTGTCCCTGCCGCCAAACTCCACGTTGGTCGGGTTCTTGCCTCCCGCGGGATAACTGCGCCACAGCCTGCCGTCGGGACTGACCACCAGCACCTTCCCCGCTCCAAACTGGGCAATCCACAGGTGCCCGCGCGAATCGAAGCGCATCCCGTCTGGTCCGCCAGGCGGTGGTAGCTGGATGAACACTTCCATCTCACCCAGCGTGCCATCAGGGCGTATCTGCCAGCGCAGGATGCGATTGCGCGGCGACTCCGCCACGTACAGCCACTTCTCATCGCGGCTCAGCGCAACGCCGTTGGGGAACTGCAGTCCCTCCGCCAGCTTCTGAACCCTGCCGTCCGCATTGCGTCGATACACGCATCCTATCGGTCGGTCCCACGACCCCACGGGGTCGGTAAAATACAGGTTGCCTTTCGCGTCGAAGCAGAGGTCGTTGGGACCCATAAACGGCTTGCCGTCACACTCCTCCGCCATAATCTCAGCCCTGCCGCTGCGGTCAAAGCGCACAATCGCCTTCCGCTTGTGGTCGCATACCCACAGCGTGCCATCCTTCGCAAAGGTCGAGCCGTTGCCGCTGCCGGGCGCTTTGGCGAACACCTCCACCTTGCCGTCGGGGTAAACCCGGTGGATGTTGTCGCTCTGGCAGTTCACCACGTACAGATAGCCCGTACTGCGCTCGTACGCTGGTCCCTCGCAGAACTGAAAACCTTCAGCCAGCTTGGTCGGCTCGGATGTGTTCTGTGCCATAACCAGTCCTCCTGTCAGCAAAATGGTAAGCACCCACATGTTGCGTGTCATCTGCTATCACCTCACGCAAAGATATTCGGCGCATCCGCCCCGCCTGCCTGCGTGACCGCGCCTCCATGCGATATAATGGAACTGGTGTTCGACACCAGCACAGAGGAGGGATTTGGATGTTACCGCCTTTTAAGAACGAGCCTGTGGTGAACTTCAACGAAGAGGTTCATCGCCAGCGGATGCTGGAAGCCCTGCGCAAAGTAGAAAGCGAACTTGGCAGAGAGTATCCGTTGATTATCGGCTGCGACAGAATCAACACACCCGAAACGTTCATCTCCATTAACCCCGCACGCCCCGCGCAGGTGGTCGGGCGATTTGCCAAAGCGACCCCAGAGCTGGCAGACAAAGCGGTTCGGGTGGCATACGATACCTTCCGCACATGGAGCCGCGTGCCCTACGATGAACGCGCGCGCTACCTGCTGAAAGCAGCCGCCATCATGCGCAGGCGTATTTATGAGCTGTCCGCATGGATGGTGTACGAGGTCAGCAAGTCGTGGGTAGAGGCATACGCGGACGTTGCGGAAGCGATAGACTTCATGGAGTTCTACGCCCGCGAGATGATGCGCCTGGGACCCCCCCAGCCGGTAGTGGACTATCCGGGCGAGGAAAACGAACTGCGCTACATCCCGCTTGGCGTGGGCGCGGTGATACCGCCGTGGAACTTCCCCCTGGCTATCCTGACGGGCATGACCACCGCCGCGGTGGTGACAGGAAACACTGTGGTGCTGAAGCCCGCTTCTGCCGCCCCCACCATCGCCGCCAAGTTCATGGAGATTATGCAGGAAGCCAGCCTGCCCGCAGGCGTGATTAACTTCCTGCCCGGACCCGGAAGCAGTGTGGGCGACGTGCTGGTTACCCATCCGCTCACCCGCTTCATCGCCTTCACCGGTTCCAAAGAGGTGGGCTTGCGCATCCATGAGCTGTCCGCAAAACCACAGCCCGGGCAAATCTGGCTCAAGCGCACCATCCTGGAAATGGGCGGCAAGGACTGCATCATAATCGACGAGGATGCCGACCTGGAGTCCGCGGTGGAGGGCGTCAACTGGTCTGCTTTCGGCTTTCAGGGGCAGAAATGCTCCGCCTGTTCGAGGCTGGTCATCCACGAGGCTGTATACGACCGCTTCCTGGAGATGGTGGTGGAGCGTGCAAAGCGAAACACCGTTGGCGACCCCGTGGACGGCAACAACTTCATGGGCGCGGTGATCGACGAATCCGCCCTGCGCAAAATCACCGGATACATCGAGATTGGGAAGACGGAGGGCAGGCTGGTGCTTGGGGGAGAACGCCTGCCGGGAGAGGGCTACTTCCTGCCTCCAACCATCTTCGCAGACGTTGACCCCAACGCCCGTATCGCGCAGGAGGAGATTTTCGGACCGGTGCTGGCGGTTATCAAGGCGCGCGACTTTGACCACGCGCTGGAGATTGCCAACGGCACCGAGTACGGCTTGACCGGCGGCGTCTACTCCAACAATCGCCGGCATCTGGAACGTGCCCGCCACGAGTTCCACGTGGGCAACCTCTACTTCAACCGCAAGATTACCGGCGCGCTGGTGGGCGTGCAACCTTTCGGCGGCTTCAACATGTCGGGAACCGACTCGAAGGCAGGGGGCAGTGACTACCTCCTGCTGTTCATGCAGGCGAAGTCCATCAGCGAGCGATGGTAGGCATATCCCGCCCTCTCGCCACGAGGGGGCGGGCAGGAAAAACCCTTGCCCATGCTAAAACCTTTAAGTAAAAAGGGATGGAGGGCAGGATGCAGTATCGTCGTTTCGGCAGAACCAATCTCAAAATCTCCGTGCTGACCTTCGGCGCGATGCGTATCCCCTTCGGCGACCTGTCGCCGGAAGAGCGCAAGCGGGCAGAGGAAAACGCCTTTCTTACCATGAAACGCGCCCTGGAGGTGGGAGTGAACCACTTTGAAACCGCACGGGGCTACGGCAACAGCGAGCACCTTATCGGAATGTGGCTACCCCATCTGCCCGTTCGGCGCGAAGAGCTCATCATCACCACCAAAATCGCGCCCACGCAGTCTGCCGACGAGATGCGCCGATACATTGATGAATCCTGCCAGCGAATGGGCATCACCTATATTGACAACCTGGACATACACGGCATCAACACCTATGAACTGCTGGAGCTGTCGGTGCGCAAGGGCGGTTGTCTGGACGGCATCCGGCAGGCGATGAAGGAAGGCATTGTGCGTCATCTGGGCTTTTCCACCCATGCTCCGCTGGAAGTGATACTGGATACCATGCGCACAGGTGAATTTGAGTCGGTCAATCTGCACTACTACTACTTCAACCAGCGCAACTACCCCGCTATCCGATTGGCGGAAGAGCTGGACATGGGCGTGCTGATTATCTCGCCCACCGATAAGGGCGGACAGCTGCACATCGCCCCCGAAAAACTGCGCCAGGTGACCGCTCCCTACACGCCAATAGAGATCAATCAGCGGTTCCTGCTGAGCGACCCGGCGGTCACCACTCTGACCGTGGGCGCAGGCAAGCCGGAGGAGTGGGATGCACACCTGCGCATGGCTGACCGCGTGGAGCCGTTGACCCCGGAAGAGCAAGCCATCCTGCAGAGGATGGATATGACGATGAAGCAGGCACTCGGTGATACCTACTGTTCGTACTGCTTCGAGTGCCTGCCCTGCCCCGAGGACATTCACATCCCCGAGGTTCTGCGCCTGCGCAACATGGCGAAGGCGTTTGATATGGTGGAGTTCGGCAAGTTCCGCTACAACCTGTTCGGCAACGGCGGGCACTGGTTTCCGGGCGTTCAGGCAGATGCCTGCACCGATTGCGGAGACTGCCTGCCGCGCTGCCCGCTGAAGCTGAATATCCCTGCGCTTCTGCGCGAAACCCACGAGATGCTGACCGGTGCGCCGGTCAAGCGGTTGTGGCGGTAGCCCTGCAACGCCAGTCTATGTCGCCGCCACAACGGGCAGTATCTCGCCTTTCAGGTAAGCCGATATCGCCTCATCCACAGAGGTGATTTCGGTCAGGTAGAGCTTCTTGCCCGCATTGCGCAGGTTGCGGACCATTCCCATGCCGGCACCACGGGCGATAACGGCGTCGCAGTCGTGAATAGTGGCAACCACGAGGTAACCGTGCCCGTGTCCGTGTCCTTCTACACCGTGATGGTGTTCGTGTCCGTGTGCACACCCAGCTCCATGGCGGAACCGCATCTGTGCACCGCGCTCTGCCTCTTTCTCTTCTACCGGTACCGGACGGTAAGTCTTTTCTTTCACCTCGCCGTCCTCAATCTCCACAACGACGAATCCCTTGCACCGCCCAAGGTGATACGCCACTGTCTTCTCGTTGTTGGAAGCAACCGCGATTTTCATGGTTTTTCCTCCTGTGTGCTGTCGTACGCCTTGATGAATTGCTCCATCTCATCGCGCCATCGCCGAATGACCTGCACCCAATCCTCCAGCAGTGCCTCGCCCTCTTCCGTGAGCACGTAACTGCGCCTGGCGGCGCCGGCTTCTGCTGTGATCCACTGCGAACGGAGTGCACCTTCCTGCTCCAGCTGGCGCAGGACCCTGTAAACAGCTCCGGGTTCAGGAATGCCCGCTACCAGCTCATACTGATACACTCGCCGAATGATTTCGTATCCGTGCATGCCCGGGTGCTGTTTCAACGCCAGCAGGACCACCGGCTCTATCAGCCGCGACATCCTGCCGAGACGCCCGAGACACCGCGCTTCCGCACCATGACTCCTTCCTCGGCATCTTCCATGCAATATTATCACCTCACATATAAGTGTTTTAGACACTTATATGATACCACAAAATATGGAGGTGTCAAGGGGTTAACAAAGAGCAGAACACCATAACAGAAAGGGTTCGTGTTGAGCGGAAGTTGCGGGCAACATGCGGGTTATAGACTCCGCACCTATGGATTGCTGAAGCCATGCTTCAGCGGTTCAAGGATTGCAACCTTGCGACTGGAAGTCGCAGGCTACACTTGGCAAAACCTGCTGAAGCAGATTAGGGTTGCTGAAGCAAGCTTCAGCACTCCAAAGAGGTCAGCCTCCGAAGGAGGCTTTGTCATGGGTAGCCCGCAACTTCCAGTTGCAGGGAGGTTTTTACGACAACCTTGCGATTGGAAATCGCAGGCTACACTTGAAGCAGATTAGGGTTGCTGAAGCAAGCTTCAGCACTCCAAAGTAGCTAGCAACTTTCAGTTGCAGGGTTGTCCCCAAAAACCTGAAAAGATTAGCCTCTGCAGGTAGGGGGTTGCAAAGTAGCCTGCAAATTCCGGTTTTCGCCAAGCACGCCGATTTAAATCAACCCCATCTCCCTGCCAACCTTCGCGAAGGCTTCCAGCGCATCGTCCAGGTCCTTGCGGGTGTGCACTGCAGACGGCATGGTGCGAATGCGCGCCTTACCCCTCGGCACGGTGGGATACACGATACCCAGCGCGAACACGCCCTCCTCGAACAGTCGCTCCTGCATCCGCTGTGCCTTCTCTTCCTCGCCGATGTAGATGGGCGTGATAGGCGTTTCGCTACCCATCGTGTCAAAGCCCAGCTTCTGCAGGTTCTCCTTCCAGTAGCGCGTGTTTTCCCACAGGCGTTTCATCGGTTCGGGGTCGGTCATCAGGATGTCCACCGCCGCTATCAGCGCGGCGACCACAGCGGGCGGATGCGCCGTGCTGAACAGATAGGGACGTCCGCGGTTAATCAGCCACTCCTTCAGAAGGCGCGACCCAGCGATATATCCCCCGATGACGCCGAAAGCCTTCGACAGCGTGCCCAGCTGGATGTCCACGCGCCCGTATAAGCCGAAGTGCGACGTTGTGCCCGAGCCGTGTTCACCCAGCACACCGCTGGCATGAGCATCGTCTACCATCACCAGCGCATCGTACTTCTCCGCCAGGGCAACGATGTCGGGTAGGGGAGCGATATCGCCGTCCATGCTGAACACGCCATCGGTGATAATCATGCGCTTCTTGAAGTGTCCACAGCGTTTCAGGATGTCCTCCAGGTGGTTCATATCTTTGTGCCGGTAGACGTAGCCCTCGCTCTTCTTGTAGGCTGCGCCGCTCAGCCGTACGCCGTCGATGATGCTGGCATGGTTCAGCTCGTCAGAGATAATCACATCGCCTTCCTGCATCACCGCGGGAATAGTACCGGAATTCGCCGCGAAGCCCGACTGAAACACCAGCACCGCCTCCGTCTTTTTGAACTGGGCGAGTTTCTGCTCCAGCTCGTCGTGCAGGCTCATGGTGCCGCCAATCCAGCGCACTGCTCCTGCGCCCACGCCCCACTTTTCAATCGCCTCTATCGCTGCCTGCTTCATGCGCGGATGAGTGCATAAGCCCAGATAGTTGTTGGAGGACATGTTGACCACCTCTTTACCGTTCAGTATCACACGTCCTCCGGGCGCACTCTGCAGGATGGGGGGAACCTTATACAGGTGCTGACGCTTCAGCTCCTCCAGCTGCTCGCTCAACCAGTTCTGAAGGGTCGCATTCATCCCAAACAACCTCCTGTGATAGTCTCTCCGTGCATAATGTATCGCGATGGGAGCGTAAAGTCAACACACACACAAAAAGGACCCCCTATGCTATAATAGGATACAGACGTCAGGGTGAGGATGATACACATGAGCTTTGCAGTAGAAGACTTCCACCAGCTTCTTGCCTTGCTGGAACAACACCCAGAATGGCGCGCTGAACTGCGTCGCGTAGTGCTCAGCGAGGAGATGTTGCATTTGCCGGACCTGGTGCGCGAACTGGCTGAGGCACAAAAACAGACAGACAAGAGACTAGACAGAACCGCTGCTATTCTGGAGCAACTCACACAACGAGTAGATACGCTCGCTGAAAAGGTCAATCAACTAACCATAAGGCTGGACGAGCTCACTGAAAGGGTCAATCAGCTAACCATACGACTGGACGAACTCACCGAAAGGGTGGACCAGCTGACCCAGCGTGTGGATGCCCTTGTCACCTGGGCGAACAGGATTACTGACGACATCGGCAAGCTAAAACAGTGGGCACTGGAACATCTCTACGCCTCCCGAGCGCCTGCTTTCTTTGGGAAGTTAGTAAGGCGCACTCATGCGCTCAGTGCAGAAGAGCTGGACCACTTATTGGAAGAAGCGCTGGAATCGGGTAAAATCACCCCCCAGGAGCGTGATGACCTGTTGGATACTGACCTGGTAGTGCGTGGACGCTGGCATGAGGATGGCGAACCTGTCTACCTGGTCGTAGAGATTTCATGGGGTATCGGTCTGGACGATACCCGGCGTGCGCTCCGGCGAGCACAGACCATTGCAAAAATCGGCACACGCACTGTTCCTGTCGTAGCTGGCGAACGGGCAACTGAGGATGCCATTGCGGAAGCGCACGAATTCGGTGTCTGGCAGGTGTTGGACGCCAGAATAGAGCCTCCCCGCAAGCACAAATCCCCCATCTCGCCTGAGGGCGCGTAAAAACAAAGCCCCCGCGGACGCAGGGGCTTTTTCCGTGATGCGACTGCAACCTGCATTAACGCTTGACGTACTGGAACGCACGGCGTGCGCGTTTGCGCCCGTACTTCTTGCGCTCCTTGACGCGCGGGTCGCGCGTGACGATGCCCAGCTGACGCAGGGTCGGACGCAGTTCGGGCTTGGCTTGAATCAGAGCGCGCGCAATGCCCATGCGCACCGCACCCGCGTGCCCGCTTAATCCGCCACCCTTGCAGTAAGCGACCACGTCAAACTGCCCTTCCGTGTTGGTCACCGCGAAGGGCTGTCTCACCATCGCTTCCAGCGTGAACCTGCCGAGGTACTCGCGCGCCGGCTTGCCGTTAATGATAATATTGCCCGTGCCCGGCATCAGCCACACCCGCGCGACCGCCGTCTTGCGACGACCCGTTGCATAATAGCGTACCTGTTCCTCTGCCATAGTCTCCCTCGCTAAACCTTAATCTCCAGCGGCTTCGGTTGCTGAGCCTCGTGCGGATGCTCCGGTCCCGCATACACCTTCAGCTTGCGTATCATCGCATTGCCCAGCTTGTTGTGCGGAAGCATCCCCTTCACCGCGCGACGTATCGCCCGTTCTGGCTTTTCGGCAATCAGCTTGCCGCGCGATATCGAGCGCAATCCGCCGGGCCACATGGTGTGCCAGTAGATGAGCTCCTCGTCTTTGTGACCCGTCAGCTTCACCTTGCTGGCGTTGACCACAATCACGAAATCGCCGGTATCCAGATGCGGCGCGAAAATGGGCTTGTGTTTGCCGCGCAGAATCTTCGCCACCTCCGCCGCCAGGCGACCCAGCGGTTTATCCGTCGCGTCCACCACGAACCACTCGCGCTTTATGTCCGATGGCTTGGTTGAATAGGTTTTCATGGTCATTACCCTTTACCCGCCTGTTACTCCCTTTTTCAGAATAGTGCTCCTGTCGTAGTTCACCCGTACCAGGCACAGTCCGTGCGCTGGCACGTTGAAACCCGCCTGTTGCCGGGTGCCGCTTTCCAGCAACTGCGCCATCGCGTCGGGCGTGCGTTTGCCTAAGCCCACTTCTATCAACGTGCCCATGATGGCGCGTACCATACCCTGCAGGAAGCCGTTCGCTTCAATACGAAGCCACACCAGCGGCTGTCTCGCCAGCAGATGGGCGCTGTACACCTCGCGCACTGTATTCCGATAGCGCCCTACTTCCGATGCGAAAGCGGCAAAATCGTGCTTGCCAATCAGATACCGCGTCGCTTCCTGCATCGCTTCAATGTCCAGAGGCTGGCTCACGCGATAGGCATATCGCTCCATCAGCGCAGAGCGCACCGGATGGTTCCACACCGTATACCGGTATACCCGCGAAAGGGCGCTGTATCGAGCGTGGAAGCTGTCATCTGCCTCCCATGCCCATCGCGCCGCAATATCTCTGGGCAACACGCTGTTCAGCGCTGCCGGCACTCGCTCTATCGGGATACGGCATGTGGTCCGGAAGTGCACCACCTGCCCTGTCGCGTGTGCTCCCGCATCGGTTCGGCTCGCGCCGATAACAGCTACCTTTTCTTTTGTTATCTTCTGCACCGCCCGGCACAGTTCTGCCTGCACCGTGCGTTTACCTTGCTGTACCTGAAAGCCTGCGAAATCCGTGCCATCATATTCGATGACCACGGCAATCGTTCGCATAGAAAACACTCACTGGATAAGTTCCAGCAGGACCAGCATCGCGCCATCGCCGCGACGATTGCCCAGGCGCACCATCCGCGTGTAACCGCCGTTGCGGCTGGCATAACGCGGGACAATCTCATCAAACACTCGCTTCACCAGGCTCTCCGATTTCAAGATGCGTCGAGCCAGCCGCCGCGAGTGCAGGTCGTTCCGCTTCGCCAGCGTGATGATGTGCTCAGCGATGGAACGCACCTCTTTCGCCCGCGTGTCGGTGGTGCGAATGGCTTCGTGAATAAACAACTGCTGTGTCAGCCCGTGCAGTAACGCACGACGCTGGTCACTGGGCAGTCCCAATTTACGCTTACCAACCAGATGCCGCATAGGTCACTCCTTGTTTTCCTCTTCTTCCTCGTGGTGCGACTGCGCAGCGGTTGCCAGGTATTCGCGCACCTGGTCAAGGCTCTCGCCACGCAGGGTCAGGTTGAGCTGTGCCAGCTTCTCCCGCACCTCGTACAGCGACTTCTTGCCGAAGTTCCGAATGTTCATCAGCTCGCTTTCGGTGTGGCGCACCAGGTCGCGCACGTTGGTGATACCTGCCCGCTTCAGGCAGTTATAGGTGCGCACCGAGAAATCAAGAGTTTCCACCGGCACGTCCGGCACATCAACCGGCAACAGCACCGCCTCCGGCGGCAACGGCAGGGAAGCGCTGGCATCCATCCGCACGAACATGTCCATGAACTCGCGCAGGATACGCGCCGCATCCTGCAGGGCGTGCACCGGATAGATGGTGCCGTTTGTCCATATCTCCAGCGTCAGCCGCTCGAGGTCGGTCTTGAAGCCAACGCGCGTCGCCTCCACGATGTAGTTCACCTTGCGCACCGGCGAGAACATCGCCCCAATCGGGATGACGCCGATGGTCTTTGCCAGCGCATCGGGCAGGGTCACCTTTTCCGGCGCGACATAGCCCCGACCTCTTTGCACATACAGCTCCATCCGAAGGGTTGCCCCTTCCTCGCTGATGGTAGCCAGATATGCCTCGGGGTTAGCAATCTCCACGTCGTTGGGACAACGCACATCCGCGCCGGTCACCACACCTGGACCGCGCGCATCCACCGTCAGCGTAACGACCTCGTTTGGCTTGCCGGCGCCCGGTGCGCGGACTGCCAGCTCCTTGATGTTCAGGATGAGCTCGGTCGTGTCTTCCTTCACCCCGGGGATGGTGGAGAACTCGTGAAGCACTTTCTCCACCTTGATAGCGGTTATCGCCGCACCCGGGATAGATGACAGCAATACGCGCCGCAGGGCGTTGCCCAGCGTGGTAGCAAAGCCCCGCTCTAAGGGTTCGGTCACAAACTTACCGTAAGTGCCGCTTTGTTCAATCACTCTGATGCGCGGCACGAGAAGTGGTTCTGCCATTTTTCGGACTGTTTTGCCTCCTTCGGCATTTTGTCCTGTTCACAGATTATCTCGAGTAGAACTCGATAATCATCTGCTCCTCAACGTCGGTGTCAATCTGGTCGCGGGTTGGGCGTGCGACCACTCGACCTGTCAACGCCGTGGCGTCGAAGGTCAGCCATTCGGGAACATTCGCCCCACGACCCGCCAGATTGCTCTTAATCGGTTCCGAGTCGCGTTTGCTCGGCGCGACGGCTACCTCATCGCCCGGACGCAGCTGATACGAAGGGATGTTGACCTTGCGCCCGTTGACGGTGAAGAAGCCGTGCGACACCATCTGCCGCGCCTGGTCGCGAGAGACCGCCAGCCCCAGCCGGTACACGACATTATCCAGCCGCATCTCCAGCAACTGCAGGAGGTTCTCGCCTGCCACGCCCGGGCGGCGGATCGCCTCGGCGACATACGTGCGGAACGGACGCTCTTCTATGCGATAGATGCGCCGCAGCTTCTGCTTCTCGCGCAACTGCTTGCCGTATTCGGTAATCTTCTTGCTGACCGCCATCGCGCCATGCTGTCCCGGCGGCTTGCGGCGATTCTCGCGCTCAATGGCGCACTTTTTGGTGTAGCACCGCTCACCCTTCAGAAACAGCTTGACGCCCTCACGGCGACACAGACGACACTTCGGTGATGCAATACCCATCGAGTGAAACTCCTCCTGCTCCTTTACACCCGGCGTCGCTTGGGCGGACGACAACCGTTATGAGGTACCGGGGTGACGTCCTTGATTGAAAGGATATCCAGCCCAACCGCCTGCAGGGCGCGGATTGCCGTTTCGCGCCCGGGACCGGGACCCTTCACCTCCACGTCCACTTTGCGCACGCCGTGCTCCATCGCTTTGCGTGCACAGTCCTCCGCTGCCATCTGCGCGGCGAAGGGGGTACCCTTTCGCGCCCCTTTGAAACCGACCACCCCCGCGCTGGACCAGGCGATCACATTGCCCTGCACATCGGTGATTGCCACTATCGTGTTGTTAAAGGTGGACTGGATATGCGCAACACCGTGAACGATGTTCTTCTTCGGTTTCGCTTTCTGTCGCGTGGTAACGACCTTTCTTGCCATCCGATAATGCCTCCCCTGTTACTTCTTCTTCCGCTTCGTGCCCACGGTGCGGCGCGGACCCTTGCGGGTGCGTGCGTTGGTGCGCGTGCGCTGTCCTCGCACCGGCAATCCGCGACGGTGTCTCAGTCCACGATAGCAGCCAATCTCGATGAGCCGCCGGATGTTCTGCTGAACCTCGCGACGCAGCTCACCCTCCACGCGATACTCGCGGTCAATCACCTCGCGCAGGCGGCTGATTTCGCCTTCCGTGAGCTGTCGCACGCGCGTGGATGGGTCAATCCCGCACTGCGCCAGTATCTTGCGCGCGCTGGACAGACCGATGCCGTAGATATACGGCAGGGCGTATTCAATCTTTTTATCACGTGGCAAATCTACACCAGCAATGCGTGCCAACGTCGTGCCTCCTTACCCCTGACGCTGTTTGTGCTTCGGGTTCTTCTTGCAGATAACCCGAACCACGCCTCGACGCCGTATAATCTTGCAGTCGTTACAGATTTTCTTCACTGATGCTCTGACTTTCATCGCCTGAACCTCTTTTTTCGCTCAAAAGGACACGCAAACACCTATTATACCGAAAGTTAGCCCCTTTCGGCAAGTGCTTTCCTCCTAAGTGTGCGTTCCTTTGATGGTTGGCGAATGCAACCAAAAAGAAAGCAACAGCCAAAACACACAACAACCACAAACCTCCACCCATCATCGCAAATCCCTACCACCACTGAACACCACACACCGCCAAA
>JABUFA010000072.1 GCA_013314755.1 Chthonomonadia bacterium
ACCCCAGCCGCCGCCGGCCCAGCCACTGCCGCCCCAGCCGCCGTAGCCACCCCAGCCGCCGCCGAAGCCGCCGTAGCCACCCCAGCCGCCGCCGAAGCCGCCGTAGCCACCATAACCACCGTAGCCACCGCCGCTATACGTCCAGCCGGTCTGGTTGAGCGCCACAGCGGTTCCGCCAAGCAGCTGGGCTATTGCCAGCGAGTCCAGATGCTGCAGCGTAATCTTCTCGGTGCGCACCTGTGGTTGCGGCTGTTCTTCCACCAGCGGCTCAGCCGTGGTGGTTTCATACGTCTCCACCTTCGGCGTGATGATGTACACGCCGCCATCCACGCGGTAGGTCAGCGGCGGGTTCGCCGAGCGCAGGATGGTGCGCAGTGCCGTCTCGAAGGTCACATCCTTCAACGAGACGGTAACATATCCGCCCACCACCGACTCATCCAGCGTGTAGTTGTAGCCGACCGAGCGGAACAGCAGTTTCAGGGCGTCAGCGATGCTGGCGGACTCGAGGTTGAGCGTGATGCGAGGCGACTGTCCGCCTTCTTGCTGACTGTACGTCGGGATAGCTGTGCCCAAAACCAGCACAAGCAACGCCAGAACCCACAGCCACTTCATCCGCATTGCACTCACCTCCTCTCGCGCGCGATAGAGGTTGTTCACCGTTTATTAAGACGCAAATGGATGGCAATATGTTACCGGGTGCGTCGGCTCATTTAGAAATTACGCGAGCGTAGCCTGCACGTCCTGCTCCCATTGCCTCTCTGTATCACCCGGAGCGCACGATTCCCTTATCATCTTGAGGGCAGCACTTTGTCACCCTGAGCACCAGCGAAGTGCGTCACAACCCCCTTCACCTGTCAGGTATGACAGAGACGACATGATTCGCTACCGCCAGCACGACAACAGGGTTAGACCCTACCGATTCACAGGCGCCTCCCGTTCCGGCTCAGGGCGGTAGTGGATGCCCAGCTCCTTCGGCTGTCCATACAATTCAGGATGCAGATACTTGCCCTGATGCTCGCGCGGCTTGACCTGCTCTGACTGGTAGCCGTACTCCTGTACCCAGCGGTCGTTGCGAACTGCCTTCACCTCCCAGCTGACCTTCTTGCCCGGCACGCCGCCCGCTATCTTGAAGCGGTTGTTCTGGATTTCCACGGCGACATGCAGGTTGGGCATGGGCGCACCGATGGGGGTCAGATGGTAGCTGGGGTCGCGGTTGATGGCTTCGAAGTAGTCTGGCAGTTGCACCCATGCTTCGCCGCGCGCATCCAGCACCACCGTGCCCCGATAGAGGTTGTAAGGTTCGGGACCTTCGGCGCAGAAGTGATTGAGGTAGTGGGTTTCGGGGCTGAGCGGGTGGTCAATCTGGAACGACTTGGTGCCCGTAGCGGCGAAGCGTCCTGCGGAATAGACCCCGTAGCCATTGGGGCTGTTGTTTTGTCCATGAACGCCGTAGTTGGTGCCGCTGGTGGCAGTTGCCCAGCCGTACACGCCCCTGCCAAAGGTGCTCTCGCTTAACCCGTACACACCGTAGTTGGTGCCGCTGGTGGCGTATGCCAAGCCGTACACGCCCTTGCCTTGCGTTTTGTAACTTACCCCAACTACGCCGCTGGCGTAGCCGCTGCCGCCGCTTGCCCTGCCGCATACGCCCGCGCCATTGGGGCTTTTGTTTTCCCCATACACACCGTAGATGGTACCGCTGGTGGAGGTGTGTAAGCCATAAATGGCATGCTCGCCTGCGCTCGTTTCCACATGCAAGAGGTAAGCGGGGCTACTTGTACCAATACCCACTTTGCCCAGATTGTAGAAAATGTCGCTCCCCGATTGCTGCCACAGACTGGCACCCGCTTCATCGTTCGCCGGCGACCACGCGCTACCGTCCCACTTCAATACCTGACCCGCAGCCGGAGCGGTAGAAGACACCGCACGCCCCTGCAACCGCGCCACCGTCGGGTTCGGATAACTCCCGCTCAGGTCGCCACCAGCCGAACCGCCCGGCGATACCCCAGAAATGGTCACGTTGGTCGCCGAGGTAATCCGACCCTGCGCGTCCACCGTGAACTGACCGACCTGCGTGGCACTGCCATACGTGCCCGCACTCACACCAGTCGTGCTTAACTTCGCCGAAGTGACCGCGCCGTCCGCAATCTTGTCGGTGGTCACCGCGCCGTTGGCAAGCATACTGGTCACGATACCACCTGTTGCCACGCTGAAGGTCGTGCCCACTAACTGCAAACCTGCGCCCGCCGAGTAGGTAGTGTCGTTGTCCACGCCATCCGCAAAGCCCGCAGGCATACCCACAATGCCTGACCATCGCGCGCTGAAGGCAAACTGGCTGTAAGGGGTGCGG
This sequence comes from Chthonomonadia bacterium, assembly GCA_013314755.1. Lineage (GTDB taxonomy): Bacteria > Armatimonadota > HRBIN16 > HRBIN16 > HRBIN16 > HRBIN16. The sequence goes on from JABUFA010000072.1 coordinate 2,348, forward strand.
TTCACCTTCACACGGGGAGACAGCGTGGTGTAACTGCCAGAACCCGCAGGACGCACCGCAATCTGCAGGTAAAGGTCATTACCGCCCCACACGTCGCCGAAGTCCAGATCCACACTGAACACTCCCCAAACTACCTGTACGTTCTCTTTGGTGAGGGTGAAGCCGACCTGTGAGCCACCTGAAGCGGTTTTCCACAGGCTGAACTGGAAGTCAAAGTTTCCGTTAGCGGGAACGCCTGCCTGTTTGAGCATTCCCTGATAGGTGAAGGATTGAGCGGACAGCAGCTGGCAGCACATCAGAAGGAGTGTTGTCGCCACTGTCCAGCCCGGAAGTTTGAACAGTTTCATGGCGATCCTCCTTTCCAAACCAAGTTGCTGATAGAGAAGGCTGGGTGAGGAGGGCGAACAGAGGGGGAAGCAGGTTATCGTCCTCTTTCACGAGAGCCTTCATCATCAGGTGTTATGCCTATAACATAAAACCGACGCAGGTATCAAGCAGAGGTACTGACGAACGCAAGTCCAGGCAACAGTGGACTGCTGAAACTGAGCTTCAGCAGTTCAAAGCGATGACGGGCTGTCCGCAACTTCGGGGCGCTGGGATGTCTGATTGTCCCACCATTTATCCCAATCAGGAAGTGCCTTCCCTGCTTGCAATGAAAGCGCAAACCGCCTCCCAGGTGGGTATGCCCGCCTGTCCACCATAGTGCATCGCTTTAATGGCAGAGGTCGCAGACGCCACCTTAATCCGTTCGGGCAGGGACAAGCCCCTCGCCAGCGCCGCCGAGTACGCGCCGTGAAACACGTCTCCGCAACCTGTTGTATCCACCACCGGAACAGAGTAGGCGGGCTGATGCACCGGCTCGTCTATCCCCTCGCCCACATACCAGCACCCTTCCGCGCCACAGGTGACCACCACCGTCTGCTGAGGATGGGCGCGGATGCATCCTAACGCCTCTGCCACCGACAAGCCGGGGGCGAACTGCTCGGCAAACTCGCGCGAGACTATCAGGTGGTCCGTCAGACGCAGTAACTCCTCAAAGCCCTCGCCTCCCGGACGTTCAAGGTCGGCAACTACCGGGATGCCTGCCTGCGCCGCGATACGCACCGCCCGCACCATGCCCGGCAACCCGTGGTGGTCGGCGAACAACACGCGCGTGCTCTGGATGACCTCCGGCGCAGGAGCATCGGGTGCGGCACCGGTCTTTGCCCCACGCAGAAAGAAGATGTTGCGGGTGTGTGCGCTCATATCTACAATGATGAAGGAGTGCACCGGCTGGGCATCATCGCGCCAAACAACATGGGTCAGGTCAACTCTCTCCCGGCGAAAGGTCTCCGCGACGAACTGTGACAGCGGATCATGCCCCATCATGCCGGCGTAGGCGCACTTTGCCCCCAGTCTCGCCGCGGCAACAAGTGCTGTACCCGTCAGCCCACCCGCCTGTCGCTCGCAATGCAGAACGGGTGTCTTGGTATCGGGCGGCGGGTAGTGCTCCACATACAGCAGCTCATCCACCGCCAGCACGCCCAGCCCCAGCACGTCGTACAGCGGCTCCCGTTGCATCATGTCACCACCTTTCGGCGACGCATGGAAACTCTCCTGCGAGCCCTATCGGCAGGAGTCTCTTGCATGGGCAAAGAATCATCCCGCCAGACAGCAGACACGGGAGGGAACGGATTCATGGGCAGAATCGGTCTGGTAGCAGGGTATCTCCTGTTGGCGACCCTTGCCTTCGCTCAGAACGCATCCATTCGTGTAGACCTGACTACTCAGGGAACTCCTATCAGCCCCATTCTTTACGGCATCTTTTTCGAGGAGATTAACCACGCCGGGGACGGCGGACTGTACGCCGAGCTGGTGCGCAACCGTTCCTTTGAAGACGGTCCGCAACCGCAGGCATGGACACTAATAGACAGCAAGGGGAAGTCGCGCATTGCGGTTGATACTTCACAGCCCCTGAACCCGAACAATCCACGAAGCCTGCGCTGGGAGATAGATGAAGGAGCCGGGCGCGTGAGCCTGGTCAACGAAGGCTACTGGGGTATCGCGGTGCAAAAGGGCAAACGATACCGGCTGTCGCTGTACGCTCGCAGGGATGAGCGGTGGCGAGGCGCATTGACTGTCAGCCTGCAGGGTGCTGGAGGCGAGGTGTACGCTCAGCACACCATACGAGGAGTCGGCACAGGATGGAAGAGATTCTCGGCGGAGCTGACATCCCGCGCCACCGACCCCAAAGCCCGCCTGGTGATTTCCACCGATGCGCCCGGCACGGTATGGCTGGATATGGTGTCGCTGATGCCCGTGGACACCTTCAAACGGCGTCCCAACGGCTTGCGAGCGGACCTGGCACAGATGCTGGCAAACCTCAAACCCAGCTTCTTGCGCTTTCCGGGCGGATGTTTTGTGGAAGGGGACAGACTCAGAAACGCTCTGCGCTGGCGCAACACCGTCGGCGATATTGCTGAACGTCCATCCCGGTGGTGTCTGTGGGGCTATAACTGCACGCAGGGACTGGGTCTGCACGAGTATCTGCAGATGTGCGAGGACCTGGGCGCGGAGCCTCTGCTGGTGGTGAACTGCGGGATGGCGTGCCAGTATCGCAACGGCGATGTGGCGCCAGTGGAACAGCTGAACGAGTGGATTGAAGATGCCCTTTTCGCCATAGAGTACGCCATCGGTGACACACGCACCCCCGCGGGAGCACTGCGCGCCCGCAACGGACACCCGAAACCGTTCAACCTGCGCTTCGTGGAGGTGGGCAACGAAAACTGGGGATCGAACTACGAGGAGCGATACGCCCGCTTCTACGACGCCATCAAGGCGCGATTCCCGCAGATACAGATTATCGCCAACTCGCCCGTGCGCAGCCGCCCGATGGATATTCTGGACGAGCACTTCTACTCCAGCCCCGAGTGGTTCATCTCGCAGGCGAACCGCTACGACCGCTATGACCGCAACGGACCGAAAATCTTCGTCGGCGAGTACGCGGTCACTCAGGGTGCGGGGCAGGGGAACCTGCGGGCGGCAATCGCCGAGGCGGCGTTCATGACCGGGATGGAGCGCAACGCGGACGTGGTGGTGATGGCGGCGTATGCTCCGCTGTTCGTCAACGTCAACGACCGCGCGTGGAACCCCGACCTGATTGGTTTCGACAGCTCGCGCGTGTACGGCACGCCCTCGTACTATGTCCAGAAGCTATTCAGCGTCTATCGGGGAACGCATGTGCTACCCGCAGAGGTCAATGCGCCATCTGCCCTGCCTGCCATCGCACAGGGGGCTATCGGCTTGGGTACGTGGCAGACGCAGGCAGAGTACCGCGATGTGAAGGTGACTCACAACGGTCAAACGCTGTTTGTCCACGACTTCGCGCAGGGCAGTGCTGGATGGCGCGTGGTGCGGGGCAACTGGCAGGTTGTGGAAGGCAGTTATCGCCAGAGCGATATTGCACCAGACCTGCGGGCAGTAGCAGGCGCCCCCGGCTGGCGTGATTACACCCTTACCCTGAAGGCGCGAAAGCTGGGCGGGGCAGAAGGGTTCCTCATCATGTTCCGCGTGCGTGATGATAACAACTGGTACTGGTGGAACCTTGGCGGCTGGGGCAACACCAAGCACGCGGTGGAGCGATGCCTTGGCGGAGGCAAGAGCATCGTCAGCAACGAGGTTTCGGGCAGTATCGAGACCGGTCGCTGGTACGACATCCGCATCGAGGTGCAGGGTTCCCGCATTCGGTGCTATCTGGACGGCAATCTGGTGCACGATTTCGAGGACAAGCCGGTGCCAGTTCTGCACGCCGTCGCCAGCCGCAACGAGAAGACGCGCGAAATTATCCTGAAGGTGGTGAACGTGTCAGACGAGACACAGCAGACCACCATAGAACTTCAGGGGGCGCGTCGCCTCTCGCCCACTGGCAGGATGGTGGTGCTGACCAGCGCCAGCCCGGAGGATGAGAACTCGCTGGAGAACCCCACGCGCGTCGCCCCTGTGGAGAGTCGGCTGGAGGACGTCTCTTCGCGATTCTGGGTTACCCTGCCAGCACACTCGCTGACCGTACTGGTGCTGAAGGAGAGGTAAGCGGGTTATTCTGGAGGGCGAAGCTTCTGGAGAGCCGTTTGCAGAGACAACCCTTTGTGGTCGCCCTCTGAAAAGCAAGACAGCCCCTCCTAACCTCCCCGCAGGCGGGGAGGGACTCATACACGGCTCGGCGAGAACCTCGTTGTAAACCCCTCTCCCGACCTCTCCCCGACACAGGGAGAGGTGATGCTCCCCTTCCCTCGCAGGGAAGGGGCTGGGGGTTAGGTCGCCTTTCAATAACGGCTCGGCGGAAACCCCGCCATATAGAAAGCGTGTGGAGCGTTATTCCTGTCGCGCGGAGCGTCAAAGGGCTGCTCGTGTATGGAACTATTCTGAGCTAACGGGGTTCGCCGAGCAGGGCAATCTCCAGCACTTCATCCATGTGGCGCACAAAGCGGAACTCGATGTCGTCCAGCACTTGCTGGGGGATTTCGTCCAGGTCGCGTCGGTTCTCTTCGGGCAGGATGACCACCCGGATGCCTGCACGGTGCGCAGCGAGCACCTTCTCCTTCACTCCACCGATGGGCAGAACCCGTCCGCGCAGGGTGATTTCGCCCGTCATCGCCACATCGCGGCGCACAGGTCGCTGCGTGAACGCCGAAGCCAGTGCCGTGGCGATGGTAATGCCGGCGGAGGGTCCATCTTTGGGCACTGCGCCTTCCGGCACGTGGATGTGGATGTCGGCGTTGCGGGTGAACTCGGGGTCCAGGTGCAGTTGCTCCGCCCGGGAGCGGATGTAGGTCAACGCCGCCTGCGCCGACTCCTTCATCACCTCGCCCAGCTGTCCGGTCAGCAGTAACTGCCCTTTGGTGGCAGGCAGAACGCTGACCTCGATGGAGACGATATCGCCGCCGAACTGCGTGTACACCAGCCCCGTTGCCGCGCCAATTTCGTCCTTCTCCTCGGCGGTTCCGTAGCGATACTTTCGCGCCCCCAGGTAGGCGGGGATGTCTTCGGGGGCAACCACCTTCGACTCGATCTGCCCCTCGGCAACGGCGCGCGCCACCTTGCGACACACGGAGGCGATTTCACGCTCCAGATTGCGCACGCCCGCCTCCCGGGTGTACTCGCGCAGGATGAGCTGTATCGCCGAGTCGGCAATCTGGCACTGCTCGGGGGTCAGTCCGTGCTCTTTCAACTGCTTGGGCACCAGGAACCCTCTGGCGATGTTCATCTTCTCGTCTTCGGTGTAGCCGGGGAAGACGATGACCTCCATACGGTCGCGCAGGGCGGGCGGAATGGGGTCCAGCAGATTCGCCGTGGTGATAAACATCACCTCGCGCAGGTTGAAGGGCACTTCCAGATAGTGGTCCGAAAAGGCATAGTTCTGTTCGGGGTCCAGCGCCTCCAGAAGTGCGGAGGAGGGGTCGCCGCGAAAGTCAATGCCCAGTTTGTCGAT
>JABUFA010000017.1 GCA_013314755.1 Chthonomonadia bacterium
CGATGGCGCCGTTGAAGGTGTTGCCGATGAAGATGCCGGCGAGGCGAGCGGTGTCGGTGACCTGTGCGGAGATGCCGGCGGTTCCGTCCAGCAGTTTCTTGGTTCCGAACTGGGTCTGTTCGGCGATACGGTTAAGGCTTTCCAGCGCGGAGCGGATTTGTGTCTGGTCAGCCTGGAGGGCGGTGAGGTCGTTGACACCAGTGTTGCTGGCGTGCACCGCCAGTTGGCGCATGGTGCGAAGCAGGTTGTGGATTTCGTCCAGTGCTCCTTCGGCAGTCTTCACCAGGTTTGCGGCGTCTTGCGCGTTGGAGGTTGCCTGAGCCAACCCCACCATCTGTGCGCGCAGGTTTTCGGAGATAATCAGCCCCGCGGGGTCATCGGCGCCGCGGTTAATGCGTAAACCAGAGGACAACCGCTCAATCGAACGCGCGAACATGTCGGATGTCTGCGTGAGGTTCCTCAGCGCGTTCATCGCGGTGGTGTTGGTGTTAATGCGTAAACTCATGGTCCAATCGCTCCTCCTTGAACGGTACTGTAGGCTTCCTGCCGTTTCCCGAAAGTTGTTCAGCCCGCAAGATTACTGGCTTGTCACCCAGATTATCGGTAAATCTACGTGGTTCTTTAGGGGGTACGGGAAACTCGGTCGCAAAAATCTAACCGAGTGCCTGACTCCTGTTTGACCTTACGCGGGGTGGGGGGAGAGGCTGTGAGGTTCTTTGCATTGCTCAGAATGGCCTCCGATTAAGTGTCACACTGAACGTTATTCCTGTCATGCTGAGCGATAGCGAAGTATCTCGTAGTTGAGACCCTTCGCTTCTCTCACGGTAACAAAGAGTGTCTCTCACCGCAAGCGGTAATCCAACCGCGTGACTCCCGAATCCTCGTTGAGAAGATGTTATAATACTAAAGGTGCAGAAAGGAGAAAAGGGGTTAATCAGAGCGGGAAACATGGAGAGTATAGAACGACAACTGGAGGTTCTACAGCGCGGGGTTGCGGCAATCATCCCCGAAGACGGACTGCGTGAAAAGCTGGAGAAGTCGGCGCGAACAGGCAAGCCGCTGCGGGTGAAACTCGGACTCGACCCCACCGCCCCGGACATCCACCTGGGCTTTGCGGTGGTGCTTCGCAAACTGCGGCAGTTTCAGGAGTTTGGACATATCGCCTGCCTCATTATCGGCGATTTTACCGCCATGATTGGCGACCCGACCGGTCGCAGTAAAACGCGCCCCCAGCTGTCACGGGAAGAGGTAGAGACGAACGCCCGCACCTACCAGCAACAGCTCTACCGTATCCTGATGCCCGAGCGCACCGAGATATACTTCAACAGCGACTGGCTGGGCAAGATGACCTTTGCGGACGTCATCCAGCTAGCTTCCCGATACACGGTGGCGCGCATCCTGGAGCGCGACGACTTCCAGAAGCGACTCGCCGAGAACAGACCCCTTGGTATGCACGAGATACTGTATCCGCTGTGTCAGGGCTACGATTCGGTGGCGATAGAAGCGGATATTGAGATGGGCGGCACCGACCAGATTTTCAACAACCTGGTGGGGCGCGACCTTCAGCGTGAGTACGGGCAGGACCCGCAGATTGTGCTGGCGATGCCTCTGCTGATTGGGCTGGACGGCGAGGAGAAGATGAGCAAGTCGCTGGGCAACTATATTGGCATCACCGAGCCGCCAGAGCAGATGTTCGGCAAGGTGATGTCCCTGCCTGATAACCTGATGGTCTCGTATTTTGAACTGTGCACCGATGTGCCGATGGAGGAGGTGCGCGAAATCGCCGTGGGGTTGAACAACGGCACTCTGCATCCGATGGAGGTGAAGCGACGCCTCGCCCGCGAGATTGTCACCATCTATCACAGCGCGGAGGCAGCGCAGGAGGCGGACCGCGAATTCATGCGCGTGTTCTCTGCCCGCGAACTGCCCGAAGACATCGCGGAGTTTGACGTGCCCGCGGAGATTGTGAAGGACGGGAAGGTGTGGCTTCCGCGTCTGCTGGCGGCACTGGGGCTGGTCAGCAGTAACAGCGAGGGACGGCGCATGATTCAGCAGGGCGCAGTGGAAATCAACGGCATCCGCCACTCCGACCCCAACGAGGAGATAGAGGTGGCTTCCCTGAAGGGAGCGGTGGTCCGAGTGGGCAAACTGCGCTTCGCGAGGATAAAGTAGCTAAGCCTCCGCTTGCTGCTCTTCGTGAGGCGGTTGTCCTCGTCGGTAGAAGGGCTTGCCCACCCGCCGGATGTGGTCCAGCAGTTCGGGGTCGTCAATCTGGTGGTAGATGCACACGTCAAAGGTATAGGGCAGAGGCAGCTCTTCCAGTTCCCACATGATTCGCAGGAGCACATCCATATTCAGCGACTGGTCGCCACACAGCACGAGGTCGATGTCCGAGCCGGGCTTGTAGTTGCCCTTCGCGCGGGAGCCGTAAATCAATGCCTCATGCACCTGCGGGTGTCGCGCCAGCACACCGTGAATCTGCTCGATAACCTCCCGGCTCAGACCGAACCTCATTCCGAACCCTCCGCCAGCTCCAGCCTGTGCATGGTCTCGCGCAGAGCTTCAAACTCAGGATAGTAGGTCTGGCACACGTCCTGTGCAATCTGCGTCGCAACGGACTCGTTATAGGTATGAGAAGTCAGGTTGCGGCTCTCTATCATTTTCATCCACACGTCGCCGTTGGCAATCAAGCCGCGCTTATATGCCTCGCGCGTAGCGTCACGGGAGCCATACAGGTTGCGAATCCCTCGGCTCTCCAGAAAATCCTTCAGCAGGTTCCACGCCAGCTCATGGGTATATTCAAACGCCTGTATCAATCCCTGCTGTTCCAGCTCGGACAGGGGGCGTTCCTGTGCCAGCTTTACCGCACGCTCCAGCTGAGCCAGCGCCTTCTGGTAATGATGAAACCGTTGTATCCAGCGAACGTCCTGTGTGCCCATGTGTCTCTCCCGACCACTATTATACCGTCCTACCTCAACGCAGACAGCAGGCGCAGGTACGTCTTGAGGCGGAACGGATGATACCGCAGGCTTTCGCGAAATGCCTGACGTGCTTCCTGTTTCTGCCCGCGCATGGCGTAAAGCACTCCCAGCGCCGCCATCGCCACGCCGATACTGCGCCGCATCCGCCCTCCGTCCCGCTTCAGCAGGTCGGGTATCCGTTTGCGGATGCGCTCTTCGTGGATCCACAGGTCATCCTCCAGCATTCGCTCGCGCTGGTACATGGTGTTCTGCCCATGCACTCGGTACAGCGTCAGCGGTTCAGGAACGTAGCCAATCGCATAGTGCTCGGCGATGCGAAGCCACAGGTCCCAGTCGCCCATGCCGAACAGGTGCTCCTCGAAGCGACCGCACCGCTCGATGCATTCCCGCCGAAACAGCACCGAAGAGGTGATAAACAGGTTGCGCGTCAACAGATCGGGCAGGAGGTCGCCCCGCGGGTTGGGGTGAAAGCGCACGCCCAGCGGGTTGCCCGCGATGGGGTTCCCTTCGGCGTCCACGAAGCGCACAGCGGTATGCACCAGCCCGACATGTGGGTCGCGTTCCAGTATCGCCGCCTGTCGTTCCAGTTTGGTGGGAAGCCACGCATCATCCGAGTTCAGGATGGCGATATACGGTGCGCCCGTCACTTCAATGCCCTCGTTGAGGCTGGCGTAAGTACCCCGGTTCTGCGAGTGAAGCACCACCTTCACGCGAGGCGCATATTCCTGCAGGATAGCGGGCGAATCGTCCGCGCTGGCGTCGTCAATGGCGACTATCTCCATATCCTGCAGGCTCTGCGCCAGCACGCTCTCTACCGCCTGCCGAAGATAACGAGCATGGTTGTAGCTGGTGAGCACCACGCTCACAAGGGGCATCGTTACCAGTCCCCAATCAACGCGGCGAGCACCGCCTTCTGAGCGTGCAGACGGTTTTCCGCCTGGTCAAACACCACCGACTGCGTGCCATCTATCACCTCATCTGTGATTTCCTCGCCCCGGTGTGCGGGCAGGCAGTGCATGACGATGGCGCCGGGTTTCGCCAGCTTCAGCAGGTCGGCGTTCACCTGATAGGGAGCGAACACCTGTTTGCGCTGTTCTGCCTCATGCTCCTGCCCCATGCTCGCCCACACATCGGTGTAGATGGCGTCGGCGGTGCGCACGGCTTCTCGCGGGTCGTGCGTGACGGTAATCAGCGAGCCGGTCTCGGTGGCAATCTCTCGGGCGCGGCTCAGTATCCCCTCGTGCGGCTCGTAGCCGGGCGGGCAGGCGATGGTGAAGTGCGTGCCCAGCTTCGCCGACAACAGTGCGAGGCTGTTCGCCACGTTATTGCCGTCTCCCACGAACACCAGATGAAGCCCTTTCGGGTCGCCTTTGTGTTCCATCAGCGTCTGGAAGTCGGCTAACGCCTGGCAGGGGTGCTCGAGGTCGCTCAGGGCGTTAATCACGGGCACGCCGGCATGTTGCGCCAGCTCCACCAGCGTCTGGTGGGCGAACACGCGAGCCATGATTGCCTGGCACCAGCGTTCTAGGTTGCGCGCCACGTCCGCCACGCTCTCGCGCTTGCCCAGCCCGATTTCGTTTGGAGAGAGATAGATGGCGTGCCCGCCCATGTGCACCATCGCCGCCTCGAAGGTGAAGCGGGTGCGCAGAGAGGGCTTCTCGAAAATCATCGCCAGCAGGTGTGGACGCTTCCAGCGAATTAACTCCTGTCCGCTCTTTGTTGCCTCTTTCATCGCCGCCGCCGTCTGCAGAAGGGCGGAACACTGCTCCCGCGACAGGTCATCAATGCTCAGCAGGTCGCGCCCTTTCAAACCGCGCAGAACCTCCGCAGGAACGCTCTTCACCTGCGCTGAAGGGGTCTCGCCTTCCGACTGAACAGCTTTGACCACCGCGCGGGCTTGCTCCAGCTGGATGCCCTTTTTCACCAGTATCCTGCCCGCCAGCCCTTCCCCTTCCCGAATTAAGCCCAGCAAGAGGTGCTCTGTACCGACATGCTGGTTGCCCAGATGACGCGCCTCCTCGTACGCAAGGTCAATGGCGCGCTTGGTGCGGGGCGTCAGCTGGACCTCCTGCCCGACCGGACCTTCCCCTTTGGGTAACTGCCTCTCTATCTCCATCCGCAGCGAACCGGGATTAATTCCGAGGTTTTCCAACACCCGTATGGCGATACTGTCCGATTCGTGCAGAAGACCAAGCAGAAGATGCTCCGTGCCGACGACGTTTTCGCCCAGACGTCGCGCCTCTTCCTGTGCATAGTAAATGGCACGCCGCGCCTTTTCACTGAATCGTGTCCACATATCAACCTCTTCCCCCTCGCCCGAAGGATAGCTTATTGTAACGCATTTGCACACGTGGGCGCAAAGTGTGCCGGGCAGTGCCCCTATTTACCGCCCGATGGCTGAGAGGGCGGGGCGGCGGCATGGATGTAGAGAGTGATGGTGGGTTCGGGATGGGGCACTTCCACCAGACGCTCCTCCCCGCCCGGTAAGCGAACCTGCAGCTTCCATCGCCATCCTTTGCCGAGGTGTACCGTCGCTCCATCCTTGCCGACGCGCAGGTCCGGTGAAGGTCCGAGAGGGGGTGGAGGAGCAGGGTCAGTGAGAGGAGTATCCCGTAATGCGTCAATAGTGCCCTCTGCTGGCGCAGTGCTTCCGTCTGGATATTTGACCCGGATGTATATCCGCCACTCCTGCGTCAGGTTACGCAGCCGAACGAAGTCCGCATAATAACTCTCGGTCTGTACGGAACATATATCGCCATACGCTTTTATGTCGAGCGGCTCCAGATCGGACTCCTGTTGCTCGTTGTGAGCCTTTATCCATTCCCTTGCGCTCTCTGCTATCAGCACGGAAAGGAAATCTTTCCGCGGGCTGAGGAAACTGGCGAACGCCTCCAGAAAAGCCTCTAACGTCCGATGAGACTGCTTGCGCTTAAACGGTATCACCTTCACCGTGGTCGCATAGCCTGTGAAGAAGACACTCCACTTGACACAGCCCTCAGAGTAGGGAGGCGCCTTGACGGGTAACACTCCGGGAGAATCATCCTCCTGTGCCAACTTCTGCACCGACTGCAACAGCTGATTCCATGCGCGCGAGTCTTCCACTCTTAACCGTCGCAGATTCACCGTGTTCACTATCGTCTTCTTGCGCCAGAGTTCTCGGAACGGTGTAGGCGGATAGACCTCTGCAGGGTTGGGGCTATCGTTGATGAAGTCCGCATATACCGTCGTGTAACTTTTACCTGTATTCACTCCCTGGCTTTTCACGCTGGGGAACTCGTATGGGTTGCCAGTTAAACCGCGAGAGTCCTCTGGTTCTGGGGTGAAGTGTGCACAGCCCAGAGGCTCGAAGCAGAAGGGCTCGAAGGACTCTGGAAACAGCACCGGAACCACGGTGGCGAACTCGTCCACCTCGTCCCGCACCGGCAGGGTAGGGCGGCGTGTCTTGTCCGGGATGAGAGTATTAAACAGGGTGGACGCGGCAATCGCTGTGTGCGGTTTTGTGTCCACGTGCATGGTTTTGAGGGAGAGTGGTTGTGCCGATCCGATAGCGAGCACGCCCACCGTCATCGCCACAAGGCAGAGACCGCTACGCCACATGGGAAGAGCCTCCTTCCTGTTGCCTGCTCCGTTGGAATCGAGTTTAGACAGAATGAGGGGGCAGTCCTGCTCTTGCAGGGAACCGCCCTTTTCACAGATACCTGAGATATGCAAAACAACAACTCTTTCTCATGCGTCCCCACTGCCAGCAGGAGGAGCGGAAAAACTTCCCGGCTAGTTGATTCCCTGCACCGTTTGCCGTAAAATGATGGTGCAATGGACGAATGGCAGAATCTGAATGAGGCACAGCGAGAAGCGGTGATGCATGGCGAGGGACCGCTTCTCATTTTTGCAGGTGCAGGCAGTGGCAAAACGCGCGTGCTCACCATGCGCATCGCCCATCTCATCTCGGCACGCAACATCTCGCCGCGGCGCATTCTTGCCGTCACCTTCACCAACAAAGCCGCCAACGAAATGCGCGAGCGCATTGAGAAACTGGTCGGCTCGGCGCAGGTGAAACAGATGTGGGTAGGCACATTTCACGCCATCTGCGCCCGCATCCTGCGCGAAAGCGGAAGAGCCATCGGCGTAGACCCCGAATTCGTGGTCTTCGATGAAGACGACCAGATCAGCGTGGTCAGAGAGGTGCTGAAACTGCTGGACATCGACGAGAAACGCTTTGCCCCGCGCTCTATTCTGAACTTCATCAGCCGCGCCAAAGAGAAGATGATTTCACCAGCGCTGTACACGCCTGTGGACTACTTCACCCAGATTGTGGGCAGAGTCTACCCGCGTTACCAGGAGAGACTGGAAGCCTGCCACGCGCTGGACTTCGACGACCTGCTGATGAAGACGGTGGAGCTCTTCGAACGGCATCCCGATGTGCTGGAGCGCTATCAAAAACGGTTTCTGCACGTGCTGGTGGACGAGTTTCAGGACGTGAACCAGGCGCAGTACCGCATCGTGAAGCATATCAGCGCACTGCATCGCAACCTGTGCGTGGTAGGCGACGATGACCAGTCCATCTACTCGTGGCGGGGGGCGGATGTGGGAATTATCCTCTCGTTTGAGCGCGATTTCCCCGACGCACACGTGGTCAAACTGGAACAGAACTACCGCTCCACCCAGCCGATACTGGACGCTGCGTTCCACGTGGTACAAAAGAATCGCCGGCGTGCGCCCAAACGCCTCTGGTCCGAACGGCGCGACGGGCTTCCCATCACCATCACTGAAGTGGGGCACGAGCGGGAGGAGGCGCAGGTCATTGCCCAGCACATTGCGCTCAGCGTTCAGCAGCAGGGGCGCCGATACAGCGACTTCGTGGTGCTTTATCGTACCAATGCCCAGTCGCGCACCTTTGAAGAGGTCTTCCTGAACTATCGCATCCCCTATCAGATTGTGGGCGGCGTGCGATTCTATCAGCGTAAAGAGATTAAGGACGTGCTCGCCTATCTGCGCGTCATCCTCTCTCCCAGCGACGACGTGAGCCTGATGCGCATCATCAACGTACCCACGCGCGGAATCGGTCTGCAAACGGTTGAGGTCATCCGCCAGCTGGCTGACGAGGAGGGCATCAGTCTGTGGGAAGCCATCCAGCATCCCTCGTTGTCCAACCGTCTGACCGCCCGGGCTTACGGTGCGGTGGCACAGTTTCGCCAGCTGATAGAAGACCTGCGCGCCCTGCGCCAGACAAGCTCCGTTACCCAGCTACTGCAACAGGTGCTGACGCGCACCGACTACCTGCAGAGGCTTGGAGATACCCGTGACCCCGAGGTACAATCTCGGGTGGAGAACGTGAAGGAACTGCTCACCGCCACCCAGCAGTTTGACGCCAGCCCCGAAGCGGAGCGCGGACTGGCTGGATTTCTCGAGTCGGTTGCTCTGGTAGCGGATGTGGACTCGCTGGAAACAGGGAGTGACCGCGTGACCCTGATGACGGTACACGCCGCCAAAGGGCTGGAGTTTCCCATCGTGTTTCTGGCGGGCATGGAAGAAGGCTTGTTCCCGCACATCCGCGCCATCAACGACGACCCGGAGGTGGAAGAGGAGCGCAGGCTGTGTTACGTGGCTATCACCCGGGCGAAAGAGCGCGTGCATATCACCCACGCCCGCCTGCGAAGCGTCTTCGGCACGACCAGCAATATGTTCGAATCGCGCTTCCTGCACGACATCCCTGAAGGGCTGAAGCTGTACTGGAGCCCTACCGAGCTGGCGCATCCTCTGCCTTCCGCTCAGCCGGTTGCCCCGCCCCGTCCACAGCCACAGCGGGACGCCTATCGCGTGGGACAGCGTGTGCGCCATCACAAGTTCGGGGAAGGGGTCATTATGAAGTGCGAAGCGCAAGCGGGAGACTACCTGCTGACGGTGGTGTTCCCCAATGCGGGCATCAAGCAACTGCTGGCGTCCATCGCTAAATTAGAGAAACTATCGTAGGGAGTTCAACGGTCTATGCGTTTAGGGATATTCAAAGGCATCCTGCAAAAGGTGGATACCCTGCTCACCGGGCGCGGGCGGGTGGATGAGGAGCTTTTCGAGGAGCTGGAAGAGGTTTTGCTGACCGCCGACATCAATGTGCACACCACCATGCAGGTGCTGGACGACCTGCGCCGCGCGGTGCGCGAACAGAGGCTCAAAGAACCGTCGGAAGTCAAAAGCGTGCTGAAGGAGAGCCTGCTGGCATCCCTGCAGTCAGGGGGCGACTCCGCGCTGAAGGTATCCCCTGTTCCGCCGACGGTGTACCTGTTCGTTGGGGTGAACGGGGTAGGCAAAACCACATCCATTGCCAAACTGGCTTACCGCCTGCGCCAGCAGGGGAAAAGCGTCATCCTGGCAGCCGGTGACACCTTCCGCGCCGCCGCGATTGACCAGCTGGAGGTATGGGCACAGCGCGTGGGCGCAACGTTGATCAAGCACCGCGAAGGTGCCGACCCGTCGGCGGTGATTTACGACGCCATCGCTGCCGCGCGCAACCGTGGTGTGGACTACGTGCTGGCAGATACCGCAGGAAGGCTCCATACGCGCTCGAACCTGATGGAAGAGCTGAAAAAGGTATATCGCGTCGCCGAGAAAGCGCTGGGACGACCGCCAGACGAGGTGCTGCTGGTGCTGGATGCCACCACCGGACAAAACGCCATCCGCCAGGCGCAGGAGTTCGTGCAGGCGGTTAACGTTACAGGCATCGTGCTGGCGAAGCTGGACGGCACGGCACGCGGCGGAGCGGTCATTACCATCCACGACGAACTCAAAGTGCCTATCAAACTGGTAGGGGTGGGAGAAAAGCCCGCAGATATCGAAGATTTTGACGCAGAGGAGTTTATTACCGCTCTGCTTGGTGACGAGTGACGGATCAACAGTATATCTGGACGAAAAACAAAAACTGGTAGATTTGACGTTTTTCTCTCCTGCGGCGAGTTTTATAATAGGGGCGGATAAACCCGAAAAAGCGCTCACACGAATGAAGAGATTGAAAGACCTAATCAGTTCGCCGCCGGTATGGGTAAACCCACAGCACTCGGTGAAAGTAGCTGTGGCGTTGATGCACAGTTTCGAAGTGAACGTGCTGCCTGTGATGGACTCTGACCAGGTGGTGGGAATGGTCGCAGCTCGGCATCTGCTGGGTGTGCCCGATACGACGCCCGTGTCGGAGGTCATGAGCACGGATGTCCTGCTGTTGAACGCGGAGATGCCCATACGCGAAGCGGCATCAAAGATGTCCGAAAAAGGGGCGGATGTGGCGTTCGTTATTAACGACACGCTATCCGGTATGGTGCGGGCGACCGACCTGATTGCGGAGGTCTCCCGCTCGTACGACCCCCTGACTCGACTCCCCTGGCAGGACGCCCTGCGCGAATGGAGCATCGAGAAGCTGCGCACCGGGCACGAAATCTCTATCCTGTTCTTCGATATCGACAATTTCGGACAGTTCAACAAGCAGTACGACCACGTTACCGGCGACCGCGTGCTGGAACTGGTGGCTCGCACCATAGAACGCGAGCTCGACCCCGATTTGACCATTCTCTGCCGCTATGGCGGCGACGAATTCGCGGTGTCAACGCTGTATATGAGCGACGAAGCACACCAGCTTGCCGCCCGCATCGCCCGCCGCGTGGAAGAACTGCAAATCCCCAAAGTGCGCGAGACCATCTCGGTCTCGTACGGCGTATTCGGCGGGCGGCGCACCCGCGAGCGTGAAATGGTGCACTACGCCGCGACGGTGGATGACCTCATCGTCCGCGCCAGCCGAATGTGCCTGCAGATGAAACAGCGCAAAGGCGCACTGGCGATGCTTCAATTGCCTCTGCCCGGCGTGGAACCCGAAGAGCCTGTGGAGCCGCGTGTGCGAGTGACCGGAATCAGCTTCGTCGTTCAGGGCAAGGAAGCGGAAGCGTCTGTGGAGCTCACGCTGGGAAGCGCACACGTTTCGCGGCAGGTGCGCGGCGATGCCAAACGACCTCCCGAAATGCTGATGGTGCAGGCGGCGCGTGACGCACTGACAGCCCTCCTGCCACATGTTGGAACAATTCAGATACTCCACGCCTCCGCTACCAGCATAGACCTGCTCGAAAAGGGTGAGAAGATGGAGGCTGTGATGGTGGTGGTGGAAGTGCAGACCGCTTCAGGTTCTCAGCTCCTGTCGGGGTTTGCGCCAGTGCGCGACAACCTGCATCGTGCAGCGGTCAACGCCTTCCTGCACGCACTCAATCGTCCCCTGTCGAAGTGGCTTTCTCAAACAGGGCAACGAGCCTCCACGTAACGAACGATGCCGCCACCAGCGCAATGCCGAAACAGAGCACCAGCATCCCTGCGCTGAAACTCAGCGCCCAGGTTGCGCCCGCCACCCCGCCAAGAAACGCTCCTGCTCCCAGCCACCCTTCCTGTGACCACGAAACGGTACTACGCCGAATACTGATGACTGTGGTAATCAACCCCGGCAGAAGCATCAGCCACAGGGAGGACCAGAGCGCCACATGCGGAGACACCCCCATCAGCACCAGAGCGGGAATCAGCACATAGCCGCCCCCCAGATGGGTGAACCCTCCCAGCAATCCAGCCAGCAACCCGGTCAATGCAATCTTGAGCCAGGTGCTGCCCGCAGGAGAGCTGATGGCAGTGTCCGACCGGCGAAAAACGCCTTCTGCCAGCGCAGGATAAGCCTGCCATACCATACCCGCACCGACCGCTATCAACAGCAACAGCAGATACATCCGCAGAGAGGACTTGCGCTCGCGAGGCACCAACAGGTTGCCTGTTATTCCACTGACGACGTACACTGCCCACAGCACCAGTATCATCGGGTGAAAGGAGAGATAGGGCATCATCACCAGCACTGCCGCCACGCAGGCGCAGGAGATAACTATCCATCCCCCGGCGCTGGCTCGCAACACAGGCAGACCAAGAAGCAGTGTGCCAACGGGCAGGAAGATGCTGTGCAGACCCAATCCGCTCAGCCCATAGAACGCGCCGAATGCCCACCCCAGCATCAGCAGAGACAGACCGCGCAGAGTCTGAAACAGCCAGTCGGAATGCGGTCGCGACACTTTGCCCCTCCTACCGCCTTTTCCATACTTCGAGGCGTGGGAACGGATACAGCATATCGTGCGGAACATCACGCTTGCCGAAAACGATACCGCCCAAACGAAATGTGGTGTCAAAGCGGGCGACAGGACGGAACGAACGCTCTAGCTCCTCCAGAAAAGTTAGTGCAGGCGCATGACGCACGCGTACCGCATCGTCCTTCTCGAACTGGCTGAGCACAACCACCTGCGCCTCCTTTAGCACCGAGGGGTCCCATTCGGTATCAGGCACCAGAAGGCGATACTCCTGCACCTCGCGGGCACGCTCCGCCCGACGCGCCGGCTGGAGCTCGCCCCAGTAAGGGCTGAGCGGCGGCGTGTAAAACCACGGAATGGTGGCAAATGCGATGGTCGTTCCCTGCGGCACCTCTCGCCGGATCCACTGCAGAGCACGCACCCGCGGGTCAGGCGATAGCAGGGCAAGCACCACCGCCATCCCCCAGAGAAGTGTATACAGCGTCACCGCCCCCACCACAACCGCCAGCACCACCCTGCCCATCTGCTGGGTGTTTCGCCAGCCCTCAGCCACCAGCCATCCCGTCAGCACCATCAGCGGAGGCAGAAGCGGCAACAGATACCGCGCAAACCGCACCGCAAAGGAACCCAGAAACAGATAGTACACCAGCACGAACACCCACAGAATCAGAACCTGCGGGCGCCGCGACAGGGGCGCAATCACCATGCCAAGCGTACTCAACAGCAACAGCGGTAGCCCCAGCCCAAAGCGCAGATTCGTCCAGTAATGATACACCCAGCCCAGCCCGGTGTTTACGAACACCAGCCCATGCCCCTCGCGTACATGGCGTGCCTCGTAGCCAAAGTCGCGCCAAAACTCTTCAGGATTCAACCACACCCCCGGACAGAACACCAGAAACGCCCCTGCGCTCAGCACCACCAGCAACAACGCCCTGCCCAGCCACGCCTCGCGATGTTCCCGACCGCGCCACCACAGCACCAGCAGGGGAGCAATCAACACCAGACCGGCGTTATAGCGGGTCGCGGAAGCCAGCCCGGTCAATACTGCCGACGCCACCAGCGCCCGGCGACTGCCCGACTCGTAAAGCGCCAGCGACGCCAGCAGCACCCCGGTGGTGAACATCGTAGCAGTGGCATCGGTGGTGAGAAAATGAGAGTGCAGGGTATGCAGGGGCGCTACTGCCAGCAACAGAGCCGACACCGCCGCGCATCGATACCCGCACACGCGCCTGCCAATCTCCCACGCCAGCCAGCACGTCACCGCACCCGCCAGCACCGACAGCCACCGCCCTGTCAGGTAGAGCCCGGCAAACGCCTCGTACTGAGCGAAGTCGGCGGGCATGGTAATCCATCCGTACGTGGAGCCTGCAAGGATGGCAAGATGGAGCAGGTAGAGGTAGACCGTACCGTAGTTATAAAAGTGCGGGTCAATCTGCCCGTGCGGAATGTCCAACCCCAGCGTGTAGCCCAGTATCACCCATTCGTCCGGGTGGAAGGAGAAGTAGTGCAGAGCATCCGGTATCCCCCAGCGAATACCTGTGCACCGAAACACAAAGGCGATTGCCAGAATCGCAATCAGCCCCGATTTGAAGGCACGCTCACGGCTATCATTCATGATGAGCGAGGCTTACCTGCCTGGAAATCTCCGCGTGGACGACTTCCCGGAACACCTCAAACAGGCGCGGGTCGTACAGAGTGCCTTTCCCCGCCTCCATCTGCTGGAGCACCTGCCGGCGAACGGCATCATCATCCATCGCCTTTCCGCGCAGGGCGTCCGCGTAATCGCCCACGATATGCAGGATTCGCGACGCGAGGGGGATTTCC
The DNA here is from genome assembly GCA_013314755.1 of Chthonomonadia bacterium. Taxonomy (GTDB): domain Bacteria; phylum Armatimonadota; class HRBIN16; order HRBIN16; family HRBIN16; genus HRBIN16. The sequence continues at coordinate 13,892 of JABUFA010000017.1, forward strand.
TCTGCCTGCAGTCCATCGGGATAGCCGGTACCATCCCAGTTCTCGTGGTGATGGCGGACAATGGTTGCCAGCCTTGCTAAGGAGGGAACCTGTTCGATCATCCTCTGGCTCAGCACCGCGTGCAGTTTCAGCATCTCCTCTTCCTCGTACGTCAGGCTACCCTCCTTGTTCAGGATGCCATAAGGGATGCTGACCTTGCCGATTTCCTGCAACAGCGCGGCAAACTCGATATCCTGCACTATCCGCGCGGGCAAACCAAGCCGCCTGGCGACCGCACTGGCATAGCGGGCACGCAGATGGGCACTGCCTGTTGTACCGTGCTCCCGAATCTCTACCGCTCGCGCCAGAGCCTGGAGTCCCTGCCGGTAGTCGCGCCGAATCTGTCTGGGCAGCAGCACCAGGGCATAGTAACACAGGAAGGTCACACTGCCCATCACCACGATATACACAAAGGTCGTGAAGCTCATGCTACTGCCTGTTCCACCCCTGCAGACGCCACACGCTGAGCGCGTTCCACCCCGAACTCGCCCGCCTCCATCGCCTCAATGAAGGCTCGTACCACCTCAGGATGGAACTGGGTACCCGCCCCTTTCTGCAGCTCCTCCACCGCCTTTTCCACACTCATCGGCTTGCGGTAAGGACGTTGTTCACCGGTTTCATCATCACCCACCATCGCGTCGAAGGCGTCCACCACTGCGATAATATGCGCCTCAATGGGAATCTCACCCAGCTTCAGCCCAAACGGATAGCCTTTTCCGTCGGGGCGCTCGTGGTGCAGGGTAATCCACAGGGCAACCGGCTCGATGTGCTTGATTCCGCTTACTACCTCCGCTCCCTTCAACGGATGGGTGCGAATCATCTGCCAGTCCGCGTCGGTCAGCCGGGTCAGTTTGTTCAGCACCGCTTCATCCACCCCAACCTTTCCCAGGTCATGCAGGGCAGCGGCTTCAGGCAGAAGCTCAATATGCCGGGCAGGCACGCCAAGCCGGGTCGCCACGCTGATCGCCATTCGGCTGGCACGCTGAAGATGCCCCGAGGTATAGGGATGGGCATGTTGTACCACCAGACCCAGTGCGCGGATGGTCTCGCGATAGTTGCGTATCTGCTGCATCCGCTGACGGAAACACTCCCGCGCGGCGAGGAACGGCACAGCCACCAGCAGGAAACCAGCCACGTGATAGGCACGTAGAAGCAGTATCAGCAGGATAGAGAGCGGCATCAACAGGATGTAGGTCGGCACCACGAAACGCAGCACATACTGCCAGACACTGGAGAGAGACTCGCGGTTATACAGCGCTCCCGCCACCGACACCAGCAGGGCGTTAACCAGCAGATATACCACCGCTGCCAGCGTCAGTGCCACCAGCATCCGCGCGGTAAGCAGGTCACGACCCGCACCGTTAAGCCAATAGTAGGTTAGTCCCGCGGCGCCCGTGCTGATGATGGACTGTCCCGCGTTAAACAGCCCCCAGCGCAGGCGGTGACGCAGAGGATAGGAACGGTTCAACAACACTCCAGCCATCAGCGTCGGTAGACTATCCACCGCCATCGCTGGCACGGTGCCGTACATGGCAATCACGGTACAGACGATAGGGAAGCCTAACGTGACCTGCGTGCCGCCGTACAGCAGGGAAACCGGTAGCATCTCGGTTGCCACGGCGAACAACAGAATGGTCATTGCTCCCAGCGGCATCCACTGCTCGGGTGGTGTGGCCAGCATTCCTGCCAGCGCCACCGCCCCTGCGACCAGAATGACGCCACGATGATAGTATCTGACGAGGAATTCGCTCCACTTAAGCGGGACACCCCACATGACCCTTCTCCTTAATGACCGTCATCACGAGCCCGCTGAGGTCAGCAGCGTCGGCGGGCGGGGCACCAATCAGTAGCTCGCCGCCGGCGGTTGAGGTGGTGGTTTGGGCGGTGGATAAATCTCCAGCTTCGCGCCGTAGGTGGTTGCCCACACTACCAGGAGCAACAACATGGTAAGCCAGTATTTCACTGCGAGTGACCTCCACAAGTGTTCCGTTCACGTCGCTAAGTGAACGGACACCCACTCCGCTTCTGTGCCACTCCACCCGCGCGACGCTGCTGGCACCAACGGGCTCTATGCAATTGTCTGGAGGCTACTCGTCCTGGAGCGCTGCGGTCCGGCGATTCAGTGCATCTAGAACGGCGTTCACCACGGCACGGTTCACATCGTTGCGCACCAGTGCCGAACCGGTGAGGACATCCTCACCATACTGAGAAAGCATGTTTACCACGGCAACAACAAGCTGCCTGCCGGCAACTACCACGTTGGGGTTAATCTCTTCCACGGCAATCTGGTCGGTCATGCGGCAGGCTTGCTCAACGGCACGCACTGTCGCAGTTGCTATCAGGCGCAACTGATTCGGCTGACTTCCCTGACCGGCAGCCTGTCCCGTGAAGGTTTCGGAGCCACGCTGCAGATGTACTGTGGCTTCTGCCTTCGTCCCATTAACGGCAAGCTCGACATCAACAACGCGGAGACGGTTTCGCACCGAGCGCAACAGGGTACCCTGCAATTGGGCAACACTGATTTTGCGATGGTCCACCACGATTCCATGTGAGGCAAGCAATGCCGATTCAATGTCGCGTACCACCTGCTTGGGTGAACGATTCGAAGAGACCAGTACGTGGATCTCCTGTATCGCCCCACTCCTGTCCACAATCACACGGGCAGACAGAACCTCGCGCAACTGGCGAATAACACCCTCAACCTGCTCAGCAGGCACCTGTGCGCGGGCACTCTTGCTCACCGCCACTTCTCCTGTTGGCTGGTGGGACACTCCCAACCTCCCCTTTCGGCAGGTGTCGCTTCGTCCTCCAGCTCTCTTTCCGCAGTACTACCGCAACATTGCTGGGGTTGTGTGTTATTGTAACAAATCGATGTATATCTTCGCAAGAGGATACTGCTGATTCCTGCACGATTTTGCTCCGCCCGGGCAAAAAATCTTTAAAAACCGCGACACAGGCGAGTTTATCCGCAGGAAGGCAGCAGGCTTCGGGCAAAATGTACAGAGCGAATCTCTGCAAGCGAAGGGAGGCATCATCTATGCGCTGGAGCCTGTGTCTGCTGTTAGCATGTATGGTGCTGGCAGGCTGTGCTCGAAAGACCACTGCTCCCACCTCACCCACTCAAACAAGCACGCCCCAGCGAACGTTTCGGTTCGCAATCATCCCCAAGCAGCTGGATAACCCCGTGTTCAACTACGCCAAGATGGGCGCACTGGGCGCCGCCGCCAAACTGAGCAATGTGGAAATCTACTGGAACGCTCCTGAAACCAACGACGAAGCCAAACAGGCGCAGATTTTTGAAACCTACGTGCGCCAGAAAGTGGACGGCATCGCCGTATCCTGCGTGAACGCCGAAATCATGCGCAGAGTGATCGATAAAGCGGTGGAACAGGGCATCCCGGTCGTTACCTGGGACAGCGACTCGCCCAACAGCAAACGTCAGGCGTTCTTCGGAATGGACGACTATGAAGCGGGCAAGATTATCGGCGAGGAGCTGGCTAAACTCATTAACGGCAAAGGCAAGGTGGCTATCCTGTCGGGGGTGCAGGGCGCGCAGAACCTGACCACGCGCATCCGCGGCGTGCAGGACGCGTTGAAAGACTACCCCGATATCCGCATCGTCACCACCGTCTACTGCAACGACGACGCCACCCGCGCCGAGTCGCTCATCAACAGCGTGATGCAGCAGCATCCCGACCTCGCCGGATGGGCGATGGTGGGCGGCTGGCCCCTGTTTACCAAGACGGGGCTGAACGGCATCAAGCCCGGCGTGACCAAAGTGGTCTCCGTCGACCCGCTGGAGGGCAACCCCTGGACATGGATAGAAAAAGGCTACGTGCAGGTGTGCATCGGGCAGAAGGTGTTCGACTGGGGCGCCAAAAGCGTGGAGATTCTGTACAGCCTGGCGCAGGGCAGGGGCGTGCCGCAGGCGGACGAAAAAGGGTTCGTAAATTCAGGGCTGGACATCGTGGTGCTGGATAAAAGCAAGTTTGCCGACCCCTCGCGCTACATCTCGCTGGAAGACTATAAGAAGATGTTCGAACAGCGCAAACAGGAGGCGCAGGGCATCGAAGCGAAGCAGTAGAACCGTTACTTCATCTCAGGAGAGGACAGATGGCGAAAATCGGTGTGATTCACTATAACTGGCCCGGCTTTTCGTTCGAACAGTTTCTGAAGTTCGCAGCGGAAACGGGCTACCAGTACGTGGAACTGCAAATCAACGATGTGTGGACGCCAGACAACGACAACCCCGAACGCAACGCCGAACAGGTGCGCAAACTGGTGGAGTCGTACGGACTGCAGGTATCCGCGCTGGCAGCGGGCAACGACTTCCTGCAGGTGGACGAAGATGCTATCCGCCATCAGGTGGAACGGATGAAGCGCGTCTGTCGCCTCACACGCATTCTGAACGAGCAGGCGGTGGTGCGCAGTGAGGGCGGCGCGCCCAAAGAGAGCGTTCCTCGCGCCAGATGGCTGGATGCGCTGACCGAATGCTTCCGCCGGTGTCTGGACTTCGTGGACGAGATGCAGGTTGCGCTTGCCATCGACAACCATGGCTACATCACCAACGATTACACCATCCTGCTGATGCTCCTGCAGCGGCTGAACCACCCGCTCATCGGCACCAATCTGGACACCATGAACTATCGCTGGTACGGGCACGACCTGCAGGTGTGCAAGCGCATCTACGAGTTGATGGCTCCGTATGCGAAGCATACCCATTTCAAGGATGGCTTCGGCAGCCTGGCGGAGTACCGCGGCGCCGCGCTGGGCGATGGCGAGATTGACCTTCTGCACGCGCTGGATTGTCTGAAACAGGCGGGGTACGATGGCGTCTACTGTGCGGAATACGAGGGGCCTGAGGCAGCAGGCGGCGTGGGCTATGCCAAATGCTACCGCTGGCTGAAGGAGCACGTGTAATCATATGTCACACTGGAGGGCGAACCTCCTGGTGAGCCGACCTCTCTCCAGACCTATCCCCGACGCGGGGAGAGGCGAGGCTCCTCTTCCCTCGCAGGGAAGGGGCTGGGGGTTAGGTTGACAACGGCTCGGCAGGAGCCTCGCCCTCCAACGATAAGATAACCCGCCAGTTTGGATGGCGAACCTTCCGGTGAGCCGAAACACAGCCCCACCTGACCTCCCCGCAGGCGCGGGAAACCCTCGCCCCTAACCCCTCTCCCGACCTCTTGCTCACGATGGTGGTAAAGGGACTTTTCAGAGCCACAAAAAGGCCGCGCTCTGAGCAGGCAGCAGGAGTACGAGCATCTGAACCACGAAATATCTTGCCGGGCGTACTGCGCAGGAGGTAAGGACGGGAAATGTTCGCCGACATCCTGCAGGCACTGATAGTGGGTTACCTTATCGGGGGGATACCCTTTGGGTGGCTGATTGCCAAACTGTGGAAAGGGGTAGACCTGCGCGAGGTGGGCAGTGGCAACATTGGCGCCACGAACGCCTATCGCGTGCTGGGGCCCGTGGCGGGCATCCTCGTCTTCCTGCTGGATACCGCAAAGGGGCTGGTGCCTGTGGTGTTGAGCCAGCAGATGGGCTGGAGCGGCATCGCAGGCGGCATCGGCGCAATCGTGGGGCACAGCTTCTCGCCCTACCTGCGCGGGCGCGGGGGCAGGGCGGTAGCAACCAGTCTGGGCGTGTTTCTGGGGCTGTCGCCGTGGGCGTCGCTGTGCGCGTTTGGCACGTGGGGGGTGCTGGTGGTGCTGACGCGCTATGTGTCGGTGGCATCGGTGATTGGCTCGCTGTCCCTGCCGCTGGTGTGGATGTGGGTGTTTCGCACCGATACCGCCGTACACGCTATCGCCCTGCTTGCTGCGCTTTGGATTGCCTGGAAGCATCGCCCGAACTTCCAGCGACTGCGAGCAGGCACGGAACCACGAGTGCACCTCTGGGGGAGAAACCGATGACAGAACCGCATCATCCATACGTTCGACTGGCGCGTGACGCCGTAGAAGCGTTCCTGCGCAATCGTGAAATCATCGAACCGCCGCCTGACCTGCCACCGCCACCGACGGACAAATGGCAGGGAGTGTTTGTGTCCATTCACACCTCCGATGGGCAGCTGCGCGGGTGCATCGGCACACTGCGCCCCCTGCACGCGGACATCGGCAGGGAGATTATTCTGGTGGCGCTGGACGCCGCGCTGAAGGACCCGCGTTTTCCGCCCGTGGATGTGTCGGAGCTGCATGACCTGCATTACACGGTGTATGTGCTGTATCCGCCCGAGCCGGTCTCATCGCCGGAGGAGCTGGACCCACAGCGCTACGGCGTTATCGTGAGCACGGAGGACGGCAGGCGTGGACTGCTTTTACCCGACCTGCCCGAGGTGAACACGGTGGAACAGCAGTTGCGCATCGCCTGCATGAAGGCGGGCATCGCACCGGGAGAGGAGTTTTCCATCGAGCGGTTCCGAGCGGACAGGTTTGAATAAAGACGCCGGGCATTTTCTGTCACGGCTGAGGAATTGAATGTAGGGGCGCACTGAGGGATTGAATGTAGTAGGGGCGCACGGCCGTGCGCCCCTACAGAACGATATGTCCTACAGCTATGCTTTCGCGGGAAAAAAGGCGTTCTACAAAGGGACGTCGGTAGCGGGAAGGCTGGTAGTAGAGGTCATCTCTGGTGGAGCAGGGGGGATTCGAACCCCCGACCTCTACATTGCGATTGTAGCGCTCTCCCAGCTGAGCTACTGCCCCACGCCACCATGCAGTATACCCGATTTTGCCCGCCACTGCAAGCGGTGAAAATGGTGGACCGTGGAGGACTCGAACCTCCGACCCGCTGATTAAGAGTCAGCTGCTCTGCCAACTGAGCTAACGGTCCACCTGCATAAAAAAGCTGGTGGAGCTGAGGGGATTCGAACCCCTGACCTCTTCAATGCCATTGAAGCGCTCTCCCAGCTGAGCTACAGCCCCATCCAACGCACTCATAATTATACAACATCTGCGTGTATCATGCAAGAAGCATGTTGTGCTCATGCGCCCTTGCGCAACCTCTCACACCGCTGCACCCTCTACTTGCTGCTGCCAATCTTGTAAATCTTCGTCCCGCAGGTCACACAAGTGCCAACGGTTGCCGGGCGCCCGTTCTTGAGCGTGATGGCCGTCGGATTTTTCATCTCCTTTTTCGCCTTGCACTTGACGCAGTAACCCTCCATCAGATAACCCCTCCCTTGGAAAGATAGTTAAGCAGGAGTTCGCCTGCTATTATGCAGATTCCTACCCCAAACGTCGATTCCTTCCCCATCCTGTGACTTTTGCAGGTATCGTACTCCTCTGTCGGGAAAATGCAGATACGTGGACGGCTCGCAGGAACGGCAACAGATGCGCACGTGGAAACAGGAAGGTGTGCTGATGATTCTGGCAGGACTGCTCAGCCTGCTGGCGGGACTGCTCGCCTGGCTGGGCTTACTTGCCACGCGGTCCCTATCCGCGCAGAGCTATCTGGTGGTGCTTCTGTGCGTCCTCATCGCCAGTGGGTTGCCCCTGTTCGTGCACCGGGTGATGCGCCAGCGAACCCAGCCCGGCGACCCCATCATCTTGCCGGTGGTGTTTGTGCTGAGCGGCGTCGGACTGGCGAACCTGCTGGGGGCATCGGGCAGGGGCGACATTGCCTTCGCCACCCGCCATGTGATGGGCATGTTCGCGGGCGCGGTGCTGGTCTCCCTGCTGGCGAGCATGAACCACACCCGGCGAAGGGAACTGCTGGAATATCGTTATCTCTGGGCACTGCTGGCGCTCCTGCTGGGGGTGCTTTTACTGCTGTTCGGCAGGGGACCGGGCGGTACGCGCCTGCAGTTGTTTGGCTTCCTGCCGGTGGAGGTAATGAAGCCGCTTCTGCTCCTCTTCGTGGGGGGATACACCGCATGGCGGTTTGGTGCAGGTGGTCCCGTGCGCACCGGCACGCACTGGTGGCAGATGCGCTGGCAGGAGATACTGCCCCTGCTGGTGCTGTTTGCGGTCATGCTGGGCATCTTTGCGCTCGCTCGCGACTTCGGTCCGGCTCTCACGCTGTATCTGACCCTGCTGGTGATGCTGTATCTGGTCACGGGCAGGGCGATGCTGTTGGCGGTGGGGGGCGTGCTGATGGTAGTGGGTGTGGCGCTGGTGGAACTGCTCGGTATCGGCGTTTTGCCAACGCGCGTTGCCATGTGGCTGTCCCCCTGGCGCATCACCGAAGAGAACGCCCGACACCTGGCGCATTGCCTGTGGTCGCTGGCAACGGGAGGGCTGTTCGGCAGTGGGCTGGCGCTGGGCAAGCCGGAGATATTGCCATTTGCCCGCTCCGACTCGGTGTTCGGCACCTGGGGCGAGCAGATGGGGCTGGTGGGCACGCTCTGCCTGCTGTGCCTGTATGCGCTGTGGATTGGTCGGGCGTTTCGCATCGCCCAGAGGGCTACTGCGACAGAAGACCGCTTGCTGGCGGCAGGTATCGCCGTGCTGGAGGGCACGCAGGTCACGCTCATCTGCGCGGGCATCGTCGGCCTCCTGCCGATGACGGGCATGTCCCTGCCGTTTATCGCTCAGGGCAACTCCGCCCTGCTGGCGAACTTCGCCATGATTGGCTTGCTGTACAGCATCACCGCCTCGCCCTCTCCCCATCCCGCCTCCCGCGCGTCTAACAGGTATCTTTTCCGCCTGCGCGTGCTGGCGCTGGCGTTTGTCGGGCTGATTCTGGGCGTCATCGGCGGGCGTTGTGTATGGATTCAGGGCTGGAAAGCGGACGATCTCGCGGTGCAGTCGCTCATGGTGCACCTGCCGAAGGATGACCCCCATCGTGTGCTTAATCCGCGCCTGTCCGCCCTCGCCCAGCGCATCCCCCGGGGAAGGATCCTTGACTCAATGGGCGCGGTGCTGGCTGAAACGCGCAACGGACAGCGCGTCTATCCCTGCGGCTCTGCCTGCGCCCAGCTGGTGGGATGGCTGGACTCGCGTTTTGGCGGACCCACCGGCATGGAGGCACGCTATAACCGACGTCTGCGGGGCTATGATAGCCAGCGCGACCTGCTGAGGCTGTACCGACGCAAAGACCTGCCGTTCTTCCGCCTGCCGGCGGGGCGGGATGTGGTTCTGACCATTTCCAGCAAGGCTCAGCAACGCGCTCTCCGCGCCCTCCAGCAGGCGTATCCAGACGGCAACGGGGTGTTCGTGCTGATAGACGCGCAGAGCCGGCAGGTGCTGACCGCTGTGGGCACGCCCGTCTTTGACCCCAACCAGTTGACGCCCAGCCTGTGGCAGAAGCTGCGCACTCGCCCGGATGCGCCGCTGGTGTTTCGTCCGGTAGACGGGCTGTATCCACCCGGCTCCGTGTTCAAAGTGGTGACCGCCGCGGCGGCGCTGGAGGGAGGCGTGCCTCTGCGCCATAACTGCCGCCACCGCGAGCGCAACGTGCGCTGGAAAGTGGAGGGCAAAACCTACGTGAAACCTCGCCTGAGCGACCATCCCTCCATGCGCGCACATGGTACTCTGGGGCTTCGAGATGCCCTGCGCCTGTCCTGCAACCTCTACTTTGCGCACCTTGCCATCGCCCTTCAGCCCGCCGCGCTGTACGAAACCGCCCGGGCGCTTGGGTTCCAGCACGTGCCCAGCCCGGAAGAGATGGCGCCCGACCTGCCCGACTACGGCTTCGGACAGGGCAAACTGCTGGCGTCGCCCATAGAGGTGGCGAACCTGATGGCAACAATCGCACAGAACGGCACCTGGCAGAAGCCTGTCTTTGCAGAGGGCAATACCTCCCCCAAACAGGTGCTCAGCGAAGCCACCGCCGAAGCACTGCAGGGAATGCTTACCGAGGTGGTTCAGTCGGGCACCGCCTACGCCATCTTCACCGGCACCGGCTGGGAGGTGTACGGCAAAACGGGTACCGCCGAAACCACTGAAGGCAATCGCAAAGCGCATGGCTGGTTCGCCGGGGTGGTAAAATGGGATGGTCGTCCGCTGGCGTTTGCGCTCATTCTGGAACATGGAGGCAGTGGACGCGACGCCGCCCGCGCCAGCCGGAGGATGCTTCAGCAGGTTCTGCCCGCCCTGAAGCCGTAGCGTCTGCCCGCCCTCAGTCTACAACGATGGGATACCGACCGTACTCGTGGCACGCCTCGTAGAACGCCAGCACGTTCTGCAGTGGGGTGGCGGGGTTCACCTCGCTGGAGGAGCCGATGAACAGCCCGCCTCCCGGCGCCGCGACCTGCATGGCGCGTTTGACTGCCTGCCGTATCTCGTCGGGTGTGCCCAGAGGCAGTAACTGCGAGCAATCAATACCACCTACCAGCACCAGCCGGTCGCCGTAACGCTTTTTCAGCGGCTCCAGCTCCATGCCCGCAATCGGTTCCAGCGGGTTCAAGCCGTCAATGCCCGCATCCAGCAGGTCATCCATAATCTGCCACAGGTTGCCGTCGCTGTGGAAGATGACCCGAATGCCCGCCTCGTGCAGAGGTTCGATGCATCGCCTGAGCATCGGGATGAAGGTGCGCCGCAGGAACGCCGGCGAGAAGAGCAGACCGTTTTTGTAGGCGATGTCGTCGCCGATGAAGTAGAGGGGGCACAACTGCTCCTCTGCTACCACCTTTGCGAAGCGGTATGCCGTCTCTCCCTCCAGTTCCAGCAACGCCTCCACCTCCGCCGGGGCGTCGTAGATAGCATAGGCAAACCTCTGCTGTCCCATCAAGCCGTAGGCGGCGTGAAACCCGCATCCACCGGGCGGCACGAACATGGTGTACGGAGCGAATCTCTCCTGTTCCCGTCGGATATGAGGGACCCACTCGGTGCGTATCCACTCCCAGGGCACGGGTTCTGCCTCGCGCAGATGCTCCCGCAGGTCTTCTATGCTTTCAATTTCGTAGTGCACCTTCCACGCCGTCTGCCCCGACACCAGATGCTGACCTCTGCCCTCGCCCAGAACAGTGCCGTCTTCCGTCTGCTCAAAACTGCGCCCGTAACCGCGACAGAGGTCAATCCCCAGCCCGTGGTACACACGCACCATCGCAGTCGCGTAGTCGTCGCCGGGCTGGCGGAAGTGTCTGACCGTGGCGGGGTTGTCGATGTAGTCCCATATCGGCACGCGGTCACCCTCGCGGAAGTTCATCGAGGCTTCGATCCGCGCCCACACCGCTTCGTCCAGCTCGCCTCCATATCCCACCGATAGACGCACCATATTTGCTCCCCTCCCGTTGTGTGTTGTAACATTCTACGCTGTCGTGCCGTCTGTACCCTTTGAAAGGAGGCACACATGTTTCGCTTGCGCGTTCCCGCCTGGTTGACGCTGTGGCTTCTGGCTCCGGTGCTCGGCGAGCTGTTCAGCGGCTCCTCCCCACCGAAGGAGTTCTTCAAGCCCGGCGCCTTTCTGATGCTTGGGGTGCTCTACGGTGGTGGCGCCCTGCTGGCACGCGAGTATACCCTGCTGTGGCGAAAAGACTGGCGCAGTCTGCTGTTGCTGGGGATGGCTTATGCGATAGCCGAAGAGGGGCTGATGTGCAAGAGCTTCTTCAACCCGCACTGGCAGGACGTGGGGAAGCTGGGCGAGTACGGGCGATGGGCAGGGGTGAACTGGATATGGACGTATTACCTGACGCTGTACCACACGTTTTACAGCATCGGCGCTTCGGTTGTGCTGGCGGAGATACTCCATCATCGGCAACGCGAGCAGTTGTGGTTGAAGCCGTGGGCGCGTCGTCTGTTTCTGGTGCTGTTTCTGCTGGATATATGGGTAGGGTTTCGTTTCTTCCCCTACCATCCCTCTCTGCTCTCCATTGGGATTGCCGGAGGGCTGATTGCTCTGCTGACGTGGCTGGCAAAGAGTCTTCCCGCTCGTTCTGAGGGGGTCGCGGTGGGCGGGAGGGCTTCCGACGGGTGGAAGTTCGGTGTATGGGGCTTTCTGGTGGTGGTTCTGTTCTTCGTCTGGATGTTCATCGGTCCTCACACGCCTATTCCCGCCGGATGGTATCTGCTGTTGTCTGTCGGGGCAACCGTTCTGATTGGATGGCTGTTGTGGCGCATGAGCGGAGGGGGCAGGTTATGGACAGACAGGCATCGTGCCGCGTTATTGTTCGGTATCCTGCTGGGCTTTGCTTTGCTGGACGTGCATCTGGCGCTGAATCCGAAAGCGAGCAACGAGGATATGTCGGGGATGGGCGTTGTAGCGGTGGTGGCGGTTGCGCTGGGCGTGATAACGATGGTCGTTGCCCGACGGGCGAGCGAAGAGGCTCAAGCAAAATGCTCAACCCCTTGCCCATAACGCCAAAGGTTTGGTATACTGTAGTGGCGCGAACGCGCAGAGCGTTCGCGAACTTTTTGTGCTATCCATACCGGAAGGGGTTCAAATATGGCATCGGCACAGGAGATTATCGCCGAAATCACGAAAGACCAACTGCGTCACGACCTGCCCGAATTCGGACCGGGCGATACGGTGCGCGTGCACGCAAAGGTAATCGAGGGCAACAAAGAGCGCATTCAGGTGTTTGAGGGCGTGGTGATTGCCCGCAAGCATGGAGGCATCAGCGAGACCTTCACCGTGCGCAAAATCTCGCATGGCGTGGGCGTGGAGCGAACCTTCATGCTGCACTCCCCGCGTATCGATAAGATAGAAGTGGTACGCAGGGGCAAAGTACGCCGCGCCAAACTGTACTACCTGCGCAAGAAGATTGGAAAAGCCGCACGCATTAAGGAACTGCGCACGCCACGATGACCGGCGAATGGGTAGAGTGGATAGCGAACCTCAATGTTCGCTATGTGCTGCTGATTTCTCTGGCACTGACCCTGGTGCGAGTGGGGCTGGCTCCGTTACCCAGCCCCCGCGTGCGCTCGTTTAACGAGCTGCTTGAGTCCGCGGTACTCGCCTTCATTCTGGTCTTTCTGGTCATTCGCCCGTTCGTTGTTCAGGCATTCTACATCCCTTCGGGCTCCATGCGCCCGACCCTGCTGGAACAGGACCGCATTCTGGTAGACAAGTTCACCCTGCGTTTCCGTGAGCCAATCCCTGGTGATATTCTGGTGTTTAAGGCTCCCCCCGAAGCCGACCCACGCGAGATCGAGTTCATCAAACGGTGCGTGGGAGTGCCCGGCGACACCATCGAGATACAGGACGGCGTGCTCTACCGAAACGGCACGCCGGTGAACGAACCGTATATCGCGGAGCGACCGGAATATAACCTCAAAATCATCGACGGACACGTCTACGAGATCGACCGCTACGGCAACGTGAGGGAAAACAACCAGCTGATCCTCGACCCCCATCGTGAGGCGTATATTCGCGAAGCACCTTCCGATAAGATACCGCCCGGCAAGCTGCTGATGCTGGGCGATAATCGCAACGATAGCAACGATGGGCACAAGTGGGGTCTGCTGGACCGCAGCAGGGTGGTGGGCAAAGCATGGATCCTGTTCTGGCCGCCTCAGCGCATTCGCATCGTCAGATAACACCCCTTGTCGCCGGGGTGGACGAGGTGGGACGCGGCTGTCTGGCGGGTCCGGTGGTGGCAGCCTGCGTGGCGCTTCCAGATGTTTCTATCTCCAGCCTGCCCCCCTTTATCCGCGACTCGAAAAAGCTTTCTCCACTTCTGCGCGAGCAAGCCTGTCGGTGGATTTATCGTCACGCGCCGGTTGTTTCGGTGGGGCTGGCAACGGTGGAGGAGATCGAGCGGATGAATATCCTGCACGCTTCCCTGCTGGCGATGCGCCGGGCGGTTGAAAACGCTGGGATAGTGCCGCAGATGCTGCTGGTTGATGGAACATATCTTCCCGACGCACTGCCCTGTCCTGCCGAGGCGGTGGTGGACGGCGACGCGCGGGTTCCTGTCATCAGTGCTGCCTCTATCGTGGCAAAGGTGGTACGCGACCATCTGATGACACAACTGCACTGCCTGTATCCGCAGTACGGCTTTGCCCAGCACAAAGGCTATGCCACCCCTGCGCACCGGCAGGCGATTCTTCGGCTTGGTCTGTGCCCCCAACACCGTGTCAGCTTCTGCGCGAACCTGCTCGCTCTCCCATTGGGAGGTGAGGATGGATAGTCACGAAACCGCCCGCGCCGGCGAACGTATCGCGGCGCAGTACCTGAGCCAGAAAGGCTGTACCATACTCCGCCGCAACTGGCGATGCCCTCATGGCGAGGTGGACATTATCGCTCAGGAGGGCGACACGATACTGTTCGTAGAGGTGAAGGCGCGGCATCACATCGGATACGCCCTGCCTCGCGAGGCGGTGGACGAGCGCAAGCAAGCCCGTTTGCGCCAGTGTGCAGACCTGTACCTGAACCTATTCTGCCCCGAGGCTCCCTGCCGATTCGACGTGATTGAAGTATGGTGGCAGTCGGGCAGGGCACACGTGCGCTGGCTACGTGAAGCTTTTTAGGGCACGGATAGAAGGAATAACTGCAAATGACCGAATATACGTATAGCATAATAGAAACACTTTACTCTGCGTCGCCGTGAAGCAGAGGGATAGCGATGTCACCATCCGCTGTTAACTGGCGCATCATCTTGTGGAATCTCTTGCTCGCCGCGGTCTATCTGGTCACGGCAAAGATAGGGTTGCTTTTCGCCTACGCCCACGAAATGGCGACCCTTATCTGGATGCCTACAGGTATCTCGCTGGCGGCGGTGCTTCTTGGCGGCTTCAGGTTACTGCCCGGGGTGGCGCTGGGAGCGTTTCTCACCGTTGCGACAGCGGATGTGCCGCTGTGGGTGGCATTTGCCGTGTCTGTCGGTAACACGCTGGAGGCTTTCACCGGTGCCTTTTTCCTGACCCGGCTCGCCCGTTTCGATATCACCCTGTCGCGCATTCGAGACGTCTGGAACCTCATCCTGTGGGCGGGGCTTCTCAGCACCCTCTTCAGCGCAACTATCGGGGTGACGAGCCTTTGCGTTGCCGGTTCGACAAGCTGGACGGAGTTTCGGAGGGTGTGGCTTATCTGGTGGCTGGGCAACGTGATCAGCGACCTGCTGGTAGCCCCGCTGGCGCTGGTGTGGAGCCGTCCGCTCCGCTGGCGGGTAGACCGGGCAGTGGAGTTCGTTCTGATGATTGCGTTAACAGCAATCGTCACCTCCATCGCTTTTGGCGGCTGGCTTCCCTTCACCGAGGTAGAGTACTACCCGCTGACCTTTGCTGTGTTCCCCGTGTTCATCTGGTCATCCTTGCGCTTTGAGCGGTATGGCAGTACTGCGGCGGCTTTTGTCGCCGCGGTGTTCGCCACCTGGTGGACGGTGCAGGGCAGGGGACCTTTCGCCAGCGTCGGCTTACATGAGAGTATCGCGCTGTTGTGGGCGTTTATGATAGTCACCACGTTTCCTTCCCTGCTTCTTGCCGTCTCTGTGCACGAACGCCGCCGCGCCGAAGAGCGAATCCAGCACGCCTATGCGCAGTTACACCAGATAATCAACAACGCCCCGACGATAGCCATCCAGGGATATGACGCAGAAGGTCGGGTCGTCTTCTGGAACAAAGCCTCAGAGGAGCTGTACGGCTTCAAAGAAGAGGAGGTGCTGGGCAAACGGCTGGGAGAGTTCCTCCTCTCGGAGGAAGACGCCCGACGGTTCGAACAGATGGTGCAGCGCATCGCCACGACACTGCAGCCGGAACCTCTGCGCGAATGGGAGACCCAAACCGCCGAGGGCACACCACGCTACATCCTTTCCTCGCTGTTCCCCATCCGTCTGGAGCAAGGACAGGTGCAAGTAGTGTGCATGGACGTGGATGTGACCGAGAACAAGCGCCTGCAGGCTGAAATCCTGCGTGCCCAGCGGCTGGACAGCATCGGCAGGCTGGCGGGGGGAATTGCACATGACTTCAATAACCTGCTGACCGCCATCATGAGCTACGCCGAGATTGCGCTTGCCCGCCTGCCGGACGAGCATCCCGCCCGCCAGGATATTCAGCGACTGATGGACACCGTAAACCGCGCGGCGGAACTGGTGAAGCACCTGCTGGCGTTTGCCCGCCGACAAACACTGGCACCGCAAATCGTGAACCTGAACCGCCTGCTGGATGACCTGAACCCTATCCTGACCCGCCTGCTGGGAAAGCAGGTGCAACTGCAGGTGCT
Organism: Chthonomonadia bacterium; assembly: GCA_013314755.1. Lineage (GTDB taxonomy): Bacteria > Armatimonadota > HRBIN16 > HRBIN16 > HRBIN16 > HRBIN16. Next base: position 29,975 of record JABUFA010000017.1, read on the forward strand.
GACAGATCCTCATCTGAAAACGGTGCGCACAGACCCCGCGCAGTTAGAACAGGCTATCCTGAACCTGGCTATCAACGCCCGCGACGCCATGCCCAGCGGCGGAACGGTGACGATTCAAACCGCCAACGTGATGCTGGACGAGACCTACACCCAATCTCACCCCGACGTGTCGCCCGGAGAGTATGTAATGCTGGCGGTGAGCGACACAGGCACGGGCATCGAACAGGAACACATGGAACACATCTTCGAGCCGTTCTACACCACCAAAGGCGAGAGAGGCACCGGACTGGGGCTGGCGGTGGTGTACGGCGTGGTGAAGCAGAGCGGCGGACATATTGAGGTGGAGAGCCAGCCCGGCAAAGGAACCACTTTCCGCATCTATCTCCCCAGCGCCTCCGAAACCTCGCCCCAGTAGCCCTACAAAAGCTACCCCAAGTAGCCGAAGATTTTTAAGGATTACCACCCTGAATAATACGGAGGAGAGTTTGTATGAGCGCTGCGACCATAGCAGGCACTACCGAAAGGCAGGTTGTTGCCTTTCGTCTGGGCGAAGAAACATACGCCATCGACATCTCGTACATCCACGAAATCATCCGCATGCGCACCATCACTTTCGTGCCCCGTGCCCCCCACTACATGCGTGGCGTGATTAATCTGCGCGGGCGCATCGTGCCAGTGATGGACCTCAGCGCACGCCTGGGGCTGCCCTCTCATGAGGAGACCCCACAGTCGCGCATTATCGTGGTGGAAATCGGTGACGAGAGCATCGGGTTGATTGTGGACGCCGTTTCGGAAGTGTTGCGGCTGCCGGAAGACCAGATTGAGCCTCCGACCCAGATGACGGGTTCTGAAAGCGCAAACTATATCAGCGGGCTGGGCAAGGTCAACGACCGCCTGGTGCTGTTGCTGGACGTGGAAAAGGTCGTCGGGAATGCCAGCCAGTAGCAATCCCTGAGACCTCCTGTGTACATGCAATATCTTTACCGCGAGGTTGCGTGCCATGGACACCAGCGAGTATATCGCGCTCTTTCTGGAGGAGGCGGGAGAGCAGATTGACATTCTGGAGCAGGACATCCTGCAGCTAGAGCAGTCGCCTTCTCAGGAGATATTGAACGAGATTTTTCGGGCTGCACACACACTGAAAGGTTCGTCCCGTGCGATGGGCTTTACGGCGATGGGCGAGCTGACGCACGCCATGGAGGACGTGTTTGATGCCCTGCGCAAGGGCGAGATAAGCGTCAGCACCGAAATGGTCAACCGTCTGTTCGACGCGCTGGACACCCTCAAAGCCATGCGCGACCAGATTGCCGAAGGCGGCTCCTCCGACATCACCTGCGAGGAGCTGGTCAAAAGTCTGCGCGACGTTTTGAACGGATCAACCGCGGACGCACCATCATCCAGCGCCTCACCTGCAGAGCAGAAGCACGCCGACGCAGGCATCTCCCTGCAGGAACACGAGCGCGAGGCTGCGTACGCCGCCATCGACAACGGTCTGAATGTTTACCAGTTCACGGTGCGCCTGGCGGCAGATACGTTGATGAAATCGGTTCGTGCACTGATGGTTCTGCAGGCGATAGATGCCAACGGCGGGACTGTGCTGGCGTCCAACCCCGACGAGGAGGCTCTGGATAACGAACAGTTTGGGGACTCGTTCGTTCTGCTGGTCGCTACCGATAAACCGGTGGATAGTCTGCGCAATGTACTATTGCAAATCAGCGAGATTCGGGGCGTGGAAGTTCAGCCCTGGCAGGAGGAGAAGGTATCTTCCGCTCCACAACCATCCCCAGCAGCCGAGGCGACTAATCCCTCGCCCGAAGCGAAAATGGAAGAATCCTCCTCCGCGGAGGCGGACAGGGGTGGTAGCCGCACGCCCACAGTATCCCAGACGGTGCGCGTGGACGTACAGAGGCTGGACACCCTTTTGAACCTCGTGGGCGAGCTGGTGATAGACCGCACGCGCGTGGCTCAGCTGGGGCGCGAGTTCGAAACACGCTTCCAGCACGATGAGATGGTGGATAGCCTGCTGGAGACGGCGGCGCATATCGGGCGGATCACCGACGAGCTGCAGGAACACATCATGAAGGCGCGGATGTTGCCGATTGAACAGGTGTTCAACCGCTTCCCGCGCATGATTCGCGACCTCGCCCAGAAGTTCGGCAAAGAGGTCCGGCTGGTGATGGAGGGGCAGGATACGGAGCTGGACCGCTCGGTGATTGAGATTATCAGCGACCCGCTGATACACATGCTTCGCAACAGCGTGGACCACGGTATCGAACCGCCAGAGGAACGCGAGGCACTGGGCAAGCCCCGCCAGGGCACCATCCGCCTGAGCGCACGTCATGAAGAGAACTATATCCTCATCGAGATAGAGGACGATGGACGGGGGATGGACCCTGCACACCTGCGCGAGGTGGCGGTACGCAAAGGAGTGTTAACCCGCGACGCCGCCGACCGGTTAACCGACCGCGAGGCACTGGCGCTTATCTTCGCGCCCGGATTCAGCACCGCCAAACAGGTGACGGAAGTATCGGGGCGCGGCGTGGGCATGGACATTGTGCGCAGTAACATCCAGCGCGTGGGGGGCATTGTGGACGTGGACAGCACCCCCGGCAAAGGCACGCGGTTCTCTATCCGACTGCCTCTCACGCTGGCGATCATCCGGGCACTGCTGGTGCGAGTCTCGGCGGAGGTGTATGCCATTCCGCTGGGTTCGGTGCTGGAAACGCTGAAGATACATCCTGACAGCCTGCAGTCCGTGGGCAGACAACCAGCCATCGTACTGAGAGGACGTACCCTGCCGCTGATCAGCCTGAGGAAACACTTTTACGGCGAGTCTTCTGGTGTGTCTCCCTGCCAGGGCGACCAGCCTATGTTTGTGGTGGTAATTGGGCTGGGCGAACGGCAAATCGGTCTGGTGGTGGACCACCTGATTGGTGAACAGGAGATAGTTATCAAGTCGCTCAGCCGGCATCTGGGAGACATCAACGGCTTCTCGGGAGCCACCATTCTGGGCGATGGGCGAATCGCCCTGATCCTGGAGGTTGCCGACATCTTCAACAATATCTCGGCGCGTGCCGCTTAACGGGGAAAGGAGACCATGGCAGAGTTGTCCTACATATCTGCATCCAGAAAGCCTGTGAATACGGAGGGACTGGAGCAGGCTATCAGAGAGAGTCTGGACCGTCTGCCTCCGATGCCCGCGGTGATTACCCGTGTTATGGAGATGACCAACGACCCGAACTGCACCGCTCAGGAGCTGCAGAGGGTCATCGGTATGGACGAGGTGCTATCGTCCAAAGTGCTCCGCCTTGTGAACTCGGCGCGATATGGGTTCCCGAGGCGGATCACCACCCTATCCCATGCGATCATTCTTCTGGGTTTCGAGACCGTTCGCAATCTGGCGATAGGCGTCGCGGCGGTGCGACTGGTGCTTCGTCACGGGGTAGCCTGCCCGGTGAACCGACAGCGTTTCTGGGAGCATTCTCTGGAAACGGCGCTGGCTGCTTCAACCCTTGCCAGACATCTGCGCAAAGACCTCATCCTGCGCGAGGAGATGTTTTTGACCGGCTTACTGCACGACCTGGGGATTCTCTTCCTCAGCCAGAACTTCCCTGAAGAATATCGCGCGGTGGTGGAGCACTGCGGTTCGCTGGAGGAGGCTCCAGCCGTTGAGCAGGAGGTTTTCGGCATCACCCACTGTGAGGTGGGCGCCAGAATGGTGGAGTACTGGAACCTGCCTCCGGTTTTCGCGGAAGTAATGCTCCATCACCACGCGCCGGTCGCCGATTCGCCCTTCTTCCAGCAGGTGGGCGCGGTTTACCTGGGGGATAAGATTTCGCACAGCGTGGGCACTGATGACCCGCATGACCAGATGCCCGAGATTCCCGCCGAGCTTCAGCAGGTGTTCCGGCTGAACGCGGAAGCATGGAACTGGTGTCGTCGCGAAGTGGAGATGCAGATGGACTCCGCGTGCGACTTCCTGCACATCCTTCAGTCCCCGTAAGGGCAGAAGAGGCATTTGTGGAACTATTCTACCGGGGGCAACGCCTAACAAATGGTGGACAGCCCCTGCGCCACGGGTGCTGGCCGGGTTGCAGTCACGAGGGCTGTATGTTATAATCCTTTCGGTGCAGAGGAACCATCCGCAGAGAAGCAGGAGAGGTAAAGGTCGCATATGGACAACGTGTTTCAACTGCGCTCACAGATAGAAGCACTCCAGAAAAGCCTGGAAGAGAAGGACAGATATATTGCAAAGCTGGAGCGCGATTTACAGGAGCTGCAGCGCAATTATCGGGAGCTGGAGCAGAAATATCGCAGTACCGCCGAAACGGTAGAGACCCCCACCGCTATCACCGAGTTCGAGGAGACACTGAAGCGTCTGGTGCATCGCATTGCGATGATCCTGCAGGCGGAGAAATGTGTCTTCATGCTGTTCGACAGGGAAAGTGGGGAGCTCTACGCGGTGCGCCCAGCCTTTGGTTTGACCGACGAGGAGATCAGGAGCTTTCGCGTCCGCGCCACACAGGGCATTAGCGGTGAGGTCTTCCGCACCTCACAGCCCATCATCTTCCACGATGCCATCAATGACCCACGCACTCTTCAGGAGCATGTGGCGCTCTTGCGTATCCGTAACGGCGTCAGTGCACCCCTTATCGTGGAGAAACGCGATGAGGAGAACCGCGTGATCGACCGCATCACCATCGGCGTGGTGCATGTGTTCAACAAGCGTTACGGTGGCAATTTCATTGACGAGGACGTGCGCCTGCTGGAACGACTTGCCCGTAACGCGGCGGCGGTCATCATCAGCGCCCAGATGTACCGTGAGGTGGTGGAGGAGAAAGAGGAGCTGGTGCACACCATTGAGAGCCTGTACGCGGGGCTGGTGATGGTGAACAAGCACGAGCGAATCACCCAGATGAACGCCTCCGCCCGACGCATCTTCGGCGTCAAGAACGGTGACAACGTCATTGGCAGGCCTTATAAGGAGGTCATCCATATTGATAAGGTGCGCGAGCTGTTCGAGAGCGCGCTGACGGAAAAGAACGAAGGCGCCGCCGAGATCTCGGTGAAAGACCACGAGAGCGAAGCCGAACGCATTTTCCAGGTGCAGGCAGCCATCGTGCGCGGCGATGAGGAGAACGACCTGATCGGCGCGGTGGCTATCTTCAACGACATCACCGAAATCCGCAACGTGGAGCGCATGAAGACCGCGTTCGTCTCGACGGTGTCGCACGAACTGCGCACGCCCCTCACCTCCATCAAGGGGTTCGTGTCCACGCTGTTGCAGGATACCGAGGGGTTCTATGACCGCGAGACTCAGCGCGAGTTCCTGCAGATTATTGATACCGAGACCGACCGCCTGAAGCGGCTGATTGACGACCTGCTGAACGTCTCGCGCATTGAGTCGGGACGGGCACTGCAGTTGAACCCCAAGCCGATAGACCTGCCCGCCCTGGCAGAGCGAGTAGCCACCATTCAGCGGTCGTACACGCAGAAGCATCAGATTATCCTGGACTTCCCCGAGAACTTCCCCGTCATTGTGGCGGACGAGGATAAGGTTGACCAGATACTCACCAACCTGATCAACAACGCGATTAAGTACTCGCCGCGCGGTGGGGAAGTGCGCGTGAAGGGCGTGCCAGAAGGCGAATCGGTGCTTATCAGCGTCAGCGACCAGGGCATCGGTATCCCGAAAGAGCACCTGCCCAAGATTTTCGAGCGGTTCCACCGGGTGGATAACCGCGACACGCGAGAGGCAGGAGGCACAGGTATCGGTCTGTTCCTGGTGAAGCACCTGGTGGAACGGCATGGCGGAACTATCTGGGTGGAAAGCGAAGAGGGCAAAGGCTCCACCTTCTACTTCCGCCTACCGCTACAGCCTCCACCCGAAGTGCCCGAAGACGAGAAACCGAGCAAGTAACGTCCAGCCCCCTTCCTCCAAGGAAGGGGGCTTTTGATTTGTGTCATTATGAATAATGCCTTTATCATTCTGGTCGAAGTGAGAGGTAACAGCAATGATGTGGCGATGGCTTGCTCTGTTGTGGCTTGCTGGTTGTGCAGTGTCCGCCGTTCAGGCACAGACCCGGGTGGTGCAGAACGACGCACAGTGGCAGATAGAGAACACTTTCATCCGCGTCACCGTGATGCCCGATAAGGGGCAGTTTTCAGTGCTCGATAAGCGATGCGGCTACCTCTGGAAAAACCCGGAGGGAGTGCGTTTTGCGATGCGCGATGTGCAGGCGGTTGCGGAGGGGATACGCTTCCACACCGACCTGCCTCTGGAGGGCGGCAAAACGGGCGTTCTGGAGGTAACCCTGCGCGTGCCCCCAAAGGCTCCCGAACTGCACATCACCGCCCAGGCGCAGGGGAACGACTCGCCCTTCTCCGGGATGCTGTTCCTGGCACCGCTGGTGCTGGACACTCCACAGGGTGCGCTGGCTATTGCCGACTACTGCGACGGTCATCTGTATCCACTTGACCTTCAGCCTTTCCCGGCTCGCTGGCGGACGCTGGACAGGCTGGATATGCCCTGGGTGGGCGTTTGCGACCTGCAGAAGGGCTTCGGTTACGCGCTGATAGTAGATACCGCCGACGATGGCGTGCTGGAGTGCAGGCACTACCGGGTTGGAGAACGCGAGGTAGCAGCGCCGCAGGTTGGCTGGTGGCCCCAGAAGGGCAGGTTTGCCTATCCGCGCCGGATGGTGTATCACTTTGTGGCGCAGGGTGGATATGTGGCTCTCGCCAAAGCGTACCGAAACCACGCCCGGGCGCAGGGCTTGCTGGTGACCCTCCGCGAGAAGGCAAAGCGCGACCCCAAACTGCACCGCCTGTTCGGTGCGGCGGACGTGTGGGGCGTTTGGGGCGTGGATTACGCACAGTTTGTGCAGGAGGCGAAGTCGCTGGGTATCGACAAGCTCATTCTGCATGGAACCGCCTCGCCTGAAGCGATGAAACAGGCGGTGGAGGCAGGCTACATCACCAGCGAGTACGACAACTATACCGATGTCCTGCAGGTGGATAGCGAGGGAAAAGTTGACTCGACTCACGATTTGGTGCCAGCCAGTGTGGTGTTGATGGCGAACGGCGAGCGGATGACCGCCTGGCGCACCATGGAAGGCTTGCAGTATATGAAACGCTGTCCTGCGCTGTGGGTGCGCACCGCGAAAAGGGTCATCCCCGCCGCGCTGGCAGAGTATCCCTTCCTGGGGCGTTTCATCGACGTGACCACCGCCGAAGGTCTTTACGAGTGCTACGACCCCAACCACCCGCTCACCCGTACCGAAAAGCGGAAACAGGGTGAACAATTGCTCGCGTATGTGCGCTCGTTAGGGCTGATAGTCGGTGGGGAACATGGCATCTGGTGGGGCGTGCCCCATCAGGATTACATCGAAGGCATGATGAGCAGTTACCAGTTCTCCTGGCCCGCCGGGCATCTCATCCGACCCGAAAGCAAAGAGCAATCCTTCACCGACCCCTGGGGCAACAAACTGCCCCCGTGGAGCGAATACGAGAAGTGGGGAATCGGTCATGAACACCGCGTGCCGTTGTGGGAGCTGGTGTTCCATGACTGCGTGGTCTCCACCTGGTACTGGGGCGACGCCTCCGATTTTCTGTTAAAAGCCGACCCCGAAAACATGAACAGAAAAGTCCTGTTCAACATCCTCTACGGCACGATTCCTCTCATGTGGCTGGAACCACAGGGGGCGTGGCATCGCGACAGGCAGGCGTTCGTGCGCACCTATCGCCTGACCTCCAAACTGCATGAAGCCGTTGCCCAGCAGGAGATGCTGAGCCACGAGTTTCTGACCTCCGACCGCGCGGTACAGCGCACCCGCTTCGCCGACGGCACAATGGTGGTGGTCAACTTCGGGGAGAAGCCCTATTCCATGACGGTGGGCAAGAGCCAGGTCACCCTGCCGAAGTACGGCTTCTGGGTCAAGGGTCCACGCATCCAGCAGAGCCGTCTGCTGGTGAACGGCACACAGGTAACCACTGTCATTGCCGATGGCTTCTGGTTCCGCGAGACGCCCTCGGAATGGGTGTTCCTGCGCCGCATCAACAGCGAGACCATACGGGTGGAGGCATACGCGAAGAGCGGCACTGTTCGGATAGACCCACGCTGGGTCAGTGCAAAATGGGACAGGCGTAGCACCGTAAACTATGTGCTTCTTGTGCCAGAGCAACAACGCTTCGGTCAGGCTGGTTTGAAGTGGACAGAAGAACAGCTGCTGGAACTGAAGGTGGGGTATGAATGGAAGATGTGTTCCCACTATGAACTCCTATGCGGCAGGCAAGCCCGACGCCCTGATGTGCACGTGGCAATCGCGTTGGAAAACAAGCCGGTGAAGCAGGGACAGCCCCTAACGGTAACGTTGAAGTTAACCAATGTAGGCTATGCTCCCGCTCGTGACATCCGGATCAGCCTGTATGCGGATAGAACCCTTCCCCAGTACCGCCTCTGGCAGGGCAGGGTAGACGTTGTGGATGTCCGGAGTGAGAAAAAGGTCACGGTGAAAGTGGACACTTCCCGACTGGACGGCGAACGCGTTCTAATTGCCAACGCCAGCCTGCCCCGAAGCGCACAGGAGATTTCTACGCTCGACAACGCATGGTCAGTACATATCATGGTAGACCGCGACATCAAGCGTTGGGACTACCGGCGAGAACTGCAGGTAGAGATTGGTTCGGTGGAGCGCGAGGATGAGGTGGTGGTGGTCACGGTAGAAAATCCTCCGTTTGCGCCGGAGTCGGTAAGGATGTTCCATCTATCTGGTGAAGCCTCCGGCGCGCTGAAGGAACTGCCTGCCCAGTGTGACCGACTGGAAGACGGGCGGGTAGAGATTGCCTTTATCCTTCTGGGAAAACTGCCGGCAGGCTCCACCCAGCGGGTGGTACTCTATGCGATGCGTCGGGCAGGACGGGTTCTGCCGGCGAATACTTTATCGGGCGTGAACGCTCAGTCGCCATATATCTCGCGACAGACCTACTCCCTGAGCCTGCGTGACGGCGTGCCTCGTAACATCATCGCCCGAGACCCTGGTCCGCTAAAAAGCAGTGCTCTTAACCTCTCTCGATACGAGCCGTTCATCGCTAAACTGGTGTTCTCTTCGCAGCGAACGGGCTGGGTAGAAGAGCAGGGCGCTGCGGAGCCTCAGATACAGGTGCTGGCGCACGGACAGGTGCGTACGATTGTGGAGGTGAAACGGGAACTGGCGGGAGGGGTGACATATACCAAACGTTACACCTTCACCCCGCGCTACTTTGACGTGGAGATAGATACCAGCACAAACGAGGGCACTTACAGCCGCGCCTTCTACAGCCAGCCGGGCAATTACGAGGACAGTGGCGGGGTGAAAGCGCAGGTGGACGGCAAGGGCGATGCCGAGGGCGTGATGCGCACCACCGACGGACTGCGCTGGTATGCCGTGTATGCTGAGCACTGGGCGCACGCCTGCCTGGCACTTACCCCGGTGGATTCCATCGTCTACTGGGACAGCCAGGCGATGGGCGGCATCGGTTTCAATACCGCTCGCACCAGCGGGGTTCGCTTGCGCTATGTGATACTGCCCGGCGCGAAAGATGCCTCTTTTGCGGAGCAGTGGTATCGCCGCGCGATGGAGCCGGTACGGGTGCGCTGGAAAGGGGATTAGCGATTCAGAGCCTGTTCGATAACGGCGAAAAGTTGCTGGCGCCGGTAGGGTTTCTGAACGTGCCCCGCAAGGTTGGGAAGACCTGATGCCTGTTCTATCACCTCCGCACCGTAGCCGCTGCACAGCACGACGGGCAGGTCAGGATTCAGCGCGTGTACCTGCTGTGCCAGGCGGATGCCGTCCATCTCAGGCATGGTCAGGTCGGTAATCAGCAGATGGTAGTGCTCTCTGCGCTCGCGCAGTATCTGCAGGGCTTCCTCGCCGTTGGCAGCGACATCCACTTCGTATCCCTGAAGCCGAAGCATCTGCGCGACCGTCTCACGGATGTTTTGCTCATCGTCCACGAACAGAATTCGTCTGCTGCTGGCGTGGGGGATGCCCTGGGGTTGCTCGATTTCGGTGGAGGCAGGCTCTTCGCCTCGCGCCGCCGGTAAAAGGATACGAAAACAGGTTCCCTTACCCGGTGTGGACTGCACCTCGATACCTCCACCGTGCGCCTGCACGATACCGTATACGGTCGCCAGCCCCAGCCCGGTGCCCATCCCCACAGGCTTCGTAGTGAAGAATGGTTCAAAAATACGGGGCAGATGTTCAGGGGGGATGCCCGCGCCGGTATCTTCGACCTCCAGGCACACATATTCTCCCGCCGGCAGATGGATACCCGACATTACGCGCGGCGTTCTCAGCATAAGACTGCAGGTGCGCAGGATGATACTGCCGCCGGAGGGCATGGCGTCTCTGGCATTGGAACACAGATTCATGATCATCTGCTCTATCTGGGTAACGTCCATCTTTACCGCAGGCAGGTTGGGTTGCAGGTGTATTTCCAGACGGATGGTGGCAGGCAGGATATGGCTCAGTATCTGCTGGGATGCTGAAATCAGGCTGTTCAGGTTATGAAAGCGCATTTCACTGACACTGCGCCGCCCCAGAGTCAGCAAGGCGTCTACCACCTTCTTGCCCCGCTCGCACGCCTGCAGAATCTGGCGGACATGCTCTGTCACACGGCGGTCGCTGGCGTGGGTAACCAGCAGAAGCTCCGCATTGCCCATAATGACCGACAGCACGTTGTTGAAGTCGTGTGCTACTCCTGCCGCCAGAGTGCCGATGGTCTCCATCTTGCGAGCCTGCTCCAGCTGTTCCTGCATCCGCTGGCGCTCCTGTTCATTGCGTTTGCGCTCGGTGATGTCGCGGGCAACTGCCATGATGTATCGGCGGTCGCTCAGGTTCAGCAGAGCCGCATACACCTCCACCTCTATCAGGGAACCGTCGGCGCGGCGATAGGTGCGCTCGCCCAGCTGCCAGTAGCCATGCTGAAGCACCCTCTGGATGTTCTTGCGAATGTTCTCTTCGGTATCTCGCGGCAGGTCAAAGATAGTCATCTGAGTAATCTGCTCCGGGGAGTAGCCGAACATGCGTAAAAAGGCGCCGTTCACCTCGACAAACTTGCCAGCATCCGCATCAAAGAGAAAGATGCCGTCCTGGGCGCATTCGAACAGCGCACGGTAGCGCAGGTTGCTTTCTTCCTCTGCAGGCTTCATCGTGGAACACTTCCTTTCTCGTTCCGCACCTCTTCAAAATGGTGTGCTTTGTATTATAACCTTTTTTACTACATTCACCCAGCTTGTTCCTGCCCGCTCGTTGAGGAAGGGAACCTCTCCTGTTGAGGCGAACACGCCGTCAGGACTGCAGTTAGCAGGTTAAGCAACCGGAAAACTGCTCGCAAGAACGGGAGGTAGAGTAACACCACTGTCATTCCGAGCGGGGCGAAGGGTCTCGTGTGTCTGTCAGCCTGAGCGGAGCGAAGAATCTCAGTCTTTGAACTACGAGATGCTTCGCTGGTGCTCGGCATGACGGTAAAAGTGTTCAGTATGACAAGAACTGTGTTCAGCTAACGGCAGAGTGGCATTACTCCCACTCGGTGTGGAACGTGCCCGGTTTATCAATCCGCTCGTAGGTGTGTGCACCGAAGAAGTCGCGCTGTGCCTGAATCAGGTTGGCAGGCAGGTTCGCCCGGCTCATGCTCAGCAGATAATCTACCGCGCTGGAGTGCACCGGCACAGGAACGCCGCAGGTGTGCGCTGTCTCTATCACGCGCAGGGCAAACGGTATCTGCTCCAGCACAAACGCCTGCGCCTTCGGGCTGAGCAGAAGGTGCGGGTTCTCCCGGTCTTCCTGCACAATCTCGCGCAGGAAGTTCAGCATCCGTGCGCGGATGATGCATCCGCCTTTCCAGATGCGCAGAACCTCCGACAGGTTCAAGCCGAAGTCGTAGGTGCGCGATGCCTCCGATAACAGCCACAGCCCCTGCGAGAAGCTCAGGAACATGCTCAGCAACAGCGAATGCTCCACCGCCTCAATAAGGTCGCGAGGTTCCAGCGGGCACGAGTGACACAGCGAGTCCGCCATAGCGCCGGCAATCTGCACGCGGTCGTCCTTAAAGTGCGATAAGGTGCGGGCGAAAACCGCCGTTGCCAGCGACGGCGCGGGCACACCCAGGTCTAATGCAGACTGTGCCGTCCACTTGCCCGTACCCTTTTGCTCCGCTCTGTCCAGAATCATCTCCACCAGCGGATTGCCGGTCTCCTCGTCCACTTTGCGCAGGGCTTTGAAGGAAATCTCCATCAGGAACGAGTTCAGTGCGCCCCCGTTCCACCTCTCGAACAGGTCGGCGATTTGCATGGTGGACAGCCTTGCCGCCGAGCGCAGGACATCGTATGCTTCCGCAATCGCCTGCATGATGGCGTATTCGATGCCGTTATGCACCATCTTGACGAAGTGCCCTGCACCTCCGCGCCCCAGGTAGGTGCAACATGCGCCGTCTTCGGTCTGCGCGGCGATGCGAGTCAGCACCTCTTCCACCAGGGCATACGCTTCGGGGGTGCCGCCGGGCATAATAGAGGGTCCCTCCAGTGCGCCTCTCTCGCCGCCGCTGACGCCCGTGCCGAGAAACAGCAACCCTCGGGTGGCTAAGGTCTCGAGGCGTCGCTCGGTGTCGGCGTAGTGCGAGTTGCCCATGTCGATAATCAGGTCGCCGCGTTCCAGCAGGGGCGTCAGGCTCTCTATCATGGCGTCCACCGCCGAGCCAGCCTGCACCATCAGGATGATTTTGCGCGGTCGCTGAAGGCTTTGCACAAAGGTCTGCAGGTCATAAGCGGGGGTGACGGGTTCGTTCGTCACTCGCTCCCTGATGAACGCCTCGGTGCGGGAGGCGGTGCGGTTGTACACGCTGACGGAGTAGCCCTTTCGCGCGATGTTCAGCGCGAGGTTCTGCCCCATCACGCCCAGACCAATCAGCCCGATGAAGTTTCCGTTTGCCATTATGCATTGAACCTCCACCTGTGGATTAGCCAGCAGGCGCGAGAATCCCTTGTATCAACGCAGTTTGCGCACCGTCACCTGCCGGATGCGCAGCTCCTGTGATGAACCCAGCCGAAAATCTGCGCCGTTGGCTCGCCCCACGAAGCGTGCATCGTTGATGGTCACACTGAAGGTGCGCCACCGTCCGGTGTTGCCCAGCGTGAACGCCTTCGCCTGCTTGAACGCGCCCTCATGCACACTGCCGGCAGGGTCGGTAGAGTCGTACTCAATGGTGAATTCGCCCTCGCCGTCCCAGACTTCCACTTCAATCTGCACGGGCACGCCGTCGTCAAAGTAGAATCTGTCATCCACGTCGAAATAGGCGAAGCGCATGTTATGGTGGCGATTGGGCAGGGTTCGCCATGCGCTCACGCCGTTGACCTCGGTGGGTTCCATCAGCCCATCTCCGTTGGGGTCTATGTGAGGGCGGATGCCGCGCGAAACGAGCTGTCTCTCCATCTGCACCGAGGCCTCGCGGGCAGTGGCGTATGCCCCCTGGGGGCGCAGCTGCGCTTTGCGTTTGAACATCTGTGCGTATCGGGCGTTCAGCTTCACGTACTGGTCGCCGTACTCGCGGGACGGGCAGATGTCTGTGCCCTCGTGCAGTTCGTTCCAGGTTTCAATCATCACAATGAACGGGCGACGGGCGGGGTTCATACGCAGGATTTGCTCCCAGCTGCGTTCGAAGAACCTGCCGCCTTCGCGGTCGCGCACTAATGGCGTCCTTCCGGGCACCGCCGAGTGGTCATAACCTGGTCCGATGGCGGCTACCTCCAGAATTCTGGGAGCCAGTGCACCGCCCCAGGCGTAAACGCTATCGGTCTTGACCTTGCTCCACGAGGCTTCCCGCACGATGTACGGGCGGCAGCCGAAGTCTTTCTGGAACTGCTGATACACGAAGTCAATCGCCTGCTGGTTGTAGTCCTTTGCGAACGCCGCGGCGTACAGGAAAATCAGCGGTCGGTGGTCTATCATCGCCCACAGCCTGGGCGGCACCATCGAAAAGAAGTCGCGAATGGAGACGTAGAACCACTCCTGCCCCTCGCGCGTGGTGAGGTCGGCATGATAGCTGTTAGCGTTCCACTGCAGGGTGGAGGTGTCGTAGAACATGCCGATTTTGGGCGGTCGACGTCTGGCGGCAAGCATCGCTTCCTGTGCCTTAACCAGTGCCTCCAGCCCCTCGAAGCTCCAGTATAGCCCCTTGCCCGGCTGTCGGTCGGCAGGGTTGCCCCAGTACACAGGCAGGATGAAGTCGATGCCGGCACGCAGGATGTCGTCCATCTCACGCCGATGCCAATCGGGTGAGCGGTAGCTGTAGCCCTTGGGGTTGGCGGGATGGTCGGTCAGGGCGTCCGTGCCGTCGTGGTCGATGAAGTGCTCCCCGGTGTTCACATCGTACCAGTAGAAGTAATAGGTTCCCACGATAGGCTGACCGGTTCGGTAAGTGGGCAGGGCGCGTATCTGTTCGGGTTTATGTCCAATGTGCCTGCCCATCGGGGGGAGATTCAGGAACGATTCGGGCATGGTGCATACCTCCTCCTGCGTTTATCTTTTCGCAATCCCGTTCGCCGTGTGTGGGCAAATACCTGCTGTTCCTCAGTCCATACTGCAGGAGCTCAGGTAGCCGCACGCCGGACACACCTGTTTACAACCGTGAAGCGGTTTGAGGGTGGCGCCGCACACGGGGCAGGCGAGAGGTGACCCCGGCGCAGGAACCGACGAAGGGGAGGGGAGAGGTTCCGATGGGCGGGGCTGTAGTTCAGGAGTAGGCTGTGCTAACGGCTGGGCAAACAGCGGATAGATGCGCACGCGGTACCCTTCTACAACGGCGAGGCTGGTCATCAGTTTTGTTTCGGGAACGCGCTCCAGCAGGGCTTGCAGGATTTGTATTTGTGAACGGGGACGGGGGTCACCTGCCAGCAGGAGAATAGCCCCCGGTCGCCATCTGCTATGACGGGAAATGAAGCGGAGGAAGGCAGGCACTGCGCTGACCAGCACTCTTCCTTCGCGCCAGGCGGTCTGTACCAGCGTTTCGTCGGGTGCGCCCTGCAGGGTGGGGTCGCCGCGCACCTCCCGCACATCGTGTCCCATCCTGCACAGCCACGCGGCGACCTGTGCGCTAATCTGGCTGTCCAGCAGGATTTTCATCTTCGTGCTCCAGTCTTTGCGCCGCGGCGAGCAATGCCAGCCTCAGGTCCTCTTCGCTCAGCTGGGGATAGGCGCGCAGAATCTCGCGGTGGCTCATGCCTTCGGCGAAACAGCGCAGGATGAACGACACGGGCATGCGCTCTTCAGGGATGCTGAGAACACCCCCACAGATGCCGGGTTCCTGACGCACGCGCTTTTCGGCGTAAAGGCTCATCCTGCCTCTCCTGATTCGTGTGTCATTCCACCTTTATTTTACCCAACAATGAAAAAGATGACCCTCTTCCCTGCCGTACAATGTAACAGAGGGTTGCGACGTATCGTAATGAGAGGTATCTATTCCACAATCACAGCGGTGCCGCTTACGCTGACCATCAGCATGGAGCCGCCCTGCCCTACCACCTCATAGTCCAGGTCCACGCCGACTACGGCGTTCGCACCCAGCGCAGATGCCTTCTGAATCATCTCGCTGATGGCGATATCGCGTGCTTTCTGTAGTTCCTCCTCATAGGCGGCTGAGCGACCTCCTACGATGTCGCGGATGCCGGCAAAGATGTCCTTAAAGATGTTCGCGCCCACCACCGCCTCGCCAACTACCACTCCCAGATACTGCCGAATGGTTTTGCCCTCGATGGAGGGTGTTGTGGTGACAATCATTGCACTGTCCTCCTTGCGTTAGCGTTTGGTCGCGATAAAAGCAAAAGCGATAATACCCACCACAATCAACGCGGTCACTGCTATCGCCCGCTTCTCCTCGCGCGAAAAACGGAAGTATTTGCGGTTGACAATCAACAGCACCACCGCCATCGGCACCAGACCGGGCAGCATGTCCACGGCGTCCATAAAGCGCGGCGTCAACGAGCCCACCAGGTTCTGGAAGAACATGTATCCCGCCAGGGCGATCACCATCCAGATATAGGTAGCTCGCGCCGCCATGCCGAATCGCCACACGCAGGCGAAGTAGAACGCCAGAAACACAAAGTCCGCCGGACCGATGATGCCGATGGGGCGCAGTCCTGTCGGGGTCGGTTTGGCGCCGACCTGCGGTACGTGTACCGCTACGGTGCTTAACGCCTGCGGCGCTGCCTGCATCACATGCGGTATCCACAGGCTCACCACCGCGAAGTCCACCAGCGCAGCAAACAGGGCGGCGGGCGCAAGGATGTTCGGCTCGCGGATGATATGCGATACCGCCAGCCCCAGCATACTGGCGGCAAGCACCATCAGCGTATCGCTAACGCCCAGCACAATCTCCAGTGCAACCGGGCTCTGACGCAGTACAGGCAGGAACGCCGGCGACACGCGCACCGCCACAAACCCTATCAGCAAGAAAAGCATCCACCCCAGCGCCGCCGCCGGACGCAGAGGAAGCCCCGCCGCACGCATCACCACCCACGTCGCCAGCGCCATGAACACCAGCGTGGAGAGCGCCACCTGCACGAAACCATCGCCCAGAAAGGTGACCAGCGGCGCCCCCACGCGATACAGCAGATAAACCCCAACCGCCAGCCCGAACGGGCGCAGACGGTCGCTCAGTCTCTCTTCCATGCGTTAGCCCGGAACCACCTTGGTGATGCGCTCGATTTCGGGGTCGGTGAAGATGTCCGCCTCGTCCCGGCTGGTGGACGAGAACTCGCTGACCACCGCCCCCTCGTCGCCCGCCTGGAACCAGTGTTTGGTGTTGGACGGGATGGTGTACTGGTCGCCCGGGCGCAGGACGATTTCGTGCCACACAGTGTAGTGCTTCTCTCGCCCTGCGGGCGGCTTCGCCTTCGGGTTCGGCGTGGGGTCGCCCTCTACGTAAAGGTATACCTCGCCCCAACGGCAGCGGAAAGTCTCCATCTTGCCGGGGTCGCCGTTCACCGGCGGATGGCGATGCTCAGGGCAGGTCTGGCGCGGGAACAGCACCAGCTCCTTCGCGCAGTACCGGTCGGTGTTCACGTATACCACGAGCTCCAGCCCGGTGTTTTCCAGGTCGCCCAGCCCAAAATCGGCTACTTCAATGTTCTTCTGCTCCTCGGGCGAGAGTACGATGTTGGCCTTGCGCAGATACTCCATCGCCCGCTGTTGCGCCTGACGCAGCTGGCTTTCGGTAATCATCGGTGCACCTCCCTGTAAGCCTTTTTTCACCAGATATATACGCTAGATGCTTCGCCTCTGTATCACCGAACTCCTTCGCACCCGGTGCGGTTGCACAATCAGCGCAAAGTCGGTAAAATGTTAGCGAAACCTGCGGAACAGGCGGTATGGAGGCGTGGAGCGATTCGCATTTATCTTACATCCGTTGCGCCAGAGCGATTTTACCCGAAAATACCCCATTTTGAAAGCACTTCCCTTCCGGTGGGTGGAAGAAGCGTTCAAGCATGTGCCACCGCGAGTGCTCTCCCATATCACCGGTATTGTGTCGCGCACAGGGGCGCAGGCGGAAGGCTGGTTCATCGCCGTGCCGATGACGCCGCGCGTTCTGATGGAGACGCCCTTCGAGAAGGTTCTGCCCAAAATCGTGCAGGCAGGACGCAAGGCAGAGGAGCTGGGCGCACAAATCATCGGGCTGGGAGCGTTCCTGAAGGTAGTGGGCGACCGCGGCGTCAGTGTGGCTCGCGCCCTGAATACGCCCGTCACCACCGGCAACTCGTACACGGCAGGCAGTGCCCTGCAGGGAGCGTTGCTGGCGGCGGCGCGAATGGGCATTCGTGCTGAGGAGGCGAAAGCAACGGTCATCGGGGCAACAGGGGCAATCGGCAGTGTATGCGCGCGCATCCTGGCGAAGTACGTCGCGCAGATAACGCTGGTGGCGAGGAACCGTGAGCGATTGGAAGCCCTGCAGGCGGAGATTGCCCGCACCGCCCCTGCCGAAGTGTATGTCTCTACCGACTCGCACAGCGCGGTGCGCGACGCCGACATCGTGATTGCAGTCAGCTCGGCGACGGATGTGCTGGTGGAGCCGGAAGACCTGCGCCCGGGCGCAGTGGTGTGTGACGTGGCGCGTCCGCGTAACGTCTCCGCCGCCGTTTACGAGAAACGCAACGACGTGCTGGTCATTGACGGCGGGGTCATTCGCGTGCCGGGCGAGGCGGTGGATTTCGGCTTCAACTTCGGCTTCCCGCCCAAACACGCCGAGGCGTGCATCGCCGAGACCATCATCCTTGCGCTGGAGCGACGCTACGAATGCTTCACTCTAGGGGCGGACATCAGCGTGGAACAGGTGGAAGAGATTACCCGCCTGGCGCACAAGCACGGCTTTGAGGTAGCGGGCTTTCGCCGCTTCGAACGCGCCATCCCCGACGAAGAGGTAGAGCAGATTCGGCGCAATGCGGGACGCGCCGCCGCCGTCGAACCGCCGAAGGTGTTCGCGCTTTAGCGCCACCAGTGCCGGCTGAGGTAATCGTAATAGAACAGGGCGTTGTCGACGGGCACGTTGCTGGGAATATGATTGCCCACTGCAAACATGAAGCCCGGACAATCTTTCGCAAGGCGCAGGGTCTCGTCAATCTCCCACTGTATCTGTTCGCGCGTGCCGAAGGTGAGGGTGCGGGCGTCCACCTTGCTTCCCACAATCACGTGTGTTTTGCCGTATCGCTCCACCACGTAGTCCAGTGAGGTGGTGGGTTCAAAGATAAATCCATCTGCACCCGCCTGCGCAATGTCGTCCACGAACTCCGTCCACGTGCCGTCCGAGCAGTAGAGCACCACCTTGCCCGCTTCATGCAGAACCTGCCACAATCGGGCGTAGCGCGGGAAGATGGCACTGCGATAGAAATCGGGATGCATGAACGGTCCCTGCGACCACACCATATCGTCGTGGCAGATGAACACCTCAATGGAGGTCTTCGCCCACGCCTGATAGTGATGCAGAGACAGCCGATAGAAGCTCTCCAGCACGCGGTCGAACCGCTGGCGGTCGGCAGCGGCTTCCAACAGCATATCCCATCCGAACGCCTCTATCGCCCCTGATACGATGGTCTTGTAATAACCGCCGGTGTATATCTGGTTGGGGTTTTCTGCCTGCCCGCGGCGGTAACACTCTTCATAGTATTGCACCAGCTCGTCCATATCGGGCAGACCGTACTCTTCCACGGCGTCAAAGTTCAGCACCTCTTCCACGTCGCGGAAGGGACAGTACACGCTGTCACGTCGGTCAACCCCGCCCTCCAGAAACTCGGCGTGTCCCATATCAGTCACCCTGCCCCTCTGCGCCCAGCTAACGGGTCCATCGTTGGTTACCCAGAGGAGGTCAATCTGCCAGGCATCATGAAACGCCCGCCAGGCGTCGGGGTCCTTCGCGGGGTCTTTGCCGGTGACTGCCCGAACCAGCGCATAGTTACTGCAGTATTCGGTATGTGCCAGTCGCTCAGGCGATTGCCTGCGGATTGCCTGCATGCCGATGGTGTAGCTCATGTGCCTCTCCCCTTCAGGTCTGACACTACTTTAGCACGACGCCTGCCTGCAGTGCAAGCGGGAATACAGCCGTGTACCTCCTGGATGGCGAGGTTCCTGCCGAGCCGTGTTTGAAAGCAACCTAACCCCCGTCCCCTTCCCTGCGAGGGAAGGGGAGACTCTCCTCTCCCCGCGTCGGGGAGAAGTCGGGAGAGGGGTTCCCGTCGGCACGGAGGTCAGGTGGGGCTGTACCGCGTCGGGGAGAGGTCGGGAGAGGGGTTTTGGGGGCTATCCAGATAAGAGAACCTGCCGGGCAAACGCCCGGCAGAGGACATGCAGGCTTGCTGAAAGAGGAACACCAGGTACTATCGCCGTCGTCGCAGAGGCAGGAAGCCCAGCAAACCAGCCCCAAACAGCGCCATGGTAGTCGGTTCGGGGATGACCGGTCCGCCCTGCGGCAGAGCATACCGGAACGCACCAGCCGCCCAGTCCACCTGACCCGAGAAGACCACGTACGAAATGGGCGTTGACGAGCTCGCCGCGAACAGGCGCGCGCCGGCATTCCCGTCCACGTTTTGGGTGATGCTCCCCAGTAGATTGTCCGAGGCATCATAGAATAACGCAGTCAACGTGTATACAGCAAAGGGATTCGGCTCAGCCTCGAACCCGAAGGTGGAAACAGGCATAGACAGGTTGAAGCGCACCGCCGTCGCGCCGTTGGAGAAAAGCACTGGCAGGGTATCGCCTGGTCCCCTCTGCGAGTCGGGCGCCGCGCTCCAAGTAGCCCAGGTGACGTTCGGCGCCGTGTATTTTTTCATAGGTAGCGCGCCACCACTGCCGGGGTCCACAAAGGAGACCGTCAACGTGCCATCGGTGATGGAGGGAACGTTGGTGCCATCCCATATGGATGCGATATTGATGTAGGTTGTGGATGCCAGGTAGCTGGCGTCCGGGCTGGAGATGGGAGTGAACGCATAGGCGGGTATCACCCACATTACCAGCATCAGAGCACACAGACTGAGAACTTTCTTCACGGTCTACACCTCCCTGGATGTGTCTTGTCGCTCCAAGCATATCATGTGTAAGAAAGGAAATGTAACGTTAATATTACCAGTTTGTGATAAATCCTAAAATAAGTACTGGAATGGAAACATAAGTGGGATTTACGTTAGCACTGCTTGCTAAGCGAAACGAAGTGGGGGATTTTGAGACCCTTCGCTTGTGTTCAACGCAACAAATGCTCTCAAACCCTCTGCTATTGCTCTGGGTGATGCTGGCAGGAACGCCTCAGCCTGCGTCGAACAGGAAAGGAAAAACAGCAAGGAGGGCAGGGCGATGTGGCGATGGGCCTTGTTTCCTGCTCTGGCGATGTGCCTCGGGTGGGGCATTCGAGGACAGTTTGGCGGTGAGACGGGCGCGATGGTGCCGGGCGCGCTGGTGGGGCTGGCGCTGGCGTTTCTGTCGGGCTGGAGGGGCAGGGACGCTGCGCGGCTGGGAGCGGTCGGCGCGTTTGCCTGCTCGCTGGGCGGGATGATGACCTATGGGCAGACCATCGGGCTGGTGCAGGACCAGTATCCTTCGCCTACCTACTGGTGGGGTCTGCTGGGTCTGGCGATTAAAGGGGGCGTATGGATAGGCATCACGGGCATTTTTCTCGCTATCGCCTGCAGTGAGCGATATCGCCCGGCAGAGCTGGTCGCAGTTCTTGTGGGGGCAATTGTGCTTTTCGTGGTCGGCGTGCAGGTGCTCAACCGCCCGCATCATCCGCCCGATGAACTGCCGCTCATCTACTTCTCCAAGCGATTTGACCCCAAACCGCGCGTGGAGTGGTGGGGTGGATTGTGGTTCGCGCTGATTGGGCTGATAGTGTATACCGGCGCGTTCAAAAAGCACCGTCAGGCGGTGATGATGGCGCTGTGGGGCATCGTGGCAGGCGCGATTGGCTTCAGCTTCGGCGAGGTGTTGCAGGCATGGGGGCACCACCAGAAGCCGTTTGGTGAGGCAATACAGCCCTGGATGGACTGGTGGAAGGTAATGGAGATGAGTTTCGGCTTCATCGCCGGGGCGGGACTGGGCATCGGCTGGAAGGTAACGGGCTTGCACGCTGTCCAGCCTCCGCAGGTTGTCCCCTGGAAGCGCATCTGGGACGATGTGACCGTCCTGCTGTGGCTGATACCGACGCTGGCGGTGGAGCTGGACGTCAGCTGGGCAGAAGGGTGGGGGAATCTCCCCTTCTGGTGGATGCTCATCGGTCTGCTGGGCGGTCTGGCCGGTGGCGGCTGGGCGCCGTTTGGCACGGGCGTGGCGGTCACGCTGGTGTCGGCAATGGATACCCTGCGCTACCTGTATGACGAGCGTCAGTTACTCGCCTTTGGTTGGGGCTTCGCGGGGCTTGTGGTTCTGCTTTTGGTCACGGCTTATCTGACCGCGCTGTGGTATCGGCTGGGCGCGCCTGCCCACACGTGGTTGCTGTGGACGGTGTGGATGCAGACCGCGCTGACATGGGCGAAATATCTGCCGCCCGTGCTGTTTACCGCTGACGGGCGCAATTGGCTGGTGCGGTGGGGCGCCGGCGGTGTGGTAGAGATAAGCTTCGTGGTGCTGGCAGTGGTGTTATCGCTCCTTATATGGAGGTATTTGTCGCTGGAGGGCCAGGCTTCCGCCGAGTCGTTGCCAACCTAACTCCCAGCCCCTTCCCTGCGAGGGAAGGGGGAGGCAAATTCCTCCCCGCCTGCGGGGAGGTTAGGTGGGGCTGTTCCACGTCAGGGGGCAACCACAGAGGGTTGCCCCTACAGGACGCTCGCCCTCCAATTCCGGGCGAATGCGTTGTCCTATGGAGGGCGAGGCTCCCGCCGAGCCGTTCCGCCCTCTCCTTGTGGGAGAGGGTCAGGGTGAGGGCTTTATCCAGAAAGGGGCAACCACAGGGGGTTGCCCCTACAGGAGGTTCGCTCTCCAGCTCCTTCCATCAAATCTGGCTACGTGGTGACAGACTTCTCATCGGGTGAGCTGCCTTCCTGTTTCAGGGTGGAAATGCCCAGCGCCTTATACAGCCCGCAGTAGCCCACCGCGCTCGTGCCCAGCAGGATGAGCGCGAGGATACCCATCACCCACGCCAGCACACCCTGTACCGTGCCCAGCCCAATCAACGCGAACAATAACACGGCGATGATGAGACGAATGACCCGATCGGCGATGCCCATATTCTTTGTCATGGCGCATCCCTCCTTTACAGGATTGTGAGTTGTTCTACTATACATATACGTGTACACAGTAGTTTAGCGTGCCCGCCCATTCGTTTGTCACTCCCTGCCCTCTGACGCCCCTTCAGCAAGCAGGACGTTCCAGCACGTGTGGAGAATAAAAAAGCAGTCTCTGCAGGCAGGAGGAGTAATGATGAGAAACTCAGGGATATATATTGTCGCGCTCGCAGCGCTTGTGCTCATGACAGCAGGCTGTGGCAAGAAGGAGCAGGCATCGGCTCCTTCCACCACTGGCGAGAAGAAGGTTCGTATCGTGCTTATTACCAACGGCAACTCGCCGTTCTGGGACCCGATGGAAGTGGGCATGAGGAAGGCGGCAGAGGAGCTGGGCTGTGAAGCCATCTCGCGCCGACCAACCACCGACTCGCCCGCGCTTCAGCGTCAGATTATTGAAGAGTATCAGGCGCAGAAGGTGGACGGCATCGGCATCTCGGTGATCGAGTCCGATACCATCGGTCCGGTCATCGACGAGCTGATGAACAGCGGCATCAAAGTTATCACCTTCGATTCGGACGCGGCGAACTCCAAGCGCATCGCCTATATCGGCACCAACAACTTCGAGGCGGGCAAAGCGGCAGGTGAAGCGGCGAAAAAGCTTCTGCCCGAGGGAGGCAAGGTGTTCGGATTCGTGGGCAACCAGAACGCGCCCAACGCCCGCGAGCGCATCGCCGGCTTCAAAGAGGCGATAAAGGGCACCAATATCGTGCTGGTAGACGTCTTCGACGACAACAAGGACCCCGCCAAGGCGCGTGCCAACGTGGAGAACGTTCTGCAAGCGCACAAGGACGTCAAGATGCTTCTGGGGCTGTTCTCGTACGACGGTCCGCAGATTGCCGCGGCGGTCAAAGAGGCGGGCGTGCGCGATAAGGTGAAAATCCTTTGCTTTGACGCCGAGCCTGAGACCATCAACCACCTGAAGCGCGGCGAGATAGACGCCACCGTGGTGCAGAAGCCTTACGAGTTCGGCTACCGCTCGGTGCAGTTGCTTTACAAAATCATCACGCTGGGCGACGTGGACAAAGCGCTGAAGGAGTTCGAGGCGGAGTCTGGCTATAAGGTGGCTCCGGGCAACGTCATCGACACCGGCGTGGAGATTATCACTCCGCAGAACATCAACGACTATCTGAAACGACTGGAAGACCTGGGCATTAAGTCCTCGTAGCGGAGTTGCCGATGGTTCAGCAGTGGATAGCGAGGACTCTTCGCACTCGCGAGTTTGGCGTGGTGGTGGTGCTGATACTGCTGGTGCTGTTCATCAGCTCCACCGAAAAAGGCGAGGCGTTTCTGGGACCCATCAGTCTGCAGAATCTGTCTCGCCAGATTGCCCTGCTGGGTGTGTTTGCCATCGGCGAGGCGGTGGTGATTATCGCCGGCGGGATTGACCTGTCGGTGGGCACTCTCATCGGCTTTACGGGGGTGCTGTGCACCTATTTGCTGGCGAGAGCGGGCTGGTCGCTGGGCGCGAGCGTTCTTGCGGTGCTGGCGTTCTCGGCGGGAGTAGGGGTGATTCACGCCCTGCTCATCAACCGCTTTCGCCTTTTGCCCTTCATCGTTACGCTGGGGTCGCTGTTTATCTTCCTCAGCGTCGGTCAGCTAATGACCAACAACGTGCCCATCCCCGTCTCGCCGCAGGATTCGCCATACTCAGAGGCGTTCCAGTTTCTGGGTAACGGCAAGATATGGAACATTCCTGTGCCTGTGTACATCATGCTGGGCGTGCTGATAGCGGTGTCGGTGTTGATGCATTTCACCGTGGTGGGCAGGCACATCTACGCGCTGGGCAACAACGAGGAAGCCACACGCCTGTCAGGTATCAGCGTGCTGCGTACACAGATGATTGCCTACGGGCTGTGCAGTCTGCTGGCGGGACTGGCGGGCATCCTGTACGCCTCGTATCAGCGGCAGGGGATACCCGGCAGCGGGCTGTCGTATGAGCTGAAGGCGATTGCGGCGGCGGTGGTCAGCGGCTGTAGCCTCAGCGGGGGACAGGGCACGGTGATTGGAGCCGTCATTGGTGCCGGACTGCTCAACGTCATTCTCAGCGGCATCAGCTTTGTCATCCAGCAGGGCGCCTCCAACTGGGAGGGGACAGTGGTGGGAACGATTCTGCTGGTGACCGCGGTGTTGAACCGCCTGCAACAGCAGTGGTTGTCCCGGAAACGCTGAGCGAGGCTCTGGGATTTGCGGCATCGTTAGCCCGCAACCTATTGACAACTGACGGCATTGTCGGATAGAATAAATCGCGTTGGTTTGCGCAAAACTTGGTCTGAGGTGAGGAAACATCAGAACGGATCTGCGGATCAACGAGCGCATCCGGGCACGCGAGGTGCGCGTCGTGGACGAGAACGGCGTGCAACTGGGTATTCTGCCCACCCGCGAAGCACTGCAATTAGCGCAGGAACGCGGATTAGACCTAATAGAAGTCGCCCCTCAGGCTAACCCTCCCGTGTGTCGCATCATGGACTACGGGAAGTTCAAGTACCAGCAGGCGAAACGGGAGAAGGAAGCACAGAAAAAGCAGCATGTCACGGAAGTGAAAGCCATCCGGGTGCGTCCCGGAACGGACGATCACGACCTGGAGTTCAAGCTGAATAATTGCATCCGGTTCTTAAAAGAGGGCGACAAAGTCAAAATCACGGTGCTGTTCCGCAGCCGGGAGATCACCCGTCCCGAGATGGGGCAGAAGGTGATGGAGTTCTTTGCGAACGGTTGCGCCGAGGTGGGTGTGGTAGAAAGGCCCCCCGCCTTAGAAGGACGCACCATGACGATGGTACTGGCTCCGAAACCGAAAGGCAAGTAGCGAGCAGACCGGTGGTCGTGTAAATGCAAGATGGGGGAATATTCCCCCATTTTTCACGCAGTACTCTGGTAAGGAGATGGTCACATGCCTAAACAGAAGATGAAAACGCATAAAACGGCGGCGAAGCGGTTCGCCCTGAGTGGGAAAGGGCGGTTAATCTGCCTCAACTCCGGCAACAGCCACATGTTCCTGCATAAAAGTGGCTCTCGGAAACGCCGGCTGGAGATTGAGAAAGAGGTCGACAAAGGCAGCCGCTGGCGCATGAAGCGCCTTCTGGGACTCTAATAAAAAGGGGGATGAGAAACTATGCCACGTGTCAAACGGGGCACGATAACCCATAAACGGCATAAGAAGATTATCGAGCGGGCTGAAGGCTACTGGGGACGGAAGAAAAACGTCTTCCGCCGCGCCAACGAGCAGGTGATGAAAAGCCTGCAGTACGCCTATCGCGACCGGCGCGTGCGCAAACGGCAGTTCCGTCGGCTGTGGATTACTCGAATCTCTGCTGCCTGCCGGGCAGAGGGTCTGCCGTACAACCGCTTCATCGAAGGGCTGGCAAAGGCAGGCGTCGCGCTGGACCGCAAGGTGATGGCGGATATGGCGGTGAACCAGCCGGATGCCTTCCGCGAACTGGTGGCAATCGCCCGGCAACATGCCACTTTAGCCACGGTGGGGTAGCGTTGGAAGAGCGTGTTCATGCGCTGTTAGAGGAAGCCATTCAAGCCATCCAGTCTGCCGATAGCACGGCGCAGCTGGAGGAGGTGGAAACACGCTATCTGGGGCGTAAAGGGCGCGTGACGGAACTGCTGCGCTCTCTGCCGACCCTGCCTCCCGAACAGCGACCGCGCTTCGGGCAGCTGCTGAACACAGTCAAAGCGCAACTGCAGGAGCAGGTTGAACAGCGGCGCGCCGAACTGCAACGGCGGGAAAGGGAAGAACGCCTGCGTGCCGAGCGGGTGGATATTACCCTGCCTGCCCGCCCCCTGCGTGTGGGGCTGAAACACCCGTTAACGCAGACCATGGAGCGCGTGCGCGCCGCGTTAATCGGTCTCGGCTTCGAGTTCGTGGACAGTCCCGAACTGGACGACTACCGCTACAACTTCGGTGCCTTGAACTACCCCGACGACCACCCCGCCATGGACGAACAGATGTCCTTCTACATCTCCGACACCCGCCTTCTGCGTACCCAAACCACCAGCGTGCAGGGGCGTGTGATGGAGAAGCGGAAACCACCGTTCCGTATCGCCGTTATCGGGCGGTGCTTCCGCAATGAAACCGTGGATGCCACCCATCACCATACCTTCCACCAGGTGGATGCCTTTATGGTGGACCGGGGCATCAGCATGGCGGACCTGAAAGGGGTGCTCGCGGCGTTCGCGCGGCAGATGTTCGGTGAGGATGTGCAGGTGCGTTTCCGCCCCGACTTCTTCCCCTTCGTGGAGCCGGGCGTGGATTACGCCATCTACTGGCAGGGCGGATGGCTGGAGCTGGGAGGCGCGGGGCTGATACACCCCAATATCCTGCGTGCGCACGGCATTGACCCCCAGAAGTGGACCGGTTTCGCTTTTGGGCTGGGGATTGAGCGCATCCCCATGATTCAGTACCAGATTGACGACCTGAGACTGTTCCTTGAGAACGACCTTCGCTTCCTGCAAAGGTATGGGGCGTAAGTATGCGTGTGCCGATAGAGTGGTTGAAAGAGTATGTGGACGTTCAGGCATCGCCTGAGGAGCTGGCGCATCGCCTGACGATGGCGGGGCTGGAAGTAGAAGCCATCGAGCACGACGAGGGCGAGCCGGTGCTGAACGTCAAGGTCACGCCTAACCGCGGCGACTGTCTGTCCATGGTGGGTGTGGCTCGCGAGGTGGCGGCGCTGTACGGATTGCCCCTGCGCCACCCGATGCCTTCGGCACGTTCGGACGAGCCCGGCGACGCCGCGCAGTATGCACACATCCAGATTATCGACGAAGACCTCTGTCCGCGTTATGCTGCGCGGGTAGTGCGTAACGTGCGCATCGCCCCCTCGCCGGAGTGGATGCAGAAACGGCTCACCCTGGCGGGAATGCGCCCCATTAACAACGTGGTGGACGTGACCAACTATGTGATGCTGGAGCTGGGACAGCCCCTGCACGCCTTTGACCTGGACCTTCTGCCGGGCGGACAGATTGTGGTGCGCCGGGCGAAATCGGGCGAGAGGATTGTCACGCTGGACGGCATTGAGCGCGAGCTCCAGCCCGAAATGCTGATGATTTGCGATGCCACGCATCCGGTGGCGGTGGCGGGCGTAATGGGCGGCGGCGAAACGGAAGTGACCCCGAACACGCGCCGCGTGCTGCTTGAGTCGGCGCACTTTAATCCCACCTCTATCCGGCGCACCTCGCAGAGACTGCAGCTATCTACCGAAGCCTCCTACCGCTTCGAGCGGGTGGTGGACCCGGGGGGAGTGGTTTCTGCGCTGGACAGGGCATGTGAACTGCTTCAGCAGATTGGCGCCGGCGAGCCGGTGTCCGGAGTGGTGGATGTGTATCCGCGCCCGGCACAGGAGCGCACGGTTACCCTGCGCCCCGAACGCTGTAACCTTCTGCTGGGGCTGAATCTGGACGCCCAGACGATGGTGGATTGCCTGCGCAGGCTCCAGCTGAAAGCCGAACTGCGCGATGGGGTTATTCACGTTACCGTGCCGACCTTCCGCCCTGACCTGAATATTGAAGAAGACCTGGCGGAAGAGGTCGGGCGAGTGTACGGTTACGAGAATATTCCCGAACGCCTGCCTTTCGGACATACGCACCGCGGCGGCGACAGCCCGGATACGCGCCTCATTCGCCCCCTGCAGGAGGCGTTCGTACGAGCAGGTCTGATTGAAGTGCATACACACACCCTGCGTGCGCCCGGTCCGCTGGATGACCCTGCCCGCACTCCGGTGCGCGTGCGCAACGCTGCCAGCGAGGAGCTCAGCACCCTGCGAAACTCGCTTATCCCCTCGCTGATGGATGTGGTGGTGCACAACCTGGCAAGGCGGCAGACCGAAATCTTTCTGTTTGAAGTGGGCAGGGTATTCCGCGTCCTGCCCGACGGGGATTATGAGGAGACGCTGAAAGCGGGTTTCGCCATCACCGGCTCGGTGTTCCCACCCGGCTGGGATGCCCGCTATCCCGCCGCCGATTTCTTCACCGCGAAGGGTATCGTGCAGACCCTGCTGGAGACGGTAGGTGTGGACGAGGCTCTGTACGTGCCCGCTTCCGACCCGCGCTTCCATCCGGGGCGCAGTGCCAGGGTTCTGGTCGGCGAGCGCGAGGTGGGCATCTTCGGCGAACTGCACCCCGACATTCTGGAAAAGCTGGATATTGCCCGGCGCACGGTGCTGGCTGGCGAGTTTGACGTGTATACGCTCTGGTCGCTGGCGACGCGGCGCGTGCGCTATGTGCCTCTGCCCAGATACCCTGCGGTCCTGCGCGACCTGGCGGTGGTCGCCCCCGAAGACCTGCCCTACCAGCAGGTGGAACAGACGGTGCGACAGGCAGGCGGCGACCTTCTGGAGAGCGTGCGGCTGTTCGACGTTTATCGCGGCGAGCGAATCCCCGAAGGCACGCGCAGTCTTGCCCTGTCGTTGACCTTCCGCAGCCGTGAACGCACCCTGACCGATGATGAGGTAGACCAAATCGTTGGGCGCATCGTGCAGGCTCTGGAAGGTATCGGCGCGAAACTGAGAGCGTGAGCGGTGTGGTACAATCTTTGTAGTGGCGCTTTTTGGGGGCCGGGGCGATGCGTGACTTAATCGTTGAAGCGGAGTTTGACGGGCACAGTTTTATCACTCGCGAGCCGATAGACCTGCCAGCAGGTCAGCGCGTGCGCCTGATTGTTCAGCCTGTCATACAGGTTCAAAGTGGAGCGGATCTGGTGGAATACTGGCGCCGTGCTCAGGTGATAGGGATATGGGCAGACCGCAAGGCGGATCGTCCTCATTTAGCCCGCCATCTGCGCCGTAGAGCCGAAAAGCGTGCTCCCTGAAAGACCTCAGCGCTTGGGAACCTTTCTCCGTCATTTAACGATACTAAAAGTATGAACTACACGCATACCATCAGCTACAAACCCTTGTTCTGGCTGGCGGTCATAGCGGGCATGGGACTGCTCGCCCTGCCTTACCTGCACCAGCAAACACCACAGGAGAATGCCCAGATGCCGATATATCAACCGTCTGTGAACGCGCCTGAGTTCCCCGAAGGGCTGGAGTGGCTGAACACCGACCGCCCTCTGCGCCTGAAAGACCTTCGGGGCAAAATCGTGATGCTGGACTTCTGGACATATTGCTGTATCAACTGCATGCATATCATCCCCGACCTGAAACGGTTGGAGAAAAAATATCCCAATGAGCTGGTGGTTATCGGCGTCCACTCCGCCAAGTTCACCACCGAGAAGGAGAGCGAAAACATCCGGCAAGCCATCCTGCGCTATCGCATTGAACACCCGGTGGTGAACGACCGCGATATGTTGATTTGGAGCACCTACGGCGCCCGCGCCTGGCCCACAGTTGTGCTGATAGACCCCACGGGCAAGGTGGTCGGGGCGATGTCCGGCGAGGGCATCTATGAACCGTTTGACCGCGCCATTCAGGAGCTGATTGCCCGACACGACCCGCGCGGGGAGATAGACCGTACGCCCCTGAAACTGAAACTGGAGCGGGAGAAGACCCCGCGCAGTATTCTGGAGTTCCCCGGCAAAGTGCTGGCGGACGAGCGCAGCGGGCAGCTCTTCATCGCCGACTCCGGGCACAACCGCATCGTGGTGCTGTCGCTGGCAGATGGCACGTTGAAGGAGGTCATCGGCAGCGGCGAGGAGGGCTTCAAGGACGGCAGCTTCCAAACCGCGCAGTTCCGCCATCCGCAGGGGATGGCTTATGATGGCAAACGCCTGTACGTCGCCGATACCGAGAACCACGTCATCCGTCTAATCGATTTCATTAAGCGCACGGTCAGCACAGTCGCGGGCACAGGTCAGCAGGCGCGTTATTGGCCCGAAGGCGGCAGTGCACGTGAAACCGACCTGAGCTCGCCGTGGGATGTGGTGCTCGTAGGCGATACGCTGTATATCGCGATGGCGGGCGTCCATCAGCTGTGGAAGCTGGACCTCTCCAAAGGCGTGGTGGAGCCTTATGCCGGCAGTGGGCGCGAGGCACGCTTCGACAGCACGCTTCTACAATCCGCGCTGGCACAGCCATCGGGCATCACCACCGACGGCAAGAGGCTGTACTTTGCCGACAGTGAATCCAGCTCCATTCGCGCCGCCGACCTCAACCCAAATGGTCGAGTGGAAACCCTGGTAGGGGGCGACCTGTTTGACTTTGGCGACATCGACGGCGAGGGCAGGCGTGCTCGGCTACAGCATCCGCTGGGCGTGGTGTACCACGACGGCTCCCTGTATATCGCCGACACCTACAATAATAAAATCAAGCGTTACGACCTCGCCACCGGGCGTATTGAGACATTTCTGGGCGATGGGTCGGCGGGAATGCGCGATGGCGACCAGCCTACCTTTGACGAGCCAGGCGGGCTGAGTATCGCAGGGGGCAAGCTGTACATCGCCGACACCAACAATCATGCCATTCGCATCGCCGACCTGAAGAGCCGACGGGTGGAAACGCTGGTCATTCGGGGGCTGGAGAAGCTGCGTCCGCCCAGGGCCGCCATGCGCCCGGAGGAGATAGCTGTAGAGCCTCAAGCCGTGCAGGCTGGAACGGTGGAACTGGTGGTGAATCTCGTCCTTCCGGAGGGATACAAACTGAACCCGCAAGCTCCCTCCCGTCTATCGGTGAAGGCGAACCCTGCCTCGGCGATGGGTGGTTTGCCTGCAGATGGGGTCTCCGTGCAGAGCCTGCCTGTTCGCGTGCCCCTTCAGGTGGCAAAGGATGGGGAGGTTATCCTCTCTGCCGACGTTTACTACTGCCAGACGGGCAAGGAGGCGCTCTGCTACTTCAAACCACTGCAGTGGCGCATTCCCCTGAAGGTCCAGGCAGGCGGCAGGGCGAGGGTAGAAGTTACTCACTCCCTGCGCCTGTAGCAGAGGCGAGGGGTTCTCTGTCCAACACAGGACGAGGATAGGCGCGGCGCATGGTGTCCGCGATTTCGCGTAGAGCTGCGTCAAACGGGTAGCTCTTCCTCCAGACCAGCGCGATGGTGCGAGCGGGAGCCGGCTCCGCAAATGCGCGAACACATAACTGCGGGTCGGTGACTTCGTGCGCCACGGCAATCGCGGGGATGAGCGTAACGCCCTCACCGTTCGCCACGATTTGTACCAGCGTCGTCAGGCTTGTCGCGCGGAAGGCGTCAATATGCGCGTTTGTCTTGGCGCACAGGGTGCGTGCCTGCTCGCCGAAACAGTGCTCCTCCTGAAGCACAAAGACGGTGACGCCGGCGAGTTTCTCCGTTTGCAATGCATCTGTGGTGGCAGCGAGCGGATGGGTGCGTGGAAGAACCAGCATAAAGGGGTCACGGGCAATCACTTCCGCGTCCACATCACCGACTTCCGTTTCAAGAGATAGTAATCCCGCGTCCAGATGCCCCGCGTGCAGGTCGCGCAAGATTGCCGTCGTTTTCTCTTCAATCCAGCGGATGCTGAGGCGTGGATATGCCTCGCGCAGCACCGGAGTTAACTTCGGGAGCAGGTAGGGTGAAATCGTTGGGATGACGCCGATGTGCAGTGTTGCAGAGAACGGGTCGCCGAACCGGTGGGCAATCTCCACAAGGGCGTCTGCCTCGCGCAAGATGAGACGAGCCTGCCTGACAAACGCACGTCCGGCGGGCGTGAGGATGACGCGCCGCTTGTCGCGCTCGAAGAGACGCACGCCCAGCGCCCTCTCTATCTGAGCCAGCTGCGCGCTGAGGGACGGCTGAGAGACGTAACAGCGTTCTGCCGCCTCCCGAAAGTTGAGCACGTCGGCAAGCGCGACGACGTATTGCAGTTGCCGCAGGGTGAACGGATGTGGCTTCGGGTTCATAGCTATATTCTATCACAATAATCCAAAACTTGTCTTGGACTTATCACGCGGGAACTGGTATTCTCAAGTTGTAGCCATACAGAACAACATTTTTTGCGAGGAGGCAAGACGATGGCAAAGCAAAAATCTCCAATGTTCGAACCTGCTCCGCCAACCGGAGACATGCGCACCAATAAGGACTGGTGGCCCAATCGCCTGAACCTGGATGTGCTGCGTCACCCATCACCTCTTTCCGACCCGATGGGACCGGACTTCAACTACGCCGAAGAGTTCAAGAGTTTAGACTATGAGGCGCTGAAGCGCGACCTCGCGGAGTTGATGACAAACTCGCAGGACTGGTGGCCAGCGGACTTCGGTCATTACGGCGGTCTGTTCATCCGCATGGCGTGGCACGCCGCGGGTACGTATCGCCTTGCGGATGGGCGCGGTGGCGCGAACACCGGTCAACAGCGCTTTGCGCCGACCAACAGCTGGCCGGACAACGCCAACCTGGATAAGGCGAGGCGGTTGCTGTGGCCCATCAAGCAGAAATACGGGCGCAAAATCTCCTGGGCAGACCTGATCATCCTCGCGGGAAATGTTGCGCTGGAAACGATGGGCTTCAAGACCTATGGCTTTGCAGGGGGACGGGTTGATGCGTGGGAACCCGATGAGAGCGTCAACTGGGGACCCGAGACGCAGTGGCTGGAAGACGCCCGTCACGAGGCAGACGGCACGCTGAAAGGTCCTTTCGCTGCCGACCACATGGGACTTATCTACGTCAACCCGGAAGGACCCGGAGGCAAGCCCGACCCGGTGGAAGCGGCGAAGTACATCCGGCAGAGCTTCGCGCGCATGGGCATGAACGACGAGGAGACCGTCGCGCTCATCGCAGGCGGACACACCTTCGGCAAAGCACATGGCGCCGCTCCCGCTACCTATGTGGGACCCGACCCAGAGGCTGCTCCCATTGAGCAGCAGGGGCTGGGCTGGAAGAACTCCTATGGCTCTGGCAAGGGACCGGACACTATCACCAGCGGGCTGGAGGTGACATGGTCGCAAACGCCCACGCGGTGGAGCAACTACTTCTTTGAGAACCTATTCAAGTATGAGTGGGAACTGACCAAGAGCCCGGCTGGCGCATGGCAGTGGGTCGCCAAGGATGCTCCGGAGATTATTCCCGATGCGTACGACCCCAACAAGAAGCACAAGCCAACGATGCTGACCACCGACCTCGCGCTGAGGTTCGATCCCATTTACGAGAAGATTTCGCGCCGCTTTTACGAGAATCCCGACGAATTCGCCGCGGCGTTTGCCCGTGCGTGGTTTAAGCTCACGCACCGCGACCTCGGACCGCGCTCCCGTTACCTTGGTCCTGAGGTGCCGCAGGAGGAGCTGCCCTGGCAGGATCCGCTCCCCGCGGTAGACCATCCTCTGATTGACCAGGCGGACATTCAGACGCTGAAAGCGATGATTGCCGACTCCGGTCTGAGCGTTCGCGAACTGGTATACACTGCCTGGTCGGCGGCTTCCACCTTCCGCGGCAGCGACAAGCGCGGCGGTGCGAACGGCGCACGCATTCGGCTCGCCCCGCAGAGGGAGTGGCAGGTCAACGAGCCGGAGCAGCTGGAGAAGGTGCTGAAGACGCTGGAAGGCATCCAGCAGACGTTCAACGCCCAGGCGAAGGATGGCAAGCGCGTTTCTCTGGCAGACCTCATCGTGCTGGGCGGCTGTGTGGGCGTCGAGATGGCGGCGAAGCGGGCAGGCTTCGACGTGACCGTCCCCTTCGTGCCGGGCCGCGTCGACGCCTCGCAGGAGCAGACCGACCCGGACACGATGGCTGCGCTGGAACCGTTTGCCGACGGTTTCCGCAACTATATCGCGGGCAAGTCTGCCTACGCCCCCGAGCATCATCTGGTGGACAAAGCGCAACTGCTCACCCTGACGATTCCGGAGATGACGGTGCTGTTGGGCGGGCTTCGCGTGCTGAACGCGAACTATGGACGCGCTCCGCATGGTGTGTTCACCCATCGTCCAGAGACGCTCACCAACGACTTCTTCGTGAACCTTCTGGACATGAACACGGAGTGGCACCCGGTTCCGGGCGAGGACAACCTCTATGAGGGTCGTGACCGCAAGACGGGCGAGGTCAAGTGGACTGCAACCCGCGTGGACCTCATCTTCGGGGCGAACTCGGAGTTGCGTGCCGTCGCCGAGGTATACGCCTGTGCGGACGGGCAGGAGAAGTTCGTGCACGACTTCATCCGCGCCTGGCACAAGGTGATGATGCTGGACCGCTTCGACTTGAAGTAACCTTCAAAACTTACGGCGAGGCGCTGGTGTACGGCGCAGGGTAATATACCCAACCGTACGCCGGCGCACTCGCCGCGGATAGCCTCTACTCCACCGTCACGCTCTTTGCCAGGTTACGTGGCTGGTCTATCTCACAGCCCCGCTCGCGTGCGATGTAATACGCCAGCAACTGCATCGGCACGATGCTGACTACCGGGGCAAAGGCGGGATGTACCGGCGGAAGCGCAATAAGATCATCTGCCACATGCTTCAGTATCTCCTCGTGTCCTTCGGGCGCAACCGCCAGCACGAACCCTTCGCGCGCCTTCACCTCCTTCATGTTGCTCACCATCTTCTCGAAGGTGTTGGGCTGGGTGGCGAAGGCAACCACCGTCACGCCCGGTTCCACCAGTGCCAGCGGTCCGTGCTTCATCTCGCCGGCGGGATATGCCTCGGCGTGGATGTAGCTGATTTCCTTTAGCTTCAGCGCCGCTTCCAGCGACACCGCGTAATCATAACCGCGCCCCAGGTAGAAGAAGCAGGTGGACGGCGCCAGCCGCTTCGCTAAGGCGATAATCTGCTCCTCGCCTTTCAGCACCTGCTCTACTTTGTCCGACAGGGACTGCACCTCCTGCACCATCGAGCGGGCTTCCTCGTCGCTCAGGCGACCCTCCAGCTGCGCCAGATAGATGCCCAGCAGGTACAGCACCGCCAGCTGCGTGATGTACGCTTTGGTGGACGCCACGCAGATTTCGGGTCCGGCGTAGGTGTACAGCACATGGTGCGCCTCGCGGGCGATACTGCTTCCCACCACGTTGACGATGCCCAGCGTGGTTGCGCCGTGTTCCTTGCACGCCCTCAGTGCCGCCAGGGTAT
The DNA here is from genome assembly GCA_013314755.1 of Chthonomonadia bacterium. Taxonomy (GTDB): domain Bacteria; phylum Armatimonadota; class HRBIN16; order HRBIN16; family HRBIN16; genus HRBIN16. The sequence goes on from JABUFA010000017.1 coordinate 65,705, forward strand.
CCGCCGTCTCGCCCGACTGACTGATGATGATTGCCAGCGTGTTCTCGTCCACAATGGGGTCGCCGTAGCGGAACTCGGAGGCGAACCAGATGTCCACGGGTCGGCGCAGGAGGCGTTCAAAGAACAGCTTGCCCACCATGCCCGCGTGCAGGGCGGTTCCGCAGGCGGTAATCAGGATGCGCTGGAACCCACGCAGGGCTTCGGGAGACAGGCTCAGGTCAGAGAAAGCGACCAGCCCATCCGCGGAGATGCGCCCTCGGAGTGTGTCGCGCAGGGTGCGGGGTTCCTCGTGAATCTCCTTCAGCATGAAATGGGGATAGCCGCCTTTTTCTGCCGACGACTCGTCCCAGGTGACCTCCATTGGCTCTCGGGTGATGGGTGTTCCATCGGCGCGCATGACCTGCACGCTATCGCGCGTCACCACTGCCATCTCGCCGTCTTCCAGCACAATCACCCGACGGGTGTAGCGCATGACCGCAGGAATATCCGATGCCACGAAGTTCTCGCCCTCGCCCAGCCCGATAATCAGGGGCGAATCCTTGCGGGCAACCACAATCTTGTCGCGGTCTACGGTGGACAGCACGGCAATGGCGTAGGAACCCCTCAGCTGCGGAAGCACCTTTTGCACCGCGCTCGCCAGGTCATGCTCCAGCTGTTCCTCTATCAGGTGCGCGATGACCTCGGTGTCGGTCTCGGAGGAGAAGGCGTGTCCGCGTTCCTGCAGGGCGTGGCGCAGTTCCAGATAGTTCTCGATGATGCCGTTATGCACGACCGCCACTCTGCCCGTGCAGTCGGTGTGTGGATGCGCGTTATCGTGGGATGGCTTGCCGTGCGTTGCCCATCGGGTGTGCGCGACGGCGGTAAAGGCTGCGGTCTTCTCGCCCGCTAACAGGCTCTCCAATCGCGCGATTTTGCCCTCGCTCTTGATGACGCGGAGACTACCGTTCTGGGGGAAGGCGATACCAGCGCTATCATAGCCGCGGTATTCCAGACGATGGAGCTGGTCTATCGCCAGCTCGATGCCGTTACGCGGTCCGATGTACCCTGTAATGCCGCACATAGGGGTGCGCACCTCCTCGTGAACTCTCTATATATTACTATTTTCGGCAAACGTTAGCCTGTCTATGATGCTTTATTGAAAAAGGGGGAATCTGCCCTTACCTCCCTTCGTCTTATCGGGTGAAAACCCCAACGGGAGGTGTCCGAAGATGAAACGAGCATGGATGGTTCTGGCAGTAGCCACAGTAGTGACGGCGATAACAATCAGCCCTGTTCTGGCGCAGGGGCGTGGTAGAGGAAATGCTTACGGCGCAAAGGGACAGCCCTGTCCCTACGGCTACACTCAGCCCAACCCCAACGCGGGCGGCTGGTGGACGCGCGTGAGCCCAACCGACCCCCAGCAGAAGACGTTTGTGGAGCAGGTAAAGGCACTGCACGAGCAGATTCGGCAGAAGCAGTTCGAACTGGCGCAGATGCAGGCGAACGGGGCAGACCAGTCCGCCATCGCAGCGAAGCAGGCAGAGATTGACGCCCTGCGCGACCAACTGCACCAGCTGCAGTTCAGCAACCGCGAGCTGAAGCAGGGCATCATGCAGCAAAACCGCGGCGGCAGAGGCTTCGGCGGCGGTGGTAACGGTCAGGGAGTTCGCCAGCGGTCACAGATGCGAGGTACGGCGCCCTGGTGCCCGTATGCGAATACGCGGTAGCGACATGTTCCGCCCGCCTGAAGTTAACCTAACCCCCAGTCCCTTCCCTGCGAGGGAAGGGGCGTTTTGCTTCTCCTCACGTCGGGGAGAGGCTGGGAGAGGGGTTTGAGACAACCTAACCCCCGTCCCCTTCCCTGCGAGGGAAGGGGAGCATCATCTCTCCCCGCGTCGGGGAGAGGTCGGGAGAGGGGTTTTTACCCCGTGTTGCCCTCTCCTCGTGGGAGCGGGTCAGGGTCAGGGCTTTTGCGGGGAGGTTAGGTGGGGCTGTTGTATGTCGGCTCACCCGGAGGTTCGTCCTCCAGATTGGACGGATGCGTTATCCTGTGGAGGAGATTCTCCCGCCAAGCCGTTTGGTTTCAACGATTGCACGAAGAATAGCCTCTTATCTCACATCTAAACTGCCTGGGTAGGTTGACCCGGCGCGCTCAAGTCATCCTCTGTCCCCGCCTGCAACGCCTCTTGAGACTTCAACTCCTGAAGCTTGTTGTAACGGTGAGCCGCCTCTGCTACTAATACGTGCAGTATACTCAGAATATTCGTCGATAGCCACAAAAAGATAATCCATCGCACGATGACGAACTCGTGGAGGTCCAAAATCCCAAGCAGGAATATGAGCACAAAGGAAAAAACATTCATGTAAATTAACCATGAACACAAGTCAATAACACCCTCACGGGAGAGATAGGCTATTTTGTCTTCCTGCCGATCGTGATACTCGTCGATGATCCAAGCATTCGCCAACACAAGATACATGATCCAGGAAAGTGAAGCGAGAACGGGGTGTAAAAGGGGACGCGGTATCAGACGCATCTCCTCAATCTGAGAGGGAAACAGAACTGTGAACAGTATCGCAACCCATAGTATACCAGCCGCCGCAACATCAAGAAGTGCCCTAAAATATCTCAATCTTGCTCTCACAACTCTCACCTCCCTTTTTGCTCCCATGTTGACCATGCGGATGGGGTAAGGTTTTGCACCCTGCAAACGGATGAACCATACCCCATCCGACAGAAACCTTGCCCCTGCCTCACATAAAGCCCGGCGAAGACCTATCCGATGGTGCTGGAGCAGGGTAAGGACCGAAATAGTAATGGTAATGGTAATGATAATGGTATTCTGGTGGGGACGGTTCTTGATAACCTGCGCATGTCAGACCTATTCCCCCTGCAGCTAGTCCGCTACAGATAATTCCTCCTACTAAGCCGCTACCGAGCGCCATGCAGAGACACCCTACGCATAAGGACGTCGCAAAGAGACCGGCGCCTTCCTGTCCTGTCCTGCACAAAGCACATCGAAAGCGTTCCAAGAAGCCCTCAGCGTTGGTGCAGCGTGCCCAATTGTACAAGAATGCGTATCCAGCGATGCCACAAGAGGCGTAGCAAAAGCCACGTCTGAAATAAGGTTTGCCAAACGGTAATATGCGCCTTAGCGCCCCTGCAACTTGTGGCACTATAAACAAACCAGAACCACCACTAAGTAGCGATTCTGCGTCGTTGTGCAATATATCCCACCTCCACGGCGTCTGGGCACTGCCCTGCTCATACCGCATCACCCCAAACAGGTCATACAGGTTGTTGCTTACCACCTGCGCACTGCCGTTTGTGACCACACCTGCCTACTGGCAAGGATGGGACCGTTGCTCCGTAGCGACTATTAGCAGCTCCCATTTTCTACTTCGCCAAATAGACTACGAAAAATCGCAAAGCTTGTATCGCGAAAATTATACAAAAAAGACTGCCCAAAACGATGTGCAAAAAATGTGGAGCCCTTGTTTTATGAGCCCGATACCACCAATTTGTTGGCAGAGTAAAAGTAGCTAAATACAGCCCGAACAAGGCAACAGTAGCCAACAGAAACATCATGTCCCTGATGAAGAAGTGCGGTATAAATGAGATATTCGAGGGCACTGATATGACAAAAACAATACCCATGATTGCTGCGGGAAGTAGTCCCACCACCAGCCATCGCAAAAGGACTAGCCCTGTCTTCATTTCGCCCTCCTACCTGCGCTCACGTCTTCCATGCAATCTGTTGCCAGCTTACAGCCCTGTAACAGAAGCGAAGCACAAAAGCCCCTACTTGTGCCTTCGTGACGTCAAGCCCAAATCCCTATCACGGTCTACCACCCCGGCGAACACATTCAAGATAGTGTCCATGACAGGTTCCTGCCATAGTAGACCAGAGTAGCATACAGGCGTATGCCATAGATGCCGCCTTTTTTATACATGTCCTCTGGCAGATTACATTGAACGGTACTGGAAGTGCGTTACAAGCGCTTATGCATAGTGCAAAGAACAGTCCAACCCCAGTAAAGCAAGCTGCCGCTACAGCTGCTGCTCCCGCCATACATGTCCAATATTCTACCCAGCAGTTTCTCGGTTCCTGATAGGGAGGCAGAGCAGAGTTGACGTAAAGATACCTCGACACCAACAATAGCCTCCCCTCTTCCCATGATAATTCCTCGTCTCCTTGCGTCAGGTTGCGCATCCTCCACGGCGTTTGTGCACTGCCCTGCTCATACCTCAGGACACCAAACAGGTCATACAGGTTGTTGCTCACTACCTGACCACTCCCGTTCGTGATCACCCCAGCCGTGCCGAACGGGTCAAAGTGATGCCACTCACTGTTTCGACGTACCAGCGATATGCCCTGCAAATACAGAGCACTCGTTGTCCAGCTGCCTCCTTCCAAAGGCTTCTGCTGCTCCACCAGGTCTCCCGCACCGCACGCCACACCGCACGGATACCGAGTCCACACCCCATTCACGTAGTCCTTCCGCCAGCGACGACCACCGTCAAACCCATACCCATACTCATACGCTAACTGCACGTCGCCGTTCCCAAAGTCCCGACGTATCCGTATCAGCCTACCCTCCTCGTCATACTCTAAACGACGAACGTAACCCGGTCCCGGAAAACTGGACAACGTGCCGTCCGCGTGCCACGTGTATACCTCCGTCTGGTTCGTCGCCGCATCCACCACCTGTATCAGCCTGCCCGCACCATCATACGTGTAACTGCCACGATGCGTCTCTAC
>JABUFA010000018.1 GCA_013314755.1 Chthonomonadia bacterium
AAACAGCGTGGAGTTTTGTGGTCCGCCCTGCGTCATGATGAACGTCTGCGTGAAGTACTGGAACGTCCAGATAACGCCCATGATGAGATTATAAAAAATAACCGGGGAAATCATGGGCAGGGTAACGTTCAGCGTTTTGTGCCATGCTCCTGCGCCGTCTATCTCCGCCGCTTCATAAAGGTGAGCGGGCACATTCTGCAGGCTCGCCAGGTATATCACCACACTGCCGCCCACCGCCCACAGGTCCATCATGATAAACGCCGGCTTCGACCACTTCGGGTCGGCAAGCCAGCCCGGCGGTTGCAAGCCAAAGGGCGCGAGAAGCGGGGTCAGTATAGCGTTCAGCAACCCGTACTGGGGGTTCAGCACCCAGAGCCACAACACCGCTACCGCCACCACCGGCATCACGGAAGGCAGATAGTAAATCGTTCGGAAGATGCCTATACCAGGTATCTTGTGGTTCAGCAAAAGCGCCATCGACAGCCCGATAACAAGCGCAAGAGGCAATTCAATCAGCATAAAAAGGGTGTTCCACAGCGACGGCAGGAAATAGTCGCGATCGGTCAGCAGAGCGACGTAGTTCGCCAGCCCCACCCAGCGCGGCGGGGAAAGCACCCGGTAATCGCAGAAGCTGTAGTACAGCGATGCGAGGATGGGGTACAGCGTGAACAGCAGAAAGCCCATCAGCCACGGAGAGATAAAAAGCCAGCCCTGCAGATTGCGCTGTCGTTCACGCATGGGCGCTACCTCCTCCAGAAGAGCATCTCGCGGTATACCCGCTTCTGTACGTCGCGCAGAGCCTGCTCCGGCGTCTTGGTACCGTACCGCACAAAGTCCACTGCGCTGTAAATCTCATATTGATACAGACCTGTAATCGGGGTAGGGGGAAAGTGCCGGGCGTTAGGACTGTTTGCCACGTCCATGAACACGGCGAAAGCACGTTTCCACGGCTCGCCTTCCCGCAAGCTGCGCTCTTTTCGCGCCTCCAGGATGTTGGGCACACCGTGCATCGTGCTGGCGAAAAGCACCTGCGCCTCCACCGTCTGAGTCCATCGCAGGAACTCCCACGCCTCTTTCGGATACTTGCAGTTTACGGGAATGCAGAAGATGTTGCCGCCCAGCCAGGTGGAGTTTTTCAGCTCCGGGTACTGGTCGGGGTAGGGGATGGGCGCCGCACCGTAGCGCACCTTCGGTCCATATCGTTGAAACCAGTATGGGTTCCACTGCCCGTTAATCATCATCGCGACCTTGCCCACCAGAAACGGGTTATTAATGCCCATCTCCTGCCCAAAGCCCGCCTGAAAAGCGTTGACCTCTTCCGCGCCGCCCTGCACCTCTATCAGCTTTTGATACCACTCTAAGGCTTCAATGTTGCGCGGGTGGTCAGCGGTAGGCATGCCCGTTTTGGGGTCAATGAACTGCCCGCCGAAGATAGAGATAATAATCAGTGGGTCGGGCGGCATCATCCCGATACGCACGATGCGTCCGTTGGCGTCGCGTTTGGTGAGCTTTCGGGCGTACTCCAGCAGTTCAGATAGCGTTTTGGGAGGTCGCTCAGGGTCTAATCCGGCATCCCGAAAGGCTTCCTTGTTCCACAACAGCGCGAAGCAGTCCATCAGATAAATCATCGCGTACAGCTTGCCGTTGTATCTGCATTGCGAAAGCGAGCCGGGCGCGTAGTCCGACTCTTTCAGTCCCGACTGCCTGAAGTATTCATCCAGCGGAAGCAGGGCACCGTTTCCCGCCAGCGAACCCAGATAGCCCGGGTCGCGCAGGGTGAATATCTCAGGTGGGTCGTTCGCCACGATAGCGCGGATGATTTTGGTGTCCTCGACAGCCGCTAGGTTGTGTACCTGAATGTGTGGATGGGTGCGGTTGAACTCGTCTACCACCACCTGAAAAGCCTCCGCTTCGTCACCGCCCCACATCGTCCACGCCCGCAGGTGTACAACGCCGGGGTCCTCCTGCCTGCGCTGACATGCAGGTAGCAGTAACAGCAGGGTTCCCAAAAGGACGAGTATGTTTATTCTGTTGATGCGCATAATCACGGCAAACTTTCGATAACCTCTCTCCTGCGTATCCCGTGTCGTCTACCGCCCGCTCTGGCCGCTGGGAACTGGCGTGGTGTCACGCTCCGTTTCTTGCCAGCGCCCGCCTGTGCTCAACACCTGCCCGTTCTTCAGCACGATGATGGGCACAGACTGATTCATCATCTTATGATGGTCGCACTGCAGTAATGGTGCTGTTTCCGGGCTATCCTTTGTCGGCTTGAAGTAGCGATAGCTCACCGGCTTATCGGTCAGGTCGGCAGGGCATTTCAGCTTTCCAGCCTCCGCCAGATAGCGCGGCGCCAGCTCGTTCAAGCCTTTGGGATATTGTCCGCTGTTGCGCTGGCGGTAGCGTTCTATCGCCTGATATACGTCCAGCATGTTTTGCTGGCACTGCGCCATCTGCACTCCTGCCGACATCGCCTGTTTGAACTCCGGGCGACGGGCAACGTAGATGAACAGTATCGCCAGCCCTGCTATCACAAGAGCCACCGCCCCCAGACAGGACAGCAAGCCAACCGTCCAGCAGCTCCAGCCACCGCGACGGGCAGGTATCTCGGGTGGTACCATGGCAATCCCTCACCTATCCGATTGGCGTCCAGTTAATGCCGGCGTGAACTTTCAGCGTGAACTCCGCCAGCAGGCGTACCGTGTTCTCGAGGTCACCCAGATGCAGAATCTCACAGGGAGCGTGCATATAGCGTATCGGCACCGACACCAGACCGGTTGCCACTCCAGAGCGCGCCAGCTGGATGACATCGTTGTCCGTTCCGGTGCCTCCGCCGGCAACCTCTATCTGGTAGGGAATCTCTTTCTCCACCGCCGTGTCCACCAGCATCTCGAAGACCAGCGGATTAACATGTGAGCCGCGGCAGATGACCGCGCCTTTTCCAATCACGTGGTCACCGTGTTTTTTCTTGTCCACGCCCGGATGGTCGGTGCTGTGCCCGACGTCTACTGTCACCGCAACCTGTGGGGCTATCTCGTGGGCGATGGTGCGTGCTCCACGCAGTCCGACCTCTTCCTGCACTGTGGACACCGCGTACACCGCCGCCTTCAGCTCGGAACGTCGCTCGCTCAGCAGGCGCAATGCCTCTGCCACCACAAAACAGCCCATTTTGTTGTCAAAGCCCCTCGCGGTGACCAGCTCGCCACGCAGGGGCTGAAAGTCGTACACATAGGTCACTGGGTCGCCGAGGCGCACCTGCTCCTCCGCCTCCTTCTTGCTGGAAGCGCCGATGTCGATCCACAGGTCGCTCAACTCGGGCTTCTTGCGCCGCTCTTCCTCGCTCAGCATGTGTATCGCCTTGCGCCCAATAACGCCGAGCACCGGTCCGTGCTTCGTGTGGATGTACACCCGCTGCCCTACTGGCACAATGGAATCGTGTCCGCCAACGGGTCTGAAGTAAAGGAACCCTTCGTCGCTGATGTAGTGCACCACGAAGCCGATTTCATCCACATGCCCCGAAAGCATCACACGGGGATAGCCATCGGGGTTGATGACGGCATAGCTGTTTCCAAGCACATCGGTGTGCACTTCGTCAGCAAACTGGGCGGTGTACTCGCGAAAGACCGCCTGCGCCCTGTATTCATACCCGGAAGGGCTGGGAGTATTTACAATGTTCTTCAGAAACTCGTACGATTGCTCTCTCATCATCCTGCGCTACTTCCCCCTGCAATGGATACCATTTTGTTCCATGCACACCGTCAGTTTTCCTGCAATACTGAGCCTCCGATGCATCGCCCGCTACAGTTCGACACCCTTTCCCTTCCCGTTCCCGCCGATGTGATTGTGTACACGTTGGACGAATGGCAAAAAATAGACCCCTCCAGCCGTTTCGGGAAGATGATGCAAAACGAAGTGAAATGGGTTTTTCAGCGCAGTCAATGACCCTGACTTCGACGGCTCAATGCCTCGCGTACCTTCTGCCAGCGTACGTCCATCTCCTCGTTGTAAATATACGGCTCCCAGCCCAGTGAAAGATAAGTGGCGATTGCCGGCAGTCGCCAGTCGTCGGTGAGCAGATAGATGCGCTGATAGCCCCGCTGAACCAGCAGTCGCACCACAGCATATACTACCACCTTGCCCAATCCCTTGCCCTGATGAGCGGGGTCTGCTGCCACCCAGTCCAGCACACCCGCGTTGGGATGCTGTTCGTTGGGCGAGTGGTTCGCCATCGCCGTCGCGACCAGGTCGCCGGTTGAAACGTGCTCCACCACGAAGAAACCGCCCGGCAGAACGTTTCGCATGAACCGCTGGACATCCGCCACCGTCCATCCCTCCGCAAAGCCCACTTTCCGCATCAGTGCCAGGTACTTCTCCTCCTCGCCGGGGCGGATGTTGCGCAGGCGGTAACCCTCCGGCAATGGCGGTTCGGGCACGGAGGTGAAGCGGTGCGGCGGGTAAATCATCTGCAGTTGCGGCTTGGGCTCTGCCTCCGTTCCCCATATCCTCGAGTCGGGCACGTCAACCCAGCGTCCACCCTGCGCAATGGAAATCTGGCTCATCAAACCCGGCAGGGTCATATCCAGCGCATAATGCACGTCCACTCGCGGGGAACATTCGCCGCGCACCGCCCGTACGAAATCCATCAGCACGAAGTAGTCGCCGCCGCCGTGACCTGTTCGACGTGCCTGCTCTTCCTGCTGTTTCCACTCGGCAGGCAAGAACTGCTCTTCCAGCTCGTGCAGGGGTAGCCAGGTGTTCATATCGGGGCACAATTGACGGAGCCACACGCGGTCGTGCTCTCCATGCGCCCGCGCCGATTCATAACAGCCATCCGTACCCTGCAGCTGGTAGACGTTCATGGCGTGCGGGCGGTCGGAGAGCATATCCAGACGCAGTTTCACCAGCCCGCCCGAGCGCATTTTGCAGAGGGTGATGGTAGTATCTTCGTTCTCGTAGAGTTCGCCTCGCGCATCCCGATAGTGATGACCGCTTCCGGCACAGCATACTGCCACCACCCGGTCTCCGGGCATCCATTCCAGCACAGGACCGATACTGTGCGTGGGGTAGGTGTTGCCGTTGATGCCCGTCTGCCACCGGCGTCGCCACGGGGTCAGCTCGTTGAGCTCCTTAAGCTCGTGGATGTATTCGCCCTCCGCGTAATATGTTGTGCCGAACAGCCCCTGCCGAACCAGCTCCTTCACCAGCACAATCGGTTTGGCGTAAATATAATTTTCAGCCATCATATACACCGCTTTGCTTTGCGCAACCGCCTGTACCAGTTCTCGGCACTCCTCCACCGAGACGGCGGCGGGCACTTCGCTCAGCACATGAATGTTGCGCTTCAGCGCGGAAACCGACTGGGGCGCGTGCATAGGCATCGGCGTAGCGACGATAACCGCGTCCACCTCGTCGCTGTCCAGCATCTGCTCGTAGTCGGTAAACAACCGCTTCGCGCCTAACATTTCTGCCACACGCTGGGCACGGGCAGAATCAACATCACATACCGCTACTATGCTAACACCGGGAATGGCGTCGCAGGCGGTCTTAAAGCTCGCGCCACGCCCTCCCGCGCCGACAATGCCCAGCCGCACCGTTTGAGGTGTCATGGCAACCTCCTTTGCAAGATACATCCCGACAAGCGATTCCCCACCTACCGACCCACTTCCTGCGCTGGAAGCGCCTGCAAATGCCCGGGAAACAGGGTATAATACTTAGTGATATGAAACAAATGCGCATCGGCTTTTTTGAGGTAGACTCCTGGCAGGCGGAGTACCTGAGCCAGGGTATGCAGAAGCTGGGCATCGCGTCGCAGCTTCAGGCAGACTTCCTGCAGAGACATCTGCAGGTTGAAGGCTGTGAGGCGTGTGCCTACTATGAAGCCATTGCCGTCTTCATCGGCACAAAGGTCACCGCGGCTACCCTGGACGCCCTGCCTCAGCTTCGTCTCATCCTTACCATGTCCACAGGTTATGACCACATTGACCTGGATGCCTGCCGCCAGCGGGGGATAACCGTTTGTAACGTGCCCCATTACGGTGAGAACACGGTCGCCGAGCATACCTTCGCGCTGATTCTCTCGCTGTCGCGCAAACTGCACGCTGCCTATTTTCAGGGCTTGCGCGGCGAATACGACCTGCGCGCTCTTCGCGGCTTTGACCTCTACGGCAAGACGCTGGGAGTGATTGGCGCTGGGAGCATCGGACTGCACGTGATTCGCATCGCGCGAGGCTTCGGGATGCGTGTGCTGGCATACGACACACGTCCCCAGCGACTGCTTGCCGACGTGCTCGGCTTCACCTACACCGATATGGACACTCTGCTTGCCGAGTCGGATATTGTCACCCTTCACGTGCCCGCAACGCCTGCCACTCACCATCTCATCAATCGCGACACCCTGCGCAAGATGAAGCAGGGCGCCTTGCTCATCAACACGGCGCGGGGAGCGGTGGTGGATACGGAAGCACTGCTGTGGGCGCTGGAAGAGGGGATACTGGCGGGTGCTGGGCTGGACGTCATTGAAGGCGAGGAGCTGATTACGGAAGAGAGCGCACTGCTGAAAAAGCCCCTCGCGGAGGCGACGCTCAGACAAGTGGTGCAGGCGCATCTCCTGCTGAGGCGCGAGAACGTGGTGTTTACCCCGCACATCGCTTTCAACAGCCAGGAGGCGGTAGAGCGCATTCTGGACACCACGCTGGAAAACCTGCAAGCGTTCCTGAAAGGCGCGCCTATCAACGTCGTTTCCTGACCTATGGCCAGGGGAACTCAGGAGCCAGAAGCCCTGTCGTGCTGGCAAGCACCGCCCACAACGCTGCACAACTGAACTCGCCCAGAATCATCCCCAGGAAGAACGGCATGGCGCGCAGATACAGGTTATAGCCCCCATACCGCTGGATGAGCGACTTGGCTATCCAGGTGACCAGCACAGGAAACCATATCACATACATCGTCCACGACGGGCACAGCGCGTAGCCCAGCGGATGCAGAGGAAAGCCCACAAAGGTGTTGCGCAGGTAGTAGAGCAAACCGGTCACCGCAATGCCTACCGTGAACCACAGCGGCGACGGCGGGGTGAGTTTATCCGCACCGGTGAGCGCGTTGGAGGCGTCGGTAAACGCCCACGAGACGTTCGCGTTCGGGTAGCCATACAGGTTCACCCCCCCGCGCCCGTAGTGCAACCACAGCTCGGTGGCCGCGGCGGCGAGGAAGCCGACCACAATCGCCACACCGAAAATCAGAGGCAATAGTGTCCGACGAAGCCCATGACGGGGAGCCAGCTGCTGGCTATCCAAGAATAGCGATAACAGCATCCCACGCAGGTCGCGGAAGAAGATGGCATCCAGAAAGGCGAGATGCGTCCAGCTGACGTTGCCCCACAGCTGTTTCGCGCTGAAAATGCCCACGATGTCGCTCGGCTTGAAAGAGGTTTCGGTCATCAGAAAGCCTGCTTCCGCCACACTGCGCGCCATCACGGTGCAGGTCACAAAGATGAAAATGGCCCAAAGCGCTATCGCGAGCCACAGGCTGATGCCTGCCCACAAACACCACAGCAGAATGCCCACAAAGCCCGCAAGCAAGCCCCAGACCGCCCAACGACTGTTCAGCGCCTCGCCGGTGCTGGGCAGGTGCTCTTTCCCGAACGCGCTCTGCACCACCCGCTTGTAGTAGCCCCAGCCGCTGCGCACGAACACCGCCGCAATCACCACGTATGCCCCTGCCACCTGATAGCCGATGTAGTGTCGCGTGGGATACGACGGCATATTTTGCAACTCAATGCCATAAGACGCTGCCACCACATCCGCCAGCCGTGTGAGCGCGAAGAAAAACCACAGGCTGAACAGCAGGTCATTGGGCAGAAAGTACGCGAAGCCCATCGCCGCGAACGAAACGAAGATGCTGGTGCCGAACATCTGGTTCCACGGAGGCGAGGTGAACAGATTCTGCACATTCCAGAAAAGCAGGGGAATCTGGGGAAAGGTTGGCACGGCAAGATGGATACCGTTTATCAAAAACGGCACGAACGCCAGCGTAAATCCCATCCACGTCAGCGGCGAACGCAGGAACTGGCGTGCTAAACTCTCATCCAGCAGGCGCGTGGGCAGGATGGTGTGGGGGAAGGTCAGCCGTTCGTGGTCTGCCCACTGTCTGCGCAGGATGGCGCCGATGCAAAAGAGACACCACGCCAGCAGGAGATAAAGCAGGAACCACGCGGCAAGCGGGCGCATCCACTTCTGCCACGGCAGGCTACCTGAGCGCAAGCCTTCGTAGAACTCCACCGCCACTGGCTGTTTCAGCTCGCCTTTGGGATCAAACGCCACCAGCGCGGGATTGACGTAGGGGATAAACCGCTGGGCATACTGGTTCACGGCGTCCGCGTAGTAGTTCAGATAGACAGGAGCAGGCATCAGCTTTTCGGTGAAGCCGCGCGTGCTGACAAACACCGAAGCGAACAGCATCAGGTAAAGGATAAGCAGGTCGGCGGGAGTCATCCAGCGCAGTTTGCCGAAAGCCCTCAGCAGGCGTACCACACCGTACACCAGAAGAAAGGAACCTACGGCGCCCGGCGCAAACTGCAGGACGCCCAGCTGCATCCCCTTGACCACCATGTCCGAGTAGGTTGTCACGTAGGCAACACAAGCGGAAAGCACCGCACCCAGCAGAATGGTGCGAACGTGGACACCCTTTGGCTCATGGTCTGGCGGCAGCGCCATACGGTCTCCTTTGGTCAGACGTTCAGGTTGCTACAATACACTTCCGCACACAGAGCAAAAACTCCTCGCGGCGTTCCCCGCTTACCGAACAGGCAGTTCCACCTTCTCGCGCACGTCCTCACTGCGGAACAGGCTTCGGGAGCCAATCTTCACCTCCTGCACACGCACGCCGAATAGCGTCCGCGGTTGCCAGCGGTTACGCTCCCGCGCGTAGCCTATCCCCACGCCGTGCGCTTTGAGGAACACCCGGCTCCCATCAGGCAGGAGGACCTCATGCGACGCCGGCGCGCCGTGCAAGGATGCAGGAGCACCTGTAAACAGAAGCCATGCCCGATCGCCTGCCTCTACCCATACGGCGCGCACGTGTGGGGAAGCAGGACTGACCGCAAGAGGAACGGTTTCCACTTCTGGCGGCTTCTGTCCCCGATAGGGCAGTAGGAGAGTAACGAAAGTTTGGGGGAGTTCGCCCTTTCGCGCGAAGCGTGCTACCGGAACCTTCGCCAGCTTGCCGCCATCCAGCGCGGCGATACTCTCCGTCAGCGTCAGATTGACCCCATTCGGCTCCACCGCCCTGATGCTCAGGTTGCCCCCATCACCCGATGTCCACACGGTTTTGCCCGCCTCGTTCACCTGCACCTGCACGGGGGCAAAGCGAAACCAGACCTGCGCTTCGTGCGAACCGGTGCCAGACAGCTGGTCCACCACCAGCCAGAATCCACCGAACTCCCCCTGCGGTTTCAGAAACCATATCTGCCGGTGATGGCGCACGTCGGGAAGCCCTGCGTACCCTTCGTTGTGTCCGGCGAAGAAGTCCCACTGCGAAGCGGTTACCCACAGGTCGGGGATGCCACCTGATAGCGTCCTGCGTTCGTCCACTGTGACCGTATTGTGAGATCTGGTGTCAGACAGCTCCTGCGCTTCCGGCGTGCCGTAGATGTACACACCGGGGTCTATCAGCAACAGCCTGCCGAACGGGGCGACGATGACGCTCAACTGGTCCCAATGCCCGTGACTGCCGTGAGGTCCACAGCGGATGCCCATGTAGTGCGAATCCCTGCGCCACGAGTCCCGCATGTAAAAGAAGCCGCCGTGTGGAAAGCCAAAGGAGGTATGCGCGGGCGGTTTGCCCTCTTTGCCTCCCGTTCCCACGAAACGGAAGTCCTCTCGTCTAAACACCTCTGCGGCGCGAACGAGCATATCAGGATGCATTGGCGGGTTGCCGTCGCCCCAGATGGGCAAAGTACCATCGGGCAGGGTGGAATACATCACGTATTCGTGCATCTTTTCGGTGAGAGCCTTCAACTCGGGCGGCAGGCTGATGCCCAGATCGCGAGACTGCGTGATAAGGTTCAGATAGCGTCCCATCACCAGCAGGTGATAGCCGGTGGTCGGCTCCTGCAGGACGCCGTCTGGGCGCACGGTGGATAGGGCGTTTTCTATCAGCCGCTGTGCGCCTCGCTGGATCCATCCGCTGGCTATCTTAAACTCAGGATAGATGGTGCCGAACTCCAGCAGAGTATCCGCTATCTGCGTCTCCCAGTTACCGCCCGCTTCCATTCGGTCAATCACTTCCGCCATTTCTCCCAGGTTGATGATGAACGCCGCACGAATGTCCAGCGGGAAGAAAGGCGACGATACGAACCTGCCGTAGTAGGCAAAGCCGTGCCCCATGCGCGCGCCAATTGCCAGCGCAGACCACATAGAGCCTCCTGAGATACCGGCAGGCGGGGCAGGGGGTATCTTGCTTTCGCGCGTCCACACACCTGCCTGAAGGGGAGATGGACAATGGCGGAACAGGTGGTAAAGCATATCGCTGAAGGCGCGGGCGTACTTTTCATTGCCGGTGTTGCTGTAGGCGGCAGCGAGGATTTTGCGCAAGCCCGACCGGGTTAATCCCACGCCACCGCGTTCGGGCCAGAGGGTATAGTGGTTCCAGAACGGTCCGAGGTCTACTGTCATACCGTCGGGCAAAAGCACCTTCGCCTCGCTGGCAAGGTCGGCTTCACGGGTGTCAAAATCGGGGTTGAACCTTGGCTGGCGGGCGTCGGGTGGGATCAGGTCTTCACGGCTTTCAAAGTGCGCCACCAGGCGACGCACTGCCTCTTCCCAGTCCCGCCTCTGTACCGCCTCTCGCACGCCCTGCAAAGGCGGATAGTCCAGATTAAAATAGCCAAAAGCCCGCTCGTACAGCTGGTCGCGCTCCACGCGGTGGATTTCATGTATCTCAAACCACAGGTCGTAATCCTGCGCCTCTCCGCCGGCGTATGCGCTTCCGCCGGCGTAATCCCCCGACGCGGTGCCAACTCCTGCGATGACGCCATCGCCTCCCGCAAAGCCGGGGCGCTGTCCGCTCAATGACCACTCGCGGGGAATGACTGCTGGGCGCAAAGGCTCCACCTCTACCGTGAGTTCAAAGTAGTAGCTGCGATTAGGTTCCACCTTTGCTTCTAAGGTGAACATCGGCACGGCGCCTTCCCACATCCGGCGGCTGTAGGGAATGGCACAGCGAGCATAAGCCACTTTTTTCTGTGGACTGTCCCACAGCGTCATGACCAGCGACTCATCGGGCTGCCACGTCTCATGCCAGAACGCCTGCCATATCGCGATTCGGAAAACCTCTTGTGCGGAACCGCTGGTCATGAAGGTTTGCCCAACCGGTTTGCCTGGTTGAACAGTGGCGAAGCGTGCATCGTCGCGTTGTGCTGTGTGCGCCCCCAGCTTGGCGCTGTTCAGAATCTGTTCAAGCAGGGGCAGGTCCGCAAAGGCGGGGGCACTTGCCAGCAGGCAGAAGAAGAGCAGAAGGCTAACCGTCCACCGCATCATCTCTCATCCTCACAGAATTAGTCCACTCCCCACGAAGGTGTGAACTCATTATCCGATATGCGTGTGTCTGTTGTCAATCTGTGGCTGAGCCGTCTGGCTGGATGGTAACAGAAAAACAAGGCTCATCCTCCCTGTTGAGGGAAGATGAGCCGTTGCGGGACAGACTACCGGCGTTGCGCGGGCACGGAGGCTTCTATCTCATACCAGAAGGTCTTCTCGTTGCCGATGGTGAACCTGCCCCCCGTCACGGGCAGGGTTTTGCCGGTGCGCCTGCCGTGGTGGTCAAGAATGTGCACCTTCGTGGCTCTGATACCTTTCAGCGTCACCGTCGCCCTCACCGGCTCCAGCAGAATGGGCGGCTTGCCCTCGTCCAACAGAGAGGTTCGCGAGGGGTTGTACTTCTGCTCGCTGTTTTCGGCACGCGCTACCGCCGTGAGCAGAATACGCCTCGACTGGCTCAGCGGGCGGTCATCCAGACTGGTCAATACCACCTGGCAGAAGGGCGTTTGCGCTTCAATGCGCACGTTCTGGCACTCGGCAGGTTTGCCCCCGATGAAACCGACCGCCCCCTGCGTGCGCGGCGCATTGACCGTAAATACACCATCCCGCGACCACCTCAGCAACTCATGCTGGCTGGCAAAGTTGTCAGTGGGTACGGCGGGCACGGGCTTTGCGGGAGCATCTTTCTGGCACGCCACGCGCTGTATCAGCATCAGTCCGCCCGGCACGGTGTCGCCCATCGGGCGTAACAGCCAATCGTCGGCATCTTTAAAGGAGTAGATATACGTGCTGGGGGTAGGCGGAACGTCGTTGCGCAGGAATATTAGCGCGGCGGGAATCCGTGCCGCCATCACGTGCGGTTTGTTGCCCACGTTGAAACTGCCCTCCATGCGCGGCGCCCAGTCGCCACCAGAGTAGTCAAACTGCAGTAAGCCGTCCCAGTCCTGCATGGAGCCGTACGCCGCCATCAGCACGGGCGCCTCGGCAATCCATTCGTTCATCCAGCAGTTGTTCCACTCGGTGACGATGAACGGAAGCCCTTCCACCTGCTGACGCCCCATCCATGTTATGGTGGAGCCTGCCGGCTGTTTCAACATGGGGCTGTTGTTGAAGCGGTTGGTCGGTGAGTAGCCGCCCTGCGGATGGTCCCAGTAGGCGTGGCGGTCAATGTAATCCAGCTGAGCGTTGGAAAGCACGTCGCCAATCCAGTTCTCCCAGTGATTGCTGCCCGCGATGGGCACTTTCACGCCAATGGAGCGCAGATAGTCGTGAATCTCCTTGAACGTGGAGGTCTGCAGTTCGTACAGAAATCGCCCAACGGTAGTGTTGCGCGCGCGGAGCAGGTCAGGCACGCTTCCTTCGGGGCGAGGGATACCTTTCCTGTTGCACCAATCGGTAAACAGGTCGTTGATTTCCTGAATGTACGAGGGAGGCAGGGTGCTGTATCCGCCCACCCAGAACAGCGTGCTCTCGTTGATAATCTCCATCATGGCGATGGTTGGCTCGTCCACGTAGCGCGTTTTGGTGTAGGGGTTGTAATGGGTCAGCAGGTCATGCGCATACTTCTTCTGCAGCTCAATCAGCCGACGGTTATAGTGCGCGGCGATTTTCGCGCCGTTTTCCAGCGTTTCCCAGTCGCGCACGCCATCATCACGCAGGAACTTACGGTGCACCAGCAGGTCCATGTAGATGTAGATGCCGTGCTTTTTGCACTGGTAGATGAAGTAATCCAGCCTGTCCAGCATCTCGGGCGAAAGGTTGAGCGTGCTGGTGGGGTGGTTGCCGAAGATGTTCGGCTGTGCCCAGCTGGCGTCCATATGGTGCAGGCGTACCATGTTACAGCCGAACTTAGCCAGGCGTGCCGCGGTGCGCTCCGCAGTGGTCTTATCCATGAACACGTTGCCGGCCACGATGTTCACGCCCCAGAAGCGCACGGGAGTGCCGTCCTTAAAAACAAACCTGCCGTCTTTCACCGTTAAGAAACCGTGTTTGCCCGCGGGGCGATGCAGATAGCGCGACAGGTCAACCACCGCCGGCTTCGTGTAATTGTCCGGCGAGCTGTCCAAGGGATACCAGTCGCGGGTATCGGTTTGGGACATAGTAATCGGTTCAAGGGGATTGCCCTGCATATCGTACGCCTCCAATCGTAAGTCGTCGTACCATGCGGTGCCGGTGGCATTGTGCAAGCCCGCAATCAGCGACACGCGCACCGCACCTCTCGGCACTTCATAGTCCCGGGAGTAAAATGTCCAGTCGGTGGTACCATCAATGTCGAAACCGGGCGGATAGCCGCCTACCAGCTCTCCGTTCGCGTCGTAAAAGAGAACCTGCAGGCGTGACTTTTCCCAGGGATTGGCGCCCATCTTCACGTTCTGCGTGCGCATCCAGCCAGAGAGGCGCACACGCACTGTACCTTTGGGCAGGATGGCATCCTGCCCTGCTACCACCCACGATGACGAGTTCACGGTAATGCGCAGGCAAGCCTGTCCCTCCTTCGCGTTCTCGCGCACAACCTGCGCCTCACCGGGCAATGACCAGCCGAGCCGGTCTCGTTCGAAATTGCCGTTCAGGAGCATGTTTGGCGCAGAAGCAAGAGGTAAAGCCATGCATAGAAGGCTCACAATCGCCCAGAACCTCATCATTTCGCCTCCTCTTAAACGTTTCAGCGAAAGATTTCGGTATCGGTAGGAAGATTCCTGCCGGCTGATGGTTTTGGACCAGCTTTGGAGTGCTGAAGCTTGCTTCAGCAACCCCCAACCTGCGCCAGCAGCTTTTATTGTGCGTAGCCTGCGACTTTCAGTCGCAAGGTTGCCTTAAAAGCACCCCTGCAACTGGAAGTTGCGGGCTACCCATGACGAAGCCTCCTTCGGAGGCTGACCTTTTTGGAGTGCTGAAGCTTGCTTCAGCAACCCCCAACCTGCGCCAGCAGGTTTTGTTGTGCGTAGCCTGCGACTTTCAGTCGCAAGGGCAGAAAAGGGTGGTAGGGGGAGGCATCTGCTGAAGCATGGCTTCAGCACTCCATATCTGTTTCAGCAGGTTTCGTTCTGTGTAGCCTGCGATTTCAAATCGCAAGGGCAGAAAAGGGTGGTGGGGGGAGGCATCTGCTGAAGCATGGCTTCAGCACTCCATATCTGCTTCAGCAGAGATTCTCGTTGACCTGAGATCTCGTTTTCGCGTAGAATAGAAGTACCATGTCAACCACCAGCGTGCCCAGGCAGGAATCATGGCGTGCGCTGTGGGAGTATCGGCAGATGCTTGCCCGGTGCACCGATGAGGAGCTGCAGGACGTCTACTTTCATATCGACGTATTGCAGTACCCGGAGAGGTATCGCGCCATTCTGGACGAGCTGGCACGCCGGGGTCTGCGTCCCGTTTCGGGCGTAGAGCCTCAGATTGTTCCAGTCAACATTCCCGAACAGGTTCGGGCTTTACCTGTTTTGAGGAAGCATCCCGTGCTCGCGAGCGCTGTGGCATCGCTGTTGCTCACGGTGTACACCGCCTGCGTAACATTCGTCTTCTGTCTGCCGATTTATCTGCTGGCAGTGCCTCTGAAGGCGTTGAACCAGCAAAGCGCATTTTTCTATCTGCTTTTCTTTCCGTTCGCTCCGCTCTCCGCCGCGGGCTTTGGCAGAAGAGCAGGGGGCACACGCTGGTACACCGCGGCAGTGCTGATAGGAGTGGCGCTGGGCGTCCTGCTGTTTGCAGGTACAGGCACGCTCCACACAGTGGTGCAGGCGCTGTTCCGTTCGGGCGGTGCGGGAGGGTTCTCCTTGCCTGCGGCGTATTGACCGGCTTGATTTTTAACCTGCACTCCCGTATAATTGCGATAGGGAGGGCGCGAGACAACGGGCTGGTGTTTTCCTGTCTTTTCGCTTATTCCTGAAAGACAAGAGGTAGCCATTGATGCCTGCCAGCACTACTATAGAACTCAAGTTATCGCAAGACGAGATTAAAATAGAGCCCGGGGGCACAGCCCAGCTGCAGGTGGAGCTTGTCAATACCTCCGACCAGCCCGATACCATCGGCTTGGAGGTCGAGGGGCTCGATTATGAATGGGTTGCCATACCGGTGCCCACTGTCACCCTGAACGCCCGTGCCAGGGGCAGTGAAAAGATTCTGCTGAAAGTGCCCCGGCGCAGTGAAAGCACTGCGGGAGCCTATCCCTTTGTGGTGCGTGCGCGTTCGCTGGAGACAGGGGCAACCGCTGTGGCGCCTGCTACGCTGGTGATAGAACCGTTCGCTGCGCTTTCCGTCGAGCTGTATCCCCGGCGCAGTGTGTGCACCTACTGGCGCCCGACCACAGAGTTCGAGGTCACTGTGCACAACCTGGGGAATACGCCGCTGGATGTGCGCCTGTATGCAAACGATCCCGATGACGTGGGGGTATACACGTTTGACCGCGAGGTGCTCACCCTGCAGGCAGGCGCGTCGGAAAAGGTCGTGTTGAGTGCGGAGCCGTCGCGCCGGACGATGGTTGGGCGCGGCCAAATTGCCTCTTTCACGGTCACCGCACGCTGTGTGGAGAACGCGTACATCGTCGGGCATACGCAGGGGCAGCTGGATACGCGACCGCTGATTTCTCCTGTTACCCTCAGTACGCTCGCCCTCCTGCTTGTCCTGCTGAGTGTCTGGGCGTTCACCCGCCCGAAACCGGTGGAGGTGCTGGAGTTTGCGGTGGAGCCTTCCACTATTCAGCAGGGCGGCACGGCGGTCATTCGCTGGCACGTCGCTAACGCCTCCGAAATCAGCATTACTCCCGACATCGGGCTGGTGAAGGAGAGTGTCGGCAGTCGACAGGTGGTCCCCTCACAAACGGTCACTTACCATCTGGTAGCGCGAGGCAGAGGGGGCGTTGTGGAGAAAGATGTCGTGCTGACCGTTTTGCCCGCTCCCGAGCCGCCTCCGCCGGCGATACTGTCGTTCAAGGCAGAACCTGCCCAGGTGACGAAAGGCGATCCGGTTACCCTCAGCTGGCAGGTGCAGAACGCCACCAAGCTCCTGCTCAGCCCCATCGGGGAGCTGGACCCTCTGCTCACCTCGGTGCGGGATACGCCTGCCACCACGACCACCTATACGCTGGTTGCCATCAACACCGCGGGGCGAAAGGTGGAAAAGAAGCTGACGGTAAAGGTACACGACCCGAACGCGCTGGAGGTGCTGGAGTTCAAAGCGGAGCCTTCGGTCATCACTGCAGGAGGTAGTGTGACCCTGCGCTGGCGTGTACAGGCGGCTTCACGGGTGGTAATAGACAACGGCGTCGGGGAGGTCAGCCCCCAGGGCGAAACCACCGTCTCACCGATGCAGGATACCACCTATACCCTCACTGCCACCAACGATGCCGGGCAGGTAGTAACCAAAAGCGTTCGAGTGACGGTGACCAGCACGCCACCAGTGAGTACACCGCCGCCGGTGAATCCGGCTCAGCCCGGCAATTAGCGAGGGGACGCGCCGACAGACTTCACGAGGCGAACGGGACCACTGCTGGCAAGCTGATACCAGCCGTCTTTTGGCAGGCGCCACGCCTCCTGCGTCCCATTCCACCTGCTGGTTTCCATGCGCAGGATGGTCTTTTGGTCGGCTGTCTGTACCTGCCACCGCCCGGCAGACAGCCACACACGCATATCGCCGCCGACAGGGGAGAGGTGCACCTCGTCGGCTTCCCGTATTGCCTCGGTGAACGCTTTCCAGAGCGCAGAGGGCTGAGGTTCGGTCAGCCGGGCAAAGGTCGCCCGCAGGGTGTTGCTTCCATAAACGGCGTCAATGTACAGCGCCAGTCCGATCAGCGCGCCCATGCCGACGGCATCTCTTTGGTGGAAATCCTCTTGAGGAAAACCGTTGCTTGCCCAGCGGTTGCGCAAGGGCAAACAGCGTTGCTGGACAAACTGGCGAATGTCCTGCAGGCTGGCGCCGCAGAGGTCGTCGCTGGAGATCTGCGCACCGGTCGCTTCCAGCCATGTCATGAAGAGCCGCTCGCCCATATAGCCGTTTGCCCAAGGCTCCGGAGCGGTGTAGCCCGTGATGCCCGGAAACAGCGCGTGCGAGAACTCGTGTGCAACCTCGCGAAGCCACTCTATAGGATGCTGGATGCTCTGAATCGAGTAGATGTACAGGTTATTTCGCCACTGTTCACCACCCGGGTTGCCCTGCCGACAGAGCCAGACATTCAGCACTCGCTCTCCCTGAAGGTTCACCTGCAGGCGCAGCCTGTGCCACGCGATTTGCTGAAGCCGGAGAAGCAGACGACATACCTGTTGCGCTCTCGGCAGGTCGTCCACCTGCTGAGCATACACCCGAAACCGCAGCTCCGGCTGAGACAGGTACTCGTTGCGGAAATAGCCATAACAGGCGACAGTGAACTGCCAGCCGTGTTTGGGATCGGTCCGTGAGAGGGATTGCCCACTCAGGCGAGGCGTGAGGATAACCGCCTCGGTGCGAAGACCTGCATCAGGGAGTACCTGTGTTTCAAAAGATGGAACATTCGCCGGGATGGTAACGGAAGCAGGGGGAGAGGGATGCTCCGTATCGGGAGCGGCTCTGCCCCCTGCAATACACAACCACCCGATAATCAGGGCGAGAGCCACTCCTCGGTAGCGGCAAAAGCGTTGTGGTTGTGGATCGACTCTATCGATTCGCATTCTACCTTAAACCGTCGGATGCCCGGTAACTGCCTGAGCGCCAGCACCGAGTCCCGAAGCATATCTTCTACAAACTTGGCGTTATCGTAAGCGGATTCGGTAACGAACTTCTCGTCCGGTCGCTTCAGTACAGGATACAACGGACTGCTTGCCTGTTCCTCCAGCAGGTTGCAGAGCGACCCCATGTCGATGTCGTGCGTGGCGGGAAGCAGTTCCAGTTCCGCCCGGATGTACGCTCGCTGGTTGTGCGCACCGTACAGCGCGATTTGTTTACTGCACGGACAAAGGGATTTCACCGGCATATCGACGCGCACAAGGCGAGTGCATGTCCCGTTGTCGAGAATAATCTGCCACTCCGCATCGGCGTCCAGCCAGCCTGATGCTCCGGTAATAGGGGCGTACTTGCGCAGGAAATATTTGAACCGTACGGTCACCTCCGCACGGTCGGCGTCCAGCATGTCTCTGGCACGGTCCAGCATCCGCTGCAGTGCTTGTAGAGTGAGGGGAACCTGGGCGGTTTCATCCAGAATCTGCATCAACCGACTCATGTGCGTGCCTTTCCGATTGTGCTGGAGGGATACCGCGAAATCCACCGAGGCGACGGTATGGAAGACGCCGCCGCTTCCGTCCGCAATCTGAACAGGAATCTGGACACCTCGCACCCCTACTCGGGGGATTGGGACCTGGCGTCGGTCCTCCTGATTCGCCACATCCGGGAGCGAAGCCACAAACCTGGTCTCTATCATCCTCATCTCCGAACGGATAGATTTGTGTGTCTAGAGTACCCGCTGGAACAGGCTCAGGTCAACCGCTATGGGCGTTTTTTCAGCACTGACTTCCAGAACTGGGCATATTGTCCTGCTACCTGCGCCATACTGAACCGCTGTTCGGCGCGTTCGCGTGCTCGACGCGACAGGTCGCTCCACCTGTCGGGGTCCTGTTTGAGAAGAAGCACCTGCTGTGCCAAGCCCGCGGCATCTCCCTCCGCGAAAACGAAGCCGGCATCGCCAATCACCCGCGGTATCTCGCCGCTGTCGGAGCCGATAACGGGCACGCCACATGCCATTGCTTCCACCAGCACCCGCCCGAACTGCTCTTTCCAGCGCGGAGTTGTGCGCGAGGGAAGCACCAGCACGTGTAGCTGGCGCAGAAAGTCGGCAACGCGTGTGGAGGGAACTGCGCCCAGCCAGCGGACACGGCTCGCAACGCCCTGAGATTCCGCAAGTGCCCTCCAACGCGTCTCATCGCCTTCGCCAGCAATCCACAACTCGCAGTCATCCGGGCAGTAGCGCAGGCTCTCCAGCAGGGTATCAATCCCTTTCGCCGGCACCAGCCTGCCCAGGTATCCGATCCGGAACGGTGGGGAAACAGGAGGACTACCTGGAGAGAACGTTTCCGTGTCCACGCCGTACTGCGGGATAATTGCCATCGGCAGGTTGAACCCTTTGCGCCTGAGCACCTGCAGAGCATCCGCGTTGCCCGCAATGACTCCGCTCAGTTGCCCGGAGAGGGCAATCTCGAACCACCGGAACGGAGGCGGATAGCGACGGTAGATGTTCTGCCAGCAGAACGCAACGGTATCCGCATCCACACGCCGAGACATCACCACCGCATGGTAGGTAGCGAAGTTATACACCTCCTCGTCGACATGCACGAGGTCGGGGCGAAACTGCCGAAGCAGGCGGGGCAGTTGGGGGGCATAGTACAGGTGGTACTGTCCATTCCAGCGCAGAGGGGTAACCTCCAGACGGTAACCGTGAGGCTCAACGAGTTCCAGGGGTATTTTGCCCACGCGAGGCTCATTCCAGAAAGGCGGCACCACAACCAGCAGTTCCGTGATGGCGGGGTGTGCCGAAAGGTGCTCGTACTGTTTGTGGTAGACCGCCCTAATAGCTGCTTTGGAGAACAAAAGCACCCGCATCGCTATCAGGCACAGATGTTTGAATAACAGGGGCAACCTGTTTCAGGTTGCCCCCAAACCGTCTGCTACCGCGGCGCAGGTGGGCCGCTGGGCGATGCTGGCATCTGCTGTTCCTTGGCGCCTGCTGGCGGCTTGAACACGAATACCGAGTCGGGCAGATTCGGGTTAATCTGCTGTGACGCGAAGCTGATGGTAATCGTCTGGGTCAGATTCTGGGTTCCCTGGCTTTGTACACTGCTCAGAGTCAGCTGGCGCAGCAGATAACTTGCTTTGTCGATGAAGGCGGTCGCCGTCATCTTGAAAGAGATTTTGCCGTCCTGTGATTGCCCAGAGCGGGAAGATTGCAGGACAAACATCGGTTTGCCGCCAACCGTCTGGTCGGCGAGCTTCTTGGCGCCGGTAGCGAACATTGTCTGCAACTGCGCGCCGATTTGCGATGGGTCGCCAGCACCGGCAGCACCCACACCACCCTGCTGAGCCAGCGAGGCAGGGGCAGGCGCCTTCATGTACTGCTTTTCCTTTGGCAGGTAGATGTACATGGTCTTTCCGTCGCTGTACACCTGCATACTCTCCCTGCCCTGAACGATGGTGACCATTTTGTTCGGGGCTTTATATTTGGTAGTGAGGGTGGTGGACTGCTTCTGCTGCTGTCCGCCCATCTGGCGCGTTTCGGTGATGGACACCTGCGCCTGGTAGCTCTTCGCGCTCCGGTAGGCAGCTGTCACCTTGCTCAGAATGCTCTGGACATCCTGGGCGTAGCCGGGTGCACTCGCCAGCAGTACAGCTCCTGCCAGCACGCCAGCGAAAAATCGGGTTCTCATGCGAACGTTACTCCTTCCGGTTGATGCTATAAGAGTATACGCATTTTCGACTCAGGATGTCAAATCCGCCCCATCAGCGCGGCACCACCGGGCGTCGTCCACCGCCTCCGGGACGCTGGGCGGGCGGGTCTATCGGGATCAACACCTGTATGCCATCAGAGACACCCACCGCGCTAACCAGCCCCGCACCGTTCACCGCGCGAACAGCCACATAGTACACCCTGCCATGCGCCAGACTGAGGTTGAACGTGGCTTCGGTGCGTATCCCCACGCTCGTCCAGCCCATCACGTCCGTGCCGCCGGGCGTGGTGCCCACCGCCACCTCGTATCGGAAGATGCCGGTTTCCAGGTCGCGGCTCCACCAGCGGGCGTGCAGGGTGGTCAAACTGCTCTGCGCAGCACCATCATCCCAAACCTGCGGTGTTTCGGGCGGGGTGATGTCGGGTTGCATGTTCACCGGACCGAGCCAGAAGTCCACGCCCGGGGTATCCGCACCTGCCACCACTTCCACCCACTCGTACTCCTTGCTGTATCCGTAGGCGGTCGCCTTCACCCGGTAGTAACCGGGCGGCAGGTTGGGAATGCGCCACAAGCCGAAATCCTGTGCCGTGGTAACCTTGCGGGTGGTTCCGAACATCGCGCGCGCCTCGATCTGTGCGCCCTGCACGGGCGTACCGTTAAAGTAGACCTGCCCCGCCAGACAGCCCACCGTGGCATTGCGCGCGTTCAGCTCCAGCAGGGTTTTCCGCACGTTGATGCGCCCGAAGCCATAACGGGGATCCCAGCCACCATCGCCTCTTCCCTGAGCGTTGTCTGCGCCGCGCTGGATGGCACGCCATATCCGCAGATTGCCTCCGGGCGTGTTGACCGTGATGCCTTTATACTCCGCGTACAGCGCCGCTAGCCCAGCGACGTGGGGACACGCCATGGAAGTGCCAATCTGGTAGCCATACATATAGAACTCTTCACCAAAGGCATCGGGCAGAGGCACAGGATAGCTGGGCGCGGTGGAGTAGATGACAAAGGCTTCCGGCCACAGAATACCATCGTCATCCTCTACCCACAGCAGACTGCCGCCCGGTGCGCTGATGCCGATATAGTCGCCTGTGCCTGCATACAGGTCGGAAGGGAAGTCGTCCAGGATGCCTGTCGGGGAAACCGCCAGCACCTTGCTGTTGGCGGCGGGGTAGATATTACCAATGTTTCCGCCTCCCTGGCTCGACTCGTTCGCCGCTGCGATGAGGATGCATCCCTTGTAGTAGGCGTAGTTGACGGCATCGGCGAGAATCTGCGGGTAGCTCGTAGTTCCCAGGCTCATGTTGATAACAGGAATGCCGTTATCCGCACAGTAAATGATGGCTTCCACCAGGTCAGTGTCTTCTCCTGTGCCTGTGGCATCCACGATTTTTACCGGCACAATCTGCGCGTTGTACGCCACACCGAAAACGCCTTCACCGTTGTTTGCCGCGGCGGCGGCAATCCCTGAAACGTGCGTGCCGTGTCCCAGCTCGTCGGTGAAGTCGGAATCGTACACGCCTCCAAAGATGCTACAGCCCAGCGTCCAGTCTATCTGCCCACCGTAACGCGAATCGGTGGTAGTGCCACTGGCGTTTTTGAAGTCGGGGTGATACGGGTCGATGCCGCTGTCAATCACGGCGATGCGGATGGCGTTACTCGGCTTGGTCGCGGCAGTGTAATAGCGATTTGGATAGATTTGCCAGCCTTCATACGCTTCAATGATCAGCATATCCCAGAGATAGGGATAGAGATTCGGTATGCCCGAAATCTTACCATCGTCGTATTCGTGAAACTTCGGGTCGTTCGGCTCGGGAAGCAGGGGACGCACGAGATAAACCGGCTCTGCATAGAGCACCTCTGGTCGCTTCTTCAGCAGGTCTACCGCGCGTAACACGGGGACATCCTTCGGCAAACGTATGACCGCCCAGCCGATTCGTTCAATGGTGCGTTCTATCTTTGCCCCCGCTAATGCGGGAATACTGTCTATGACCGGCTGGAGTGCAGATACCAGCGCCGATGAAGCGCTCGTCGCGGAGAGCGTGTTCTGGCGTGAAGCCACTACCTGGGGACGCAGTTTCACTACCACCTTTCCTTCACGATACTCCGCCTGCTTCACTGCCAGTGCGGCAGTCGGCGCGAAGGGAAGCCGCAGGGGGGCACTCCCTGCACTCAGGTCAAACAGAAGCATCAGAGCTAAAACGAACACTGCGAGCCGAGCACGCATTTGCGGGCACCTCCCGTAAAATCTTCAGGTGTATCATAAAACGGATGGAAAATGGTTGTCAATATCGCCGCGCAAAACCTGTAGATTACCAGAGGTTTGCTATTGCAGCTGCTGGGCAATCTGCTGGATAACGGGGTAGGGGGCATTGGTCTTGAAGGCGGCGGTCTCGAAATGGGTGCGCGACGCCTCGTAGCCTGCCTGTCGCAGTCGCTGTATGAGCGCATCCACCGGCGGGAGATGGCTCAGATGGGTGCGCTTGCCCAGCTCTGCAGCGCAGTAATAGCCGGCAGGGGAGCTTGCCTCATCCACCATCAGCCGCAGCTGGCGAAGCACCGCCTGGTATCCCGCCTTTCGCGCCTCAACGCTCATCAGGTGCAGAAACTCGGCGTCGTACAGGGAGCCCGTCCACAGCGGTCCCGCCCACTGAACCTCTTCGCTTCCGCAAACGCGGCATCTGCCCACCGTCACGTGCAGGGGCAGAGTGGTCTGGCTATAACAGCCCATACATTTGACCATCCAGCCTATCTGGTTCACAGGGAACTCGGCGGAGCCATAGTGCAGACGCACCGCTATGCGCATCGCATAGCCCTCGTCCAGCACGAACAGGGGCTGCCAGTACAGCCCACGCTCTCCTGCGCTCTGCTGTAACGCCCCCAGCAACACCCGTGCGCCAATCTCATCGCCACACTCCCACGGGCGCGTCACCGCGCCGTAGTGCCGAACCGCCGGGTCACGCAGCTTGCCGCACAATGCCGCCATGTCCGTAGCCGTCAGGTACAGCACACCGCCCCAGCGCGGCGCCAGCGACGCCGCGTGCCAGTACACAGACGGACTGCCGAAGGCATCCAGATCCACCCAGTCGAAGTGTTCATCCCGTAGACGGATGGCGTAGCACAGGCGGTGCACCTGCTCACAGGTAACCTCTATCTGTACATCCGGGGAGATAGCGTTCAGCGCGATGTTGCGGCGTATCGCTTCCACCGCCGCAGGGTTGCCATCGTTCAGCACGATGCGTTCCACCGGCGCTTCCAGTGCGTAGCGGATACCGCGCGTGCCCACTCCAGCCATCAGGTCGATAACCTGCAGGCGACGCTCCTGCAGGTCCGCCTCCGCTCGCAGGGCAATCACGCCGAAGTCGCGCGCTAGGCGAGCACGCGGATTGAAGAAAAGCTCCTGCGGCACCACGAAGCGAGCCAGCCCTTCCTGCAGTTCAGTGTAGTTCTCCTCGTTCATGCCAGAAACTCCGCGCAGATGGAATTAGCCACCGGCAAACCCTTCGCGGTGATGCGCCAGCGGTCCGGGGTGACCTCCAGCAGGCGCAGACGTTGCAACTTGCCGATTTGACGGGCATAGCGCTCCGCCAGCCTGACGCCATAGCGTGCTTCTACCGCAGGTACATCCACCCCGTCACGCAAACGAAGCATCAGCATGATTGTTTCGCCCAACGAGGCGTTGGCATCCAGACACTCCTGCTCTTCCACCAGTGAAGAGCCGTTCCGAACCGCCTGCACGAAGCGACGCGGATTACTGATTGCCTTCCAGCGCACTCCACGCCGATACGAAACCGCTCCCGGACCAAAGCCGAGATACTCCTCGTTGCGCCAGTACACCATGTTATGCCGACAGCGATAGCCCGGTCTGGCAAAGTTGGAAATCTCGTAGTGCTCGTAGCCAGCTCGGGTAAGCGCACGGATGGCGTAGCGATACATCCGCAGGTCGGTCTCTTCATCGGGCAGGTTCAGCAAGCCCTCCTGGTGCATTCGGAAAAACGGCGTGCCCGGCTCAACGGTCAGCGCGTAACAGGAGATATGTTCAGGCTGAAGGCTGACCGCCGTGCGCAGGGTTTTCTGCCACTGCTGGATGTTCTGGTCGGGCAGGGCGAACATGAGATCGATGTTGATATTTTCAAAGCCCACCTGCCGCGCTGTCTCGTAAGCCCGCAGCGCCTCGTTTGCCGTGTGGATGCGCCCCAGCGCTTTCAGCAGACGGTCATCAAACGCCTGCACGCCCATACTGAGCCGGTTAAAGCCAGCCTGCCTCAGCAGAGAATAGCGTGCCCTGTCTGCAGTGCCCGGGTTAACCTCCACGCTGACCTCTGCATCGGGCAGCACCCGGAAGCGTGAGCGAATGGCGTCCAGAATGCGCACAATCAGCTCTGGGTCGGGAAACGAGGGCGTTCCTCCACCGAAGAAGATGGTGGGAACCACAATATCGCCTGGCTCGTCGACGTTTTCGACCGAAAGCCGTATCGCCTCCAGCGTGTCGCGAACGATGCCCCCGCGCCAGGCATAGGTGTTGAAATCGCAGTAGGCGCACCGCCTGGCGCAGAAGGGTATGTGCACGTATATGGAAACACGTTCGAGGCTCATGATGGTTTTCCACACGGGATTATATCACAAACAGGGGGAAGGCGTTACCGCCCAGAACGCCATCGTGCTTCAAAAAGGCGTTTGAGCATATTCTCCAGAGGGAAAAGCTCTGGGTAGCCAGCGACATGTGGGCAAGATAACAGGTCTAAACTCACTGGCTTCGTGCATTCTCACACGTCGTAACTCAACAATTACGCGCTCGTTTTGCCGCTCTGGCAGCGTGGACAGATGCCGAACCACTCGACGCGGTGGGTGCTAACACGGTAGCCTGTGAGTTGCTGAATGCGTTCCGTTGCGGTGTCATCTATGATGTCAGGAACATCGGCGATATGCCCGCACTGTTCGCAGATGATATGCTGGTGCGCGCCGGGGCGACCGTCGAATCGGCTTTTGCGCGAACCTGCCTCCAGCTGGACTACCAGCCCCTCTTCCTGCAGGCGCCCCAGCAGGCGATAGACGGTTCCCAGACTGATGTTGGGAATAATCTGACGTGCCTGCTCGTATACCCAGTCCGCGGTAGGGTGGGTGTCAGTGTTTCGCACAATGTCCAGAACAACCTGTCGCTGTTTGGTATTACGCATCGGGTTGCCACAGGCTCCTTTAATGAGAATGATATTCGTTC
Source organism: Chthonomonadia bacterium (assembly GCA_013314755.1). Classification (GTDB taxonomy): domain Bacteria; phylum Armatimonadota; class HRBIN16; order HRBIN16; family HRBIN16; genus HRBIN16. Next base: position 26,139 of record JABUFA010000018.1, read on the forward strand.
CTATTTTCACGTTCAGTATACCAAGCCTGCCGTGTTTTGTCAAGGACTGGAGGTAGGACATCACAGCAGAAGGGTATCCTGGCAACCAAACTCACAGACAAGCATTTTAGCCTCTGCAAATGTGGATTGCTGAAGGTCCAAAATCGTTGGGTTGTTCTATCTCTGTCCTGACTGAGGTCCTGCTGGCGCACAATTTCGGCGCGATAGGGTGTATTATACCCCCCACATCTTCAGTTATGCCGGACGTTTGTCTCGGGGCGGTAACATTGCATGGGCACACTGGCGTAATTCTCACACAGAGAATCTTTTGTCTGGAGGTAGACCCTGTAAAGATGAGCGTGAGCGAGGGAAGCGAGGTTCCTATGCCTTTGCACGAGGTGAAAAGGCGCCGCAAACCGGTGCGGAATGTCAATGTGCAGCATCATCAGCAGCTAACCCCCATGGAGCGCATTGCCCTGTGGATTACACAGCACGTAGGGACGATGGGCTTCTTTTTGCTGATAGCCATCTGGAGCATGTTCTGGCTGTTGTGGAACCTGATGGCGTCCCGTCCACTTCGATTCGACCCGCCTCCTGCGTTTGTGTTGTGGCTATTCCTGTCTAACCTGATCCAGATTCTGCTGATGCCTCTTTTGCTGGTGGGGCAGAATGTGCTGAGTCGACATGCTGAGCTCCGCGCGGATAACGACTACGAGGTCAACCTGAAGACCGAGCAGGAGGTAGAGGTTATCTTACAGCACCTGGAGTACCAGGACCGTTTGCTTGAGAAACTAGTTGCTCTGGTACAGGCACAGGACGGTCGGCGTACAGATGCTGGCACTTAAGCATGCACTTGCTTTTCAGGGCTGTGTCAGATGCACGCTACCTTTGCGTTCCAGCTTGCTCCAGCCGGTGCGCTTTCCCTGCAGGGCGGTTGTTACCGACTTTAGCATCACCGCATACATCAGCTGTCTGTACACGAATCGCTGCCAGAAGAGCCACCAGAGCAACCGCCACCGCTCGCGGTCAAGACGGAAAGCGACACAGCCTATCAACAGCTCCACCACAAAGAACAGGGAATACAGGAAGCCGATTTGAGCCAGAGCGGCGGTTGCCTGGGGCAGGGGTTGCCAGTCCTGGCGCAGGATACCACGGCTGAGCCATGCCTGCCCGACGTTGGCAACCGTCCAGGCAATTTGCGCATCCACCAGCGGCGACAGCATCTGAAACACCACCTGAAACAGCCACAGGGAGGGCAGAACCAGCCGTCCAAACCATCCATATCTTCCGATAGCCTCCCGATGCTTCCACAGACACTGCAGGGTGCCGTACGCCCAGCGGAACCGCTGGCGAAATAAACTCTTCAGGGTTTCTGGAGCTTCTGTCAGGGCAATGGCGCGATTCGCGGTCACAATCCGCCAGCCTGAGCGGCGCAAACGCCAGGTGAGATCCATATCTTCTGCCATGGTGTCATTCCGGTAGCCACCAGCCTGCACCACCGCCTCTCGACGCCATGCGCCTGCTGCTCCGGGTACCACTGTTACTCCGTTAAGTAACGCATAGGCACGCCTGTCTAGGTTCTGATTGATGATGTACTCTATAGCCTGCAGGCGGGTGAGTATGTTTACCCGATTACCCACCTTGACATTACCTGCTACCGCGCCAACGCGAGGGTCGGCAAACGGCTGAACCAGCTCGCCGATGGTGTCAGGCAAAAACAATGTGTCCGCATCCAGGGCAATGAGTATCTCGCCAGCGGCGTACCGAATCGCGTGGTTGAGAGCCTCCGCCTTACCCTGATTGTCCTGGCGAATGACCTTTACATTTGACAGGTGTCCAAAAAGCCGCTCCACCTCTTCCGCGGTGCCATCCTGCGAACCATCATCGACCACGATAACCTCCAGAGGTGGATAATGGCTGTTCAGTACCGCCTGTATTGTGCGCCCAATCACTTTACGCTCGTTATAAGCCGCGATAATCACGCTGACCGCAGGCTGATAGGATGCCGAAGGCAGGTACTTGCACTCACGAGTGGATGCGATAATAGCCAGGGGAAGCACGCTAATCGCCCGCAAGAGGGTTAAGACAATGGCGGTCAGAAAAGCGATGCCCAGCAGTATGCTGAACACATAGTTTGCTTCAAACACTACCCGGTCTACCCCAACAAGCATGAGGTCTCGCCCCGATACTGGTGGCATCACGGCATCGCGTGTGGTGCCAATCAGCTGGGATGCGGTGACAAAACGGTAACCACGTTGCTGGAGATAGGGGATGAAAATAGAGAGGGCAGCAACGGTGCGAGAACGGTCACCGCCTCCATCATGCAAAAGAATGACGTTACCGGCGCCTCGCAGTACCTGCTGAATCACATCCTGAGCAATCTCCCGGGCGGTGCGCTGGTGGATAATACCACCAGGTTGCATCGTGCGCAGGTTCCAGTCCTGCGGGTCGATAAACTCTCCGATGGTCAGGTAGCCCATCTGCGACGCCAGCAGGATGGGACGCACCTCTTCCGCGCTGGTCGGCTCGGCATCGGCATTATAGGGTGGGCGAAAGAGCAGGGTCGTTCGTCCCAGAATGCTCTGGAGCACCCGTTGAGTGGCGTTCAGTTCCAGCCGGGCGCGGCGAGTGGACACCGCTGCCATATTCGGATGGGTAAATGTATGACTGCCGATTTCGTGTCCTTCGTCCCAGATTCGGCGCAATAAGCCGGGGTGGTGTTCCGCGTTCTCGCCAATGATGAAGAAGGTCGCTCGCACACCAAAACGTTTCAAAACGTCCAGAATCTGCTCGGTGTAGGGAGGATAGGGACCATCATCAAGGGTGATGGCAAGCCATTTTGCATGGTAACCACGTCTCTGTATGGTAAAGGCTGAGGGGAAACGGATGTACTCTTCATCGGCGCACAAACCGGTATGGGGGTCCACCTCAATCCAGCGGTTGCCCGTCTGCGGCAGGGTATTCACAGAGAGCACTTCGCCCTGTCCGATAAACTCTACGTCGTATGGATAACTGATTTCGCGCAGAGCTTGCATATCAGGGCGAGCACCGATCCGATCGCGGCGCAGAAAGTTCCAGATAGAGGGGTCTTCAGACCCCAGCACCCAGAGCGCAGCCCCCCGCAGCCTCATTTGCGAACCGATAAGCCACTGATTCGCAACTGCCACCGCATCCAGCAGCCATACCTCATGAAAGCGACCCTCTTCGTCTGTATAGGTGAAAGTGGGGTTTAACGCTTGTGGGTCGAAGTCCACCACACGCTGGGGAGGCTCGTCAGGATGGTTGTCGCGGGCGCGCAGGATGGCTTCGTGAAAAGTGAGTGTCTCAGCCGTGGCAGAGTTTTCCCGCCAGTCGTAGGCGTAGTTACCAAGTCCCATGACCAGCTTCTCAGCAGGGATATACTGAACCGCCTGAAGCAGAACCCGACGGGACCATAGCAGCGAGGCCACGGGCCCCGGTGTTCCCGAGGCATAATGTTCGTCGTATACCATCAGTACCACCCAATCACATGCCCGGGAGATTTCGCGCCATATTCCGGGATTCACGCCCGCTTCGATGTCGGCGCTCAGCTGCAGTCCTGCTTGATGAAGAACGTGCCCCAGGCGTTGAAGCCATCCTGCGAAGAGGGCATAATCCTGGGAATAAAGGTTCTCAAAGTCTACATTGACGCCCTGAAACTGCTGCTCCAATAACCAGTCGCGCAGCTGCACCGCCAGTGCCTGTTGAGCCGATGGATTGTGCAGCAGATGATGCACGCGAGCAGGGTCAAACTGCCCATGCTGAGCGTTGTTGAGCACAGGCATCACGTGCAAACTGTGCTGGCGCGCAATCTCGAGCACATCGTGGTTGTGAGGTACGCTTGCGGGATCCCAGTCGTACCAGTCGATGCCATTGCCCTGAGCGTTCAAATGAAGCCACTCCGGCAGAAGATGCGTGAGTTTATCAGCATTGGCACGCAAAGAGTGCAGTCCCGTCTCCTGCCACGTTGTGTAAAAGGCAGCGACCACCGGCGAGGTGATGGGTGAGGCGATTATGTGTTGGCGCCGCTGCCGCTCGTCCTTCAGTATCTCTTCGAACAGTTTCGTACGCTCCTTAATCAGGAGGTGCCGCCTCAGGCGAGTCTGACGATTGACAAAATGGAACACAGAGCCTCGCAGAGCGCGACGTAGATGCGGATGAACACCGGGTAGATGCGGTATGATGGGAACCGTCAGAAGGCTGAGCACAAAAAGCGTGCTGAGTATCGCGGACAGCAAGGCGAACATCATACCGAGGCGTGTCAGCCATCGTCTGCGTCTGCCAGTGCGGTCGTAGAATACCATCTCTCTATCCAAAGGAGCACACCCCACAAATCTAAGGCACTGCCTTTTTATACGCAAGGCACTACCGCACTTATTCCCACCTCTGGTGCATAGAAGAGGAATCCCCACATCGGCGTTCTAACTTTTGTAGCATGAGACGGATACTGAGGATTGTGCTGTACATTGCGCTTGGTGTGCTGGGGGCGCAAAATGGTGTCTGGGCACAGCTTCCTGTGCCACCTCTGAAACCCATCATTGGAGCGCGAATGCCCGCACTCAGTCCCGACGGCAAGCGAATCGCCTTCGTGTACCGCGGGGACGTATGGATTGCTCCCTCAGCGGGCGGACAGGCAACCCCTCTGACGCGCCATGTGGAGATGGATGCCTTTCCGCTCTTCTCACCCGATGGGCGATGGATTGCTTTCTCCAGCCTGCGCAACGGAAACTGGGACATCTTCGTTGTGCCAGCAGAAGGAGGGGAGGTGAGGCAGTTAACCTATCACGCGAACAGTGAGATTGCGTATGGCTGGAGCCCCGACGGCAAATACCTGCTTTTCTCATCGGTGCGAGACACCACAAACAACACGCTCTTTGCGCTGGACGTTCGCACCCTGCGCTTCAAAAAGCTGACTGAAGACTACGCCTCCATCAACTATCCGTCCTACTCACCCGACGGCAAGATGGTGGTGTACGGGCGATATGGATTCCACTGGACACGTCCGCGATATGTGGGGTCGGCTGCAGCGCAAATCTGGGTGCTGGACATCAGCACGGGCAAGCGTCGCGCCGTGACGAGTGACAACCGTCAGCACCTGTGGACGAAGTTCCTGCCCGACGGCAAGAGCCTGCTGACCGTTACCATCGGGGAGGAGACGCCTTCCAGCAGTAAGCTGGGCACAGCCATTCCCAAAATCGTGGACAGCCCCAGCCGAACGCCCAACCTGTGGGTATTTGATCTGGAAGGGCGAGGCAAACAGCTGACCTTCTTCACCGGTGGCTCGGTACGCTTCCCGACGGTTGCCCTGCGCACGGGCGACATCGCGTTTGAGTACGAACATGACCTGTGGCTGCTCCCTGCAGGCTCACGCAATCCGCAGAAAATCGTGCTTTACGCTTCCGAAGACGAAAAGCAGAATACCCGCAGGCGCGAAGTGCTGACCAGCGGCGTCACCGAAGCGGAACCCTCGCCCGACGGCAAGACCTTCGCCTTCGGATTGCGTGGAGACATCTGGACGGTGCTCATCGAAAAGCCCAAGGGTGTGGCTGGACGCAGTGCGGAAATCGCCCGGCGGCTCACCGACTGGGCAGGGGAAGATTCGGACTTCGTGTGGTCGGCAGACGGCAAAAAGCTCTACTTTACCTCCGACCGCGAGTTCAACACTCGCCTTTACGAGCTGGATATCGAATCCCTGCAGGTGAAGTCGTTGTGGAACCGCACGGAGGACGTTACACGCCCGAGATTGTCGCCCGACGGGAAGCAGATTGGCTTCTGGGTGTCTGGCAGTGAAGGCGGGTTGTACGTGCTGATACTGGAGACCGGGGAGGTCAAGCGCATGGTGAAAGTGCCCGGCACGCACTGGTATGGGCTGGGCGGAGGGGACTTTGCATGGTCGCCCGATATGCGCTGGCTCGCGTTCACCTACCGTGGCGAGGATCTGGCGTGGAACATCTGGATTATGCCTGCGGCGGGTGGCGACCCCATCAACGTCACGCGCCTCAATGCCTATCACAGCCAGCCTGCCTGGTCGCCCGACGGCAAGTACCTCTTTTTCCAGAGCGACCGGGATGGCAATGGGCTGTACGTGCTCTCGTTAACCGAAGAGCCTGCACGCACAGTGGACACCGACCTGAAGTACGAGAAGCCGAAGGACAAAGTGCTGGTGGAGATTGACTTCCAGAACATCCGGCGTCGCATCCGCAAGGTGGTCAATCAAAACCCCGATGCTGACCTGACTGTGACCAGTGAGGGGTTGATACTGTTCGTCTCAGGAGGCGACATCTGGTCGGTCTCTTACGATGGCAAGGAAACCAAACGCCTGACAACCGGCGGCGGAATCTCCAGCCTGCGGGTTTCAGCAGATGGCAAGAAGCTGTTCTTCATTCGCAGCGGCGAGCTGTGGACGATGAAGCTGGAGGGCAGTAACCCGCAGGAGAAGGTGACCTTTACCGCCGATTGGGATCGCGACGTGCGTGCGGAACGCAGAGCCGCGTTTACTCAGTTCTGGCGAAGCTATCACCGCGGCTTCTACGACTCCAACTTCCACGGCAGAGATTGGGAAGCCATCCGCAAACGCTATGAACCCCTGCTGGACGCGGTGGAGACCCGCGAGGAGTTTGCCACTCTGCTGAGCATGATGGTTGGCGAACTGGAGGCTTCGCACTCTGAGGTATCGCCCGCTCCCGGCGGCAATCCCAGCCCGGTTACCCCGCACCTCGGCTTCACGTTTGATTACAGCTATGAGGGACCGGGCATTAAGGTGGGCAAAGTGCCGGAAGGTGCACCCGGCTCCTATCCACAAACGCGCATCCGCGAGGGCGAGTACGTGCTGGCGATTAACGGACAGGACGTGACCCTCGACGAAAACCTGTGGAGATTGATTAACGACAAACAGGATCGGGAGTTCGAGTTCCTTGTGAACTCCAAGCCGAGCAAGGACGGCGCGCGAGTGGTAAAATACCGTGTGCTGAGTTACGGGGAGTGGAGCGACCTCAACTACCGCAACCGCATCGAACGCCTGCGCAAGTACACCGACGAAAAGAGCGGTGGAAAGATCGGCTACGTTCACATCTCGGGCATGGGCTTCAGCAACCAGGTGCAGTTCGAACGCGAGGTGTATGAACAGGTGGTCGGCAAGCAGGCGATGATTATTGATGTACGCTTCAACGGAGGCGGCAACATCTCCGACACGCTGGTGGACTGGCTGGAGCGCAAGCCGCATGGCTACTACCGCCCGCGTGATGGAGCGGTTGAACCTGCCCCCAGCCGCGCCTGGGACAAGCCGATTATCGTGCTGATGAACGAGCACAGCTTCTCTAATGCCGAGATGTTCCCTTACGCCATGCGCGCCAAGGGACTGGCGAAGCTGGTGGGTATGCCCACGCCCGGCTATGTCATCTGGACATGGGGACTGCAGCTGGTGGACGGCACAGGCGCACGGATGCCCCAGAGCGGCGTGTACCGGCTGGATGGCACACCGATGGAAAACATGGGTGAAAAGCCAGACGTGCAGGTGTGGATGAGCCCCGAAGACTGGCTCGCCGAACGTGACCCCCAGCTGGACAAAGCGATCGAGATGCTGATGCGGTAAGAGAGAAGGGCAGGAGGGAGCCTCCTCCTGCCCTATATTACTTCTGGTAGTGTCTGCTTGAGCGCGCTGAACAGCTCGGAGGCAAACTGCTGGATGGTGGCTACATCCTTCTGCACATCCCCAGATGCGGGCACGATGAACCGGAAGAAAAAGGTCTGCTGTCTCTGCATGCCTATCAGGCGTGCCGTGAAGGTGGAGACGCGCGCCAGTCCCATAGAGCCCGTGGTGCCAAAAGGCGTACGATACCAGTAGATGACGGTCGCCCGTCTGCCGTTGTTGTTCACCTGGAACAGTCTGGCATGGAATTCCTGGGGCACGCCGGGCACGCTGAACTTTATCTCGCGGTCGTTCTCCAGCTTCCACCCCTGACTCGGGAAGCAAGCATGCGGATTATGGAAGGTCTCCGCGTGAGTGCCCGCCAGCAGAACAAAGTCTATCTGGTCACCCTTTTCGTTGAAGTAATGGCGTGACACGATAGCATCGGGGCGCAATGCCTCGAACGCCTTCGCTCCCATATCGTACCGCTGACCAATCCAACCACCCAGCTGGAATGGAATGAGCGAGTCGTCAATGTCACGAAGCACCTTGCCACGCAGGGGAGACAGCGTCAGCGTGAGTATCGCCGCCAGCGCCATAAACGCTAGCAGGATCAGCATGTTGCGATACAGAAGAGGGCGAACCGATTGCTCTGTTGAGGTTACCGTTGCCATCCCAACCACCTTCCCAGCTGAAAGAGCACAGCGAACGCTACCACCAGCACCAGATAGCCACTCCAGTCGTGGAAGGAGTATCCCGCCTCCTCGCCAAACTTTGTGCCCACGATGCCTATCAGAGCGATACGTAAACCGTTAATCACCAGCGCCAGAGGCAGTGCCAACACTATCAGCGCTATCTGCCTCCACAGCTCCACGCGAATATAATACGCAAAGAAGAACGCGAATGTCGCCATAGATACCAGCATTTTGAAGCCACTGCAGGGTACACCCACATCTAAGTCAAATCCGCCAGGGATATAGATGACGTTCCCCACCCGGTGCGTTTCATATCCTATCGTCTTAAGCAGGACATTTGCGATAATCGTGGACCATTCCTGAGCGGGCTGTGAAATCTCATCAAAAATAGTGGCTGGCAACGGCATCATGAACCCTAAGAAGAGTACAGGGAACCACACGATGCGCACAAACCGCCATCCCAGCAAAGAGGCAATCATACCGTACATCAGGACGAGGAAAGACAGGGACGAGATGGTGGAGGACTGAGTCAGATGCCCCAGCACGCGCATGGCGAGCGCAAGCGCAACCGGCACCAGTCCCCCCGTGCTGGGGGAGATTGCTGTTTGACGGAGCTCCTCGCGGCGCATCCAGACCATATATAGCGCGAGGAAGGGCACCAGGATGCCGTGCGAATAATATCCATCCGAACGGAACCAGTGATATTGCCAGTAGTAGAACACGGGATAATAGGCGACCACCAGTGCCACCAGCACGCCGGCTGCTACCCATGCCAGCGGGTTCTGCACCAGCCGCCCCACAGGAACCCCTGTGAGCCGCCCCACACGCACTTCACTCATTGTACTTTCACCGTCCCCTTTCGCCCGAACGTCCAGTGTTTATTGGCAAAGAAGTTCCAGAATACCACGATACCCGTTGCCAGCAATTTCGCGCCGTTGAAGACCCATTTGGGGTGCGGGTCGTGAGGGTCAAACAACAGCAGGGCGCTGACAATACTGTAGTTTAACAGCGCGCCGACAATATTGACCGCGACGAAACGCAGGAACTCCTCATGCACCGCACCGCGCTGACGGTCGCGAAACGTCCAGCGACTGTTCCAGAAGTAACCGTTGAACACCGCCACACAAAACCCCATCACACTGGCAAGCGCCGCAGGGCGCACGTGTAACAGGTAGTACGCGATATTTGCCACTGCGAAGTCTATCAGCGTACTGCTGGTGCCAACGATACAGAACTTGATAAATTGTCGAACCCCTTTTCTGCGCAGCTGAGCTGTTACCCAGCCGGTTAGCGAGTTGCCGTTCATGCATATCTCCTACCGCAGAATTGCCCAGATAGCCACCGCTATCCACAACAGTATTGTGGCTTGAATCCCTCGGTCCTCCATCAATACCTGTTCAGGAGCACCACCCAGGTCTTTCCTGTGCACCAGATACAGATACCGAAAGATGCCGTACATCACGATAGGTATAGTATACTTCAATCCCTCGTGCTGTGCGGCGGTTGCGCTCTGTATGGTGTACAGCGCGTAGGTGATAATGGTTGCCGAGCTGACTATCGCAATAAACTGGTCTAACAGACCAACGCTGTATTCACCCAGAGTGACGCGATGGTTGAATGCCTCTTCTCCCAGGGTAGCCAGCTCATGCCTGCGCTTGCAAAAGCCCAGGAAAAGCGCCAACAGGGTGGTGCAAGCCAGCAACCAGCCCGATATACTCACGTCAATAGCCACCGCTCCTGCCAGCGCGCGAAGCACGAACCCTGCAGCAATCAGGAACACGTCCAGGATCACTATCTGCTTCCCGCCAAGTGAATACCCCAGCGACAGAAGCACATACAACACCGCCAGCCAGCCAAACGCCGGGCGTATCCAGAACGCCAGCAACAATCCCACCGCCATCGCGCCGCTCATGAACCACCCTGCAACCGTGACGGGAAGTCTCCCGGAAGCGATGGGGCGTTGTCGCTTCTGGGGATGCAGGCGGTCGCGCTCCACGTCCTGCAGGTCGTTATAGATATATACCGCGCCTGAAATGAGGCAGAAGCTCACAAACGCCAGGATATTCAGCCATACCCTGGGGACGTCTCCCAGCTTCTCGGCAAAGAGCAGTCCGGCAAAGAGCAGAAAGTTCTTGCTCCACTGGCGCGGGCGCATCGCCACCACGCTCCACTTGAGCCATTCCAAGGGGTGCGTCCGTGCCACAGAAACCTGGTTTTCCTCAAAACTTTCCATCCACATACCCGCTTGAACCGCTGTTCTCAACAGGCTCCTTTACCGGTAATCACCGCGGGCACGGTAAACAAAAGGATTTTCAGGTCGGTCCAGAAACTCATCGTATCAAGGTAAATGTGGTCAAGCTCCACCCATTCGCGGAATCCGATGTCGCTCCGTCCGCTGATTTGCCACAGGCAGGTCAATCCTGGCAGCACGCTCAGCCGGCGCATCTCCCACTCGCCGTAGCTTGCTACCTCAGAAGGCAGTGGCGGACGCGGACCGACCAGACTCATTTCCCCGTGAAGCACGTGGATGAGCTGAGGCAGTTCGTCCAGACTGTACCGGCGCAGAAACCGTCCCACGCGGGTGACGCGCGGGTCATTGCGCATTTTGAAGACCGGACCGCCTCTCACCTCGTTTTTGGTGATGAGTTCACGTTTCATCTGCTCGGCGTTCTTCACCATCGAGCGAAACTTGAAAAACCAAAACGGCTTGCCACCTCTGCCGATGCGTACCTGCCTGAAAAGCACCGGACCCGGCGAGTCCAGTTTAATCGCGATAGCAATCAACAGCATCAGCGGTGCGAGCAGTATCAGCGCAACGCTCGCTACCGTAACATCCAGAACGCGCTTGGCGATGCGATAGCCTCTGGGCAATTCAATCACGGGCACACTTATCTGCAACTCCGCCGCACCTGCCTCTCCCACAGCGGGAGGCACGATGCCCGGAAGCGGTGTTTGTGCATGTGCCATGGTCACTCAAGCTCCCTTCGTCCAAAAATGACCGCAGTTTCGTAATCAATAGGCGAATCCCTCCGTCTCTATTACGCGAACCAAAGCGAACCGAGTTCACCCTTCCTATCCTCTGGGTAGCGCGCGCGATGCCGACTGACGCAACGCCAGCTCGCGATATGCCCGACGATAATAGTAGACGCCCCGGCTGTCCTCCGGGCGCACTTTGTTCAGCACCGCGCCGATCAGGTTTGCTCCCACCTGCTCAAGACGAGCGTGGAACTCGGCTTCTGCTCCCCGCGAGGGCTGTCCCGCCGCGTGTACGATTATCACGTTCTTCACGTGTGCCGCAATCAGGGTGCTGTCCGCAAAGATAGCTCCTGCTGGCGAGTCGAAAATCACAAAGTCTGCCAGCCGGGTCGTTCGTTCAATGAACTGTTCCATCATCGGGGAGCGCAGGAGCCGTACAGGGTTGTTTGACGATGAGCCTGCCGGTATCAGCACCAGTCCCTCGATCATGGTGGGTACAGCAACGTCCTCAATGGACTTCTCACCAGCAAGCACGTCCGCCAGCCCTAACGAGTTATCCACCCCGAACCGGCTGTGGAGTGTGGGCTGGCGCATGTCGCCGTCCACCAGCAGTACCCGTGCTCCGTCACGTGCCAGCGTGATGGCGAGATTCGCTGCCGTGGTGCTTCGTCCCACGTTCGGCTCAGCACTGGCGATAACTACTGCCGACCCCTGCATCTGGCGGCTGGCATACCACAGGTTGGTGGACAGTATCTGGTAGGACGCACCGATGGGCGTGAAACCGTCCTGCTTATCGAGCGCGTTCGGCTTCATCAGCGGGATGACGGCAAACACCGGCAGCTTGAGCAAACGCTCGGCTTCCTCCGGCGTGCGCACCGAAGTATCCAGCTGCCCTAACAACAGCACCACACTGCTTGCCAGAATAAGCGACAACAGCAGCGCCAGCGCGGTCTTCAGTCCTGTCTGCTTGGGCACAGCGAACACCTGTGGCGGGTCAAGCAGGACCAGGGTTGCCGCCTGAGCGCCGCGCTCTCGCGCCCGTGCCTCTTCCAGCTTTTGTAGGTACAGGTTATAGGTTTGCTCAGCGGTGCGGGCTGCCAGCTCAAGGCGGGCGACCCCGGCTTCCTTGCGCGGCATATCCGCCAGCTCCGCCAGCGCGCGACGCAGGGGTTCCGCGTAAGCCTGTGCGCGTTTCGCAGCGGCTTCCTCCGCGACGCGCGCAGCGATGTACGCCTGCAGGGCGGAGTCGCGGATGGGGTTGCGTGCGCGCGTTTGCGAGTTCAGAATCTGTTCGCTCTCGGTGCGCATTCGCGCCTCAATCTCGGCAATCTGCGCCTTAAGCGATACCACGTCCGGGTGACGCTCCGCTTTGGTCTGAAGCTCCTTTTGCAGTTCTGCCTGCGCCCGAGCTAGGTCAATGCGCAACTGCTGCAGCACAGGGTTGGTTGCCATGATGCGCTGCATCTCTTCGTATTCGTTGCGGGCATACTGGCTCTTTAGCTCCTGCTCGGCGGCGATTCGTCGCGCCCGCGCCTCTTCCATCTCCACCATTGCCTGATCGTAGTTCGCCCGATATTGCGCCGCGCGTTGCACCAGTACCTGTGTCTGGAAAGCCAGATCACCACTGATGCGGTTCGCCAGCTTATAGTCAGCGAGCGCCTTGCGCTTGGCTTCGAGGTCGGCTCTGGCGCGGGGCAGGAGGTCGTTTTCGATGCGCTCACGTTCGGTGCGCAGCGATCCCTGCGTCAGCTCGTTGTACCGCTCGGTCGCCTTCGCCGTCAGCACGCTGAGCGCGACCAGAGCGTTCTGGGGGTCGGTGTCGCGCAGGCGCACGCGAAGGTACTCCGTGTTAGGAATGGGCTCCGCCCGTACCTTGCCGCTGAATGCCACGATTTGCTCGGGACCAGTCTCCCCTTCAAGCACGCCGGGGCGAACTACCTGCAGCTCGCTGACAGTTCTGCCCAACACCGTGTTACTGACCACCATCTGCAAGAGATTCTGCTGGCGCAGCACAGGGTCGTTCACCAGAACGCGCGAGGGGAAAATCTCGGTCGTGGTCTCGCCGACCGGACGCTGCTCGCGCAGAACGGCAACGGCTTCATACTGCTGGGGGGCTGAGCGCGACCACATCAACACCGCGCCTGTACACAGCACCACCACCAGCGCGATGATACGCCATCGCCGCTTCAAAATCATATAATGACGCCAGAACTCCACGGATGATTCGCCTCCTTTAGTACCTGTAGAATGCCTTGTTAAACAGGATATTCCTTGTGATACCAATCGTTGCCACGACGCTGTATATCTGGTTCCAGTCGGGTTTCTTCACCTCGGGAACGTACACGGTGTCGCCCGGCTGGAGGGCAATATCCTGCGAAGTGTCTCCCTTGTCGATGAGCTTGAGCAGGTTCACCACGATGCGCTGCGGTTTGTCGGGCGCGTCGGGATTGGGGCGAATGATGTACACCTTGCTCAGCGTACCCTTCTCATGCTGCCCTCCCGCCCGGTTGATGGCTTCCATGACCGTGGTGCTGTTCTTCCAGGGATACAGTCCAGGGCGCATGACCTTGCCCAGCACATAGATGCGGTTGACCACGTCTTCGGGAATGAAGATAACATCATCAGGCTGCAGGCGATAGTTCTGGCTCAGGTCGCCCTTGAAGAACAGCTTCTCCAGGTCTAAGGGGATGGTTTCTTCGGTGCCATCGGGGCGTTTTCGACGAAGCAGAGCATCCTTCAAACGGGCGCGGTCAGGGTCAAAGCTGCCCGCCATGGAGATAGCGTGCATCACGGTCTCGCCCTCTTTGAACTCGTAGGACCCCGGGCGCTGCACCATCCCAAGCACTGCCACACGCGGGCGGTTAATCACGCGGATACTCACGCTGACATGCGGGTCACGCAGATATTGCGCTTCAATGAGCGCAGTGCGGATTTTCTCTGCCAGCTCGCCTGTGGTCAATCCGCGCACGGTGATACTGCCCACCACGGGCAGGTTTATCGTGCCATCCTGTGCCACCACGGTTTCCCGGCTGAGGTTCGGGTCCTCTACTACCGTGATTTGCAGCACGTCATCACGTTGTATTCGATAGTCATCGGCAACTGCTGTCCATGCGCTGAGGCTCAGCAACAGCAGTGCTATCCAGCAGATTCTCATCACTTGTCGCCTCCTTCTATCATTGCGCTTTGTCACTCACACGCCTCCTTTTCATATAAACGCAAGATTCGTTCCACAACCGCCCTACAGGCTGGTAATGGGCACCAAAACGCCACTACTTGCCAGAGCAAACGGCTCCGTGAGGTACTGGTCAAACGCACTGGTCGCCTCCACCTTCACCAGCACCCGTGCATACGTACTGGAGACCACCACCTGCTGAACGTTGTCTATCGTGGAGTCCGAGACGCCGATGACGGCGTTGGTGCTCTCGTCAATCAGGGTGAGCTTCAGGCTCGCCAGGGCGCGCAGGTAGGTGTATCCCGAAGAGGCAGAAAAGCCCGCATGCCGATGCCACACGAGGGTGACTTTCCCTCCTGCAGGAAGCCGAGTGCGGAAATACGCCACACTGCCCGGTGCTCCCACAGCCCTTACCGAGCCGGTAGCATATTGCCGGTTGATAATGTGCTGCATCGCCGAGCGCAGGTCCACATATCCCCAGCCCCAGTTTCTATCCCAGCCGGCATCGCCTCGGTCCTCTGCGCTGTTTATCAGCACTGCCTTGAGCAGCAAGGGGTCATGGATGCCCACATCATGCAGCAAGGCAAGCGCACCGGCAACGTGAGGCGCAGCAACGCTGGTTCCGCTGGCAGAGCCGAAACTGCTGCCCGACCCTGTTGTGGTGGAGATATTGTTCCCGGGCACGGTAATGTCTGGCTTCTTGCGTCCGGCAACCGTCGGTCCCTTACTGCTGAAACTGGCTATCGTGTCATCACTTCGCGATACCGTACCTTTATCATCCGAACCGGCGACGGCGATGCCGTTGTAACAGGGTGCAGGGGTAAACAGCGTTTTCTGTGTGCCCCCTCCGTTGCCTGCTGCGATAGAGAGCGGTATCTGGTAAGTGTAGATGAAGGCATCAAACGCCCGCGTCAGGGGGTCGTCATCTACACTCGTGGAAGCGCCAAAGCTGAAGTTAATACCCGCAATGCCCACGCCCTGGGGAAGGGGAGCCTCGCGTGCCGCCCAGTCCAGCGCAACGAGGGCATCGGCGGCGTTCATGGAGCCTCCGCCCGTTGTGGTGCGGTAGCCTGCCTTCAGGATAACGCCATATCCCGCAAACGGAGCCACTCCCTTCTTGCTGGCAGTGTTGGCTAACGCGCAGCCAGAGACCATGGTTCCATGTCCCTGCAGGTCGCGGGCAGTCATGTAATTGTCGCCATATACTGAATTGCCGCTGGAGTCGGTATCCAGTCTGCCGTAATCGTGAAATGCCTGAATGCCGCTGCCTAATCCAGACACGGTGCGGTTAGGAATAATCCACGTGTGCCCGCTTAGTGCAGTGTGAACATAGTTCACGCCAGTATCCATGATTGCTACCGCCCAGGTGGGCGCTGTGTAGCCCTCGTCCCAGACCGCCGGAGCCAGTATGGTTGGAGTGGAAACATCCAGCTGCGCCTGAAGCAGGGAAGGCTGCCACACCTCCGCCACCTCCGGAATTGTCTGCAGGTCGCGCACACGCCACGCAGGAACCCTCACCGCAAAGGCGTTGATAAAAGGAATGTGCGCCAGAACAGTGCCGCCAAGCCTCGCCAGACGCATGGTGAGCACCCACCGCGAGCGTGTCAGACGCTCCAGCGAATCCATATACACCACCTGGCGATAGGTGTTCAATGCCTCGGCACTTTGCGTCTGTGCAGCGAGGTGCGCGCCGACAAGCATGTCGGGGGGCACCGCAGGGTTTCCCGCAAGCGCACGCCATGCCAGGTCTATCTCTTCCAGCTGGCGCCGCAGAGACGGCTGCCACCGCTCGGCAGAATCCGCCATCGGCTGTTCCTTCATCGTCACCCAGACGACCTGGTACGGCGAAGGCACAGGCACAGGTGCTCTTACCGGTTTCTGCGCAAACGCGCTCGCGGCTAACAGCCAGATTGCCAGCGAGAACGTTGCTATCTTGCGGTACATACGCCCATCTCCTTTCCCGCCCAATCACGCAGGCACTTCATTTTCTCATGTTCGCACTATTTTGGCAAGAGGTACGGGCTGGTAAAGTTAGCGGTTTTTCTACCTGCCCGGAAAACAAGAGGCAATCCCTTACCGGAATTGCCTCACTGTATGTGCCAAAATGTTTACACAGCTGCCTTCTGGCGCATGTTGACCAGCTCCCTTGCTTCCCGGGCGATGTCGTCGGCGGTTAAGCCATACTTGCGCATCAGCGCGTCTGGTGCGCCCGATTCGGCGTAGTCGTACAATCCGACGAAACGCATCGGCACGGGATGCAGACGCGCAACCGCCATGGCTACCTGCGACGCCAGCCCGGTGTAAAGCAAATGCTCCTCGGCAACCACGATGGCGCCGGTCTCTCGCGCCGCCTTCTCAATGGTGGCTTCATCCAGAGGGCGTACGGTGTGCATGTCCAGCACGCGAGCCGAGATGCCTTCCTGTTCCAGAGCCTCAGCGGCGTCCAGCGCCGCGGCAACCATCAGCCCATTCGCAATCAGGGTGACGTCTCGTCCCTCACGCACGGTGATTGCCCTGCCAATTTGGAAGTCGGGACATCCGTTCTCGTACACGATGGGCGCCTTGGGACGCCCAACACGAATATATACCGGTCCCACATGCTCGGCGGCAGCGCGCACCGCAGCGCGCGTCTCCGCGGCGTCGGCGGGAACCATCACCACAAAGCCGGGCAGAGATAACGCCAGCCCGATGTCCTCGTGCCCCATCTGCGACACGCCGTCCTCACCGATGGAGATGCCTCCATGCGTGCCCACAATCTTCACGTTGTTGCCGCTGTAAGCGACCGCCAGCCGCATCTGATCAAACGCCTTGCACATCACAAAGCAGGCGAAGCTGGACGCGAAGGCGATTTTGCCTGCGGACGCCAGACCAGCTGCGATGCCCACCATGTTCGCCTCGGCGATGCCCACGTTGAAGAACCGGTCAGGAAACTCCTGCGCGAAGTACTTGGTCATGGTGGACTTGGAAAGGTCGCCATCCAGCACCACGATATTCGGGTTCTCACGCCCCAATTCTGCCAGTGCTTTTCCATATGCTTCACGGGTGGCTTCACCCAGTGGTCTTGCCATTGCCACTTCCTCCTGTCACACGCTTGTAGTCAGTCGGCAAGCTCCGCCAGAGCCTGCTCCAGCTCTGCCTGCGTGGGCGCTTTGCCGTGGAACTCGTTGTTGTTCTCCATGAAGGAGACGCCTTTGCCCTTCACGGTGTGCGCGATGATAATGGACGGCTGTTCGCGCGGCTCCTTCGCCCAGTGCAGAGCGTCCAGAATCTCCTGCATGTTGTGTCCGTCAATCTCACGCACCGCCCAGCCGAACGCCTCCCACTTGGCGACGATGGGTTCGATGCTCATAATCTCGCCAATCGCACCGTCCAGCTGATAGCGATTATAGTCCAGAATGGCGGTCAGGTTGCCCACACGGAAGTGCGATGCCGCCATCGCCGCTTCCCATACCTGTCCCTCTTCCGACTCGCCATCGCCTATCATTACGTAAACCCGATACTGCCTGCCGTCCAGACGAGCGGCTAACGCCATGCCCAACCCGATGCTCAGCCCCTGTCCGAGGCTGCCGGTAGAAGCCTCCACAGCGGGCAGGTCTTTCACCGAGGGGTGTCCCTGCATGGGGGTATCAATCTTACGCAACTGCCACAGCCACTCTTCCGGAATGAAACCTGCCTCCGCCAGCACGGCATACAGCGCAGGCACGGCATGTCCCTTGCTGAGGATAAAGCGATCGCGCTCCTCCCAGCGCGGGTTTTTGGGGTCATAGCGCATGATGCCGCCGAGGAAGAGTGCGGTGAGGATGTCTATTGCGGAAAGGGAGCCGCCCGGGTGCCCACTGCCGGCAATTGCCAGCATCTTCACGATGTGCCGACGCAGTTTACGCGCCGTCCTCTCGAGCTGTTCCACAGAAACGTCCGTTGTGACCAACGCACCGACCTCCTGAGTCAAAGGTTCATTCGTTATTCTATCCCGATAGCGCAGGGGTTGTCAAACGAACAGGGGAGGGGCGAGCAAACCTTTACCTCTCTCTGGCTACCAGTCCAGCCAGTTCAGGGTAAATCCTTCCGGAACCAGCCAGGATAACTGTTTGCAATCTCTGTCGGAGACCAGGTAAATCCACATCTGCACATCCCACGGGTTGAGAACTGCCACAGGGCTGCCCTCGTCGCCTACCAGCTGCCCCACCTGATCCTCGTGAGGGGAAGCATTCCTGCCACTTCAGACCGAACCTTTGTCGCTATAGCCAAAGCCCTCTTCTCTATTCGGCTGCGCCATATCGCTCCCTGCAGCCAGTGTATCAGTGTGTAGCCTAATTCGTAAACTTCAGCAACCTGCCTTTTGTCCGGTGAGAGCAGAAATAGTTTGGGCGTATAGGCATTACTGACGATAATCGGCGGGTCCGTACCGCGGATGTGAATAATCCACAGGGCATCTCCCATCAATGGGTTCGCCTGTTTTAACACCAGTGGCTTCTCCAGTACCGCCACGCGGTCAGCAGAAATCCATCCCCGTACACTCCAAATCTCCTGACGGAGTTCTGGAAGCGCAGACACCACCAGTGCACTTTTGCCCTCAGCGTGCCCCTTTACCAGAAAGCCCACAAGCGCCCCATTACGGGTGACAATGCATGGCACAAGCACCTGCTGGTGAGTGTCTACCACATCCAGAGCGATATGTTCGCCATCAGGAGACCAGTGAGGGTTCAATTCCAGAAAGTGCGACGGTAAGCGCGTGAGGAGGCGTACATGGCGCAGTTCACCGTCTGGTAGCACCTCTGCCACCGCAATTCTGCTTTCCAGACGCCCGACCTCTGGCACAGCGCGGTATACTTCAAAGGCGACCCGCTTTCCATCCGGCGAGAAGCTCAGCGCGCCGATGTGATGACCTCTGAAATGTTCTTCAGTGGTGATGAATGGGCGGGCGACCAATCTTTTGTCGTTTACCCGAACGGACCATATGCCTCTTGAAAAGCCCGGTCTTAGACCCATCACTTGCAAAGTGGGAGGAAAGGCGTAAAGACTGTTACTGTATGCAACGGACAGAAACAACGTCGTACCATCTGGGCTCCAGCCAAGCAGTTCGCCCTCGTCAAAATCAATTCCTTCAATGGGTCTTCGCTTCCCCGCCCTGTCCGAGATGAAGAAGTTCCTATCCTGTGCGAACGCAAAGAGGGTATGCTGGGGGTTCCAGAGAGGCGTCTTCGCGTCCTCAATGAGCAGGCGCAGTTTGTCGGTTTCGGGATTGTAAGCCCAGATGCCTTCGCGCAGGGTTTTGCCCGTTTGACCGCTGGCTTCCAGAAGAATCTCCCTGCCGCTCAGCGGTGGGCGAAATTGTTGCGGAAGACACTCCTCCCATCCCATCGTCAGAACGCTCAGGCAAACGGAACACCAGACCAGCACATTTTTGAACATCTTTACCACCACCTCATAAGAAGGACACAAAAACGGTTGCGAACGGTGCTAATAGGCTCGTGGACCCGGCTTCGGCAGGCGCCAGTAAGCAGTAAACCTGTTATCCCTTGCGATTTCGTCCGTTTCTAACCTGATGGGAACAGACTGTAGGTGTTCTCCTGGCTCCCTGGCAAAACGCCCCAATACATTGCCCTCTTTGTCCAAAGCAACACACACCTGCCGTATGGATGTGGCTTACTATCATTGTAAGCAAGCCAAATTAAGAACAGGTTGTCGGCTGAATGCCGGGCTGCGCCCTCCACACGCCCTGGTAAAACACGTATTCGTCGCAGGCAGCCTGCGCCATCAAACACAAAGATTAGTCCGCACCTGTCACGTCCCTGAAGATGTCCTACCGCCACCAGAACGCGAGCTCCGTCGCGTGTTACCGCACACCAGAACGCCATCATCCGGGTTTGCTTCTCATGTTCACGGCGCCATTCCTCTACTATCGGCTCTCCTGTAACAGATTGGATACGCGCCAGCGTTTCCCATACAGGCAGAGCAGATGTCCATCGTTCCCCGCTGGTAGCGTCGAAACTGACCACCCTGTAAGCTTTCGAACCTCCCGAAAGAACGATGGCTTGATACCGATCGTTGATATTGCCACAAAACTGGCTCCAGCTCTCGTGAATGAGACCCCACCCAGCTGGAGGCTTCCACTGCCATACTACTTCTTCCCACTCATCCAGACCAAGCGCAGGAGTGTTGGGAGACCGCCAGCGTAAATGCTTGCGAACTGCCTTGAGGCTAACAACTGACGGACCCGCGCCACCAGTGCCTATTATTTTGCTGAGGTTAACAGGTTCGGAAAGCACCCCCTTAATATGTGGGTACGGAAAGACCAAAGCATACATGGAGCTAGGATCTTTGTCAGGATTATCCCATACCGACGAGTGCAGTTCGCGATGAGTCAAAGAGGATGGAAGCCCCATCGACTTGTAAAGCCCGTATCCCTCTTCGCTGGATCCTGTCCACGTGGGGTACAGGGGAGGAACCATCTTGGTCCACTCCCAGTTTGACTCTACATCAAACTTCACCGTGGAGATGCTCTCCTGGGCGTGTGCACATGCTGACAGTACCAGTATCATCACGCTGAGGCTGCATATTGTGGTTCGGTTTCTCATTGTCGCGATACCTCCGCCAGAGCATTATCGTTGTCCAAAATCCAGACCAAGGTGTTGGTTTGGATTAACCTGTCCCCATGTACGTATCACACCATACGTCCTCGTCCACCAGATAGCCCTTCTCTATGGGAGAGCAATAATTGGACGTACTCCTGCGTCGCCGGGTAACACAGCCCCGATGCACGGTTCTAATCGTCCTCCCAGTAAGCACCGCTACCGGCTTCTGTAACCGCCCACCGTCCGTGAGTTAGGTTGGAACAGGTGGTGGAACAATCGGATAGAAGCTTAAGAGCAGCTCGTATCTGCGAGATTTGAACCGCTGAAACACGGCTTCAGCAATAACCTGCTTGGGTGCGACTTCTACACACTGCCTCCGTGGTTGCCTGACTGCCCCCAGCTCCTCGAAGTTGACAACATGCCCCTCTTCCCCGTATAATGCACAAGGAAGGCATTTTTGCAGAATACACTACTGGTAGATGGGGAGTGCATTGACAGCGACACAGCCACCTTATCGTTGCGTGCTGTTCGATATAGACGGTACTCTGGTCGACACCGTGGAGTTAATCGTCCGCGCTTTAGACCATACTTTCCGCAAACATCTGGGGGTATAGATTTCGCGAGACGAGTTGCGTCGGACTATCGGGCTTCCGTTGCACCGGCAGGTACGCCTGTTCGATCAACTGGTAGACTTTGTGCCTGACCACCACGCGATGGAGGCGGATGAAATCGCCTACTACGAGTCGCATAAACATCTGGAACGTGTGATACCCGAAGCGGTGGACGCCTTGAAAGAGGCAAAGCGAGCCGGGCTTTCCATCGCGCTGGTTACCTCCAAGAACAGGCTGGAGCTCGAGACGTTCCTGCCTCGCCTGGGCCTAAACGGCTGGATAGATGTGGTCATCAGCTCGTCCGATGTAGCTCGTCCCAAACCCGCGCCCGATTCGGTGCTGGCGGCGCTGGAAAAGCTGGACAGGTTGCCGCACGAGGCGCTGTTCGTGGGCGATACGGTGTACGACATTCACTGTGCGCGAGGCGCAGGAGTGAAGGTCATCGCTGTCGGCTGGGGCGCACACCCGGTGGAGATGCTTCGCGCCGAGTCGCCCGACTGGCTATTTGAAGAGCCTGCGCAACTTCGGGAGTTCTTCCGTTCGCTCGCCCGACGCGAAGGCGACGAGGTGGCTGGTGTCGGCATCCCCGCGGCGCATGGATAGTCGCGGAATCGAAGAAGGAGGCTGTCGAACAAGATGCCACCACGTCGACGACGCTCCACGCCGGAAGGCGTGGAAACGCCTGAGTCATTGTCCGAAACGGTAGAACCTCGGGAAGAGGCGCAGGAAGAACCTGTCGTTGAACCAGAACAGCAGGAGGCTCCGCCTGCGCCGGCGAAACGTTCACGCCGCAGGTCCTCGCGCAAGAAAGCAACCGAAGCCGATGTAGCGCAGGCTACAACAGTAGAGCCTGCCATTGAAGAGACACCATCGCCCGAGCCTCAGCTGGTTGAGGCGGAGCCGCCCCCTGCGGAGCCTGAAAACCCTACTGAACTACCGGCAACCACCACTCGCCGCCGGCGAAGCACCGCGCGCCGACGAAAGAAGTCGCCTGAAGCGCCTGTTGAGACCGCTGAACCAGCCGCCGGCGAGATTGCACCTGCTGTCTTAGAAGAGGCTCCTGTCGTTGTGGAAGCGGTGGAGACTGTACCGGAGGCGGCGGAAGCGGAAGGTTCATCGGTGACCGCAACAGCCGAACCCGAAACCGTTGTTGAGGAGCAAGAGCCCTCGACAGAGACTGCCACAATTGAGACGATAGAGGTCGCGCCTCCTGCTCGTCGACGCCGGCGCACACGCCGCACAGCCCCCGCCGAAACAGAAGAAGTGGCGGTTGAGGAGGAAACGCCGGAACAGCGCAGGCGCAGGCGAGAGGGCGTACGACTGGGCATCCGGCAGGGACACCCGGAGATTATCATTAACGGCGAGCCGGTGGCGCCGCTCTTCTTCTTCGGCAATATCGACTCCGCCGCTTCGGAAAGAAGAGTGTGCGAGCAGATTCGCCAGGCGGCTTCCGCGGGCGTGCATCTGCATTCCCTCCTGCTGGAACTGCCCGTCTCCGTGCCGATGGTTACCTATAGCGTCAATGAGGCTCTGCGCCTCCTGCATCTGGTGCGTCAGCACGACCCGCAGGGCTACGTGATGTTTCGCGTGGTGTTCACTCCGCCTCCCGACTGGCAGAAGCTGTACCCCGAAGCGATGACCACCTATGCAGACGGCTCTACCGGTGAACCCTCGTTTGCTTCCGACCGCTACTGGCAGGAAGCAGAAGCCGCCCTGACTCTGCTAGTGAGGCAGCTGGAGGTGACCGAGGAGGCGAACTACATTCTGGGCTACCACCTGGACTGCCGCGAATGGTTCTATGAGTACCAGAGAGGATACGATTACAGCCCCGCCGCGCAGGAGGCTTTTCGGCAGTGGCTTCGCGGGCGTTACAAGAACGATGTGGTTGCCCTGCGCGCGGCATGGCATGACGGCTCTGTGACCTTCACCAGCGCGAGTGTGCCCACCTATCGCGGCGATACCACGCCCGTCACCGTGCTGTACGAGTACCGCAAAGGGCAGAGGTACGTGGACTACCTGCGGTTTGCCTCCGAGATTATTGCCAGGCGTCTCATTACCCTGTCGCGCACCGTTAAAAAGAACTGTGAGAACAGGCGTCTGGTGGCGGTGTCGTATGGATACGTTCTGGACTTTCCTGTGCCGCACAGTGGACACCTTGCGCTGGCGGAGGTGCTGTCGGCGCAGAGTATTGACCTGATATGCGCACCTGTGTCGTATCGCGACCGGCGCCCCACCCAGCCAGGCAGTGTGCCTGTGCCTGTGGGGTCGGTCAGACTGCACGGCAAGCTGTTCGTGCTGGAAGATGACACCAAGCCGCACACGGCACAAACCGGTACACCAGACGACTACAACCCCCGCTGTGCCGATGCCGAATCCACCCGTCAGGTGCGTTTGCGTAACGCCATGACCGCGCTGGTGCATCACTCAGGCATCGCGTGGATGGACCTCTGGGGCGAAGGCTGGGTCGACGACAGAGAAACGTGGCAGGATGCGCAGAAGCTGGCAGGGCTATACGCGGCGCACATCCGCCAGAGACTGCCCGAAAATCCCGACGTCGCCGTCATTGTGGACGAGCATAGCCTCACGCGCATTCAGTCGCCTCGTTCGCTTCTGGAACCTCTGGTCATCCAACAGCAGGAGATACTGGCGCGGGCGGGCATCCATTACGGCGTCTATCTGCAAAGCGACCTCGTTCGTAAGGCGTTTCCCGAAGCGAAGCTTTACCTCTTTCTCACCCCGATGCAGATAGATTCGGACGTGCGCGAGGCGATTCGTGAACGGCTCCAGCGCGACGGCAAAACGCTGGTGTGGCTGTATGCGGTCGCCCTGTACGACGAAAAGGGCTACACTCCCGATGGTCCGCGCGATGTGGCGGGCATCGCCATCAAAGCACAGCCGTGGAACAGCGAAACCGGCTCGACCATCAGCAACGACAGGCATCCCATCTCCGAACGCTTGCGCAACAAGCAGATAGGCGTGCGCGAACGTATCAACCCCTCGTTCTACGTTCTGGACGAAAAGGCGGTGGTTCTGGGCGAATATATCCAGACGGGACTGCCCTCCATCGCGGTGAAGGATATGGGTACATGGCGTTCGGTGTTCATCGGAGAGCGTCAGCTGAGCGTGGAACTGCTTCGCGGACTGTGCCGCTATGCGGGAGTGCATGTGTGGTCGCAAAGCAGTGACGTGGTGCGCGTAGCGCCGCCGTTGCTCGCCGTGCACTCGGTGGGTGATGGGGTGGTATATTTGCAGTTTCCGCAGAGGAAGATGGTGTACGACCTCACGGAGGAACGTCTGCTCTCGGAAGATGCGAACAGCATACGCCTGAACATGCGCACGGGGCAGAACGGTCTGTACGCGGTGGGCACTGCCGAACAGTTGACCGCCCTGCATCTGCCCGTACCCGAGCGCACGGCAGAATCCCTACCCGATACCCCAGCTGGTACGAAGAAACGCCGTCGCCGGGGCGGTAAGAAGCACCGAAAACGGTAGGAATAGACGAACGGCGGGGGAGGTTCCCCCGCCACCGCTTAATGCAACTTCATGGGCAATCTTCAGTGCCCCGCTGAACAAGATCTGGGATTGGGAACTCCCTTATTCTCTCAGAGCATCGCTCCTGTGAGACCCTAACTGCCCAGATCAGCGGCGTGTCAAACGGCGAACCGTCCACCCAGGACAGTCGCCGGGATAGGCGACGGTGGCCCCGATGCAACCAGTAGTTAGCATACAGAATCGCTGATCGTTACGGACGTTCGCCCGCCACCCAGAGAAAGACGTTTTCGTAACGAACACTTCCATCTGCACGCATGTGGGCTCGGTCGGCATTTGCGTAGACAGCACGCACGGCGTCTTCCCCGCTGTGCGCGATGGCTTCCTGGTTAATGCCGGCGCTGGCATTGCCTCGCCAGGATGCCTCAGTGCTGGGGAAGACAAAGGGACAGGCAACCTCGCCTTCCTCGACAACGCGCAAACCCGCGCCCTTTAGGAATGCCGCCAATGCTCCAGGCTTGGACAAGGTACCCGGAGGTGGTGCGCCAGGCGGCGGGGGCGGCATCAACGGCGCGAGCGCCGGCATCACGGCAGTTAGAAACTCGCACCGTTCCGGCGGTCCCCAGACGGTCACGACGACCCGCCCGCCGGGCCGCACGACGCGTATGAGTTCCCGCGCGGCAGCAGTCATGTCTTCGGCATAGAAGATGCTGTTCACCGCCGTGACCGCGTCGAAGCTGGCGTCGGCGAAGGGTAGGTCCTCCAGATCGCCTTCTCGCACGTCGGCTTCAGGCACACGTTGCCGGGCGATTGCCACCATCCCTGGCGAGGCGTCGAGGGCGGCTACCTGCGCACCGCGGAGGCTCGCCAGCAGCGCGAGGAGCCCTGCGCCACACCCGACATCAAGCAAGCGTGTGCCGGAGGTCACACGGGCGGCATCAAGTGCCGCACCGAAAAGCGGTAAGCCTACCTGCTCCACGTAGGTGGCCCAGTCCTGAGCACGAGCCCCCCAGAGCTGACCCTGCATGTTTGCACTGCCCATCGGTATTCCTCCTGTATTCCGAGTGTTTAGTATAGCAAATTATATTCGTTTTCCCAGCGAATAGCAAGAGGAACGTGTGGGGGGAGGTCGGGAAAGGGGTGGAAAGGTCGTTTTCCACGTTGGAAAGTTACCTTCCCCGACCGTAATTTTAGTTCAGCGTTGCTTTGAACCCCGCAGGAACACGGACGCAATCCACCAGAGACCGCAGGTCGGCTATGGCTCTGCAGGAAGCGTCCCGTGCTCAATATCCTTTTTGTTAGCGCCCAGATTTAAGGGCATTTCAGCTGGTCGGGTTTCATGATTGATCCGAAGCCCAGCGTCCCCTGCAGCAACTGCCTTCGTTTATGGGGTTGGGTCAGGATAGCGACCGTTCCACCAGCGGTTATCCACGTTCAGCTCGTCCGTCCGCATCCATTTGGCATGTCCGTCTACGAACGCCACATTGGCGCCACCACTGTGACGTTCAGCAGGCGGTACGCGTATGCCAGGCGTGCCACCAGTGGAGTAACGATTCGGACCAGGACCATACTTGCACGGAGGCAATTGTGGAGGGTCAATGGCGTAGCCGTGATTGCCCAGACAGATCAGGTTGATGTAGTCGGGGTCGGTGGGTTCATCGTTATCGCATGGTCGTGTGCCTGAACCCTGGCTGTCTGCAATTGCCAGAGTATTCGCGGGCATCTGAATCGCGCTCTCGGTGACGGGCACGTTCCAGCAGTTACTGCGCGTATTGCCGAGGTACTGGTAGTTGTAGCCGTACGCCATATTTCGTCCGTAGCGCAGCTGGGGCACGGTTGGACACAGGAAGAGCTCGCGGCTTTTGACGTAGGGCTCAATCTGGTTCCACCAGCGGCTTTCCTGACCGCCTTCGCTCTTGGAGTACAGGGGAAAGGCTTCGTAATCCTGCCCATACATGGCGACAGCAATCGCCATCTGACGCACGTTGGAAAGACAGGCTGCCTGCCGGGCTTTTTCCCGCGCCTGAGCAAAGACGGGGAAGAGTATCGCTGCCAGTATCGCGATTATCGCGATGACTACGAGCAGCTCTATCAGGGTGAATGCGTGTCGTACGCGCATCGCTTTCCTCCTTTTCAGGTTCGTTTGCAATGATATTATATCCAATACAAAATATTTTTTCAAGACTAAAAATAAAAAATTTTGGTAATATTTAAAATTAATAATGAATCTTATTATCGCTAAATAACGTGATGGGGAGCGGAGGGGACGATAGAGCTCGTAATAGGTCAATGTTGCCAGTGAGGGAAGGGAATACCGCCGCGCTGCTGGCGCGGCGGCAGATTACATTCCCGGCTAACCGAGGCGTATTACCCACTCATTCTTGCCGCGCTTGAGGGAGAAGGTCTGCGTGCGCTTGCCGGTGGTCGCGGAGGCTACCACGCGATAGTCGCCCATGAAGCCTCGCAGTCTTGCCTCCCCGCGCGCGTTGGTGCGAACTACCTCTTTTGTCCACCATTTGCCCTTGATCAGGCGCATCAGGCGATGATAGACGGGTTTCGGGCTGAGGTCCTCGCGTACCAGCCCTGCCGGTGCGCCCTGCCATGCCCCATCCATAAAATCCCACCAGGTGATCGCTTCCACGGCTGGGTGTGAGAAGAGGATAGTGTAGAACTTCTCCACGTAATCTGCCTGTCGCGCCTCGCCGTCCGGGGTAGTGGGCCAGGGACGTGGACGCATGTACCCGTGCTCACCCGACAGCACCGTGGTTTCGGTGAAGTGCAGCGGTTTGCCGAAACGGGCGTAGGTTTCGCACACCTGCCAGGCTCGCTCCAGCGGCCACTCGCCCCCGTGCATGTGCGACTGAATGCCGATAGCATCCATCGGCGCTTTACGGCGAATCAGCTCCTCGACCAGTCGTTCGAAGGCAGGACTGATGTTAAAGTCATTGTACAGCAGGATGGCTTTAGGATTCGCTTCTCGCGCCCAGGACAGACACTCTGCCACCACCGCGGCTGCGCCGTCGCGTTTCACCCAGTTGCCAACGCCGTTGTCAAAGCGTTCGGATACGGTGGCTTCGTTCACCACGTCCCAGCGGTCTATCAGCCCGGCAAATTGTGAGACAATCTCTCGTACCCGCTCCCGCAGGAGGGGTATAGCCTCATCCGGCGAGTTGGGCGCCCAGCGAGGATAGACCTCATGCCACACGAGGGGATGTCCCTTCGTCACGATGCCGCGTTCCTTGCACCAGCGGGCGATACGTTCCTGCAGGTCACGTCCCTTTCGTCCACGCTCCGGCTCGTAGCCGCCCCAGTAGAACCCCAGCGTGGCATAGTTCAACAACGCCGAGAACTGCTTACTGTACTTCTCGTGCTGCTCACCCTGGTAGCTGAAAAGCGGAAAGATGTTGCAGCCGAAAAGGAAAGCATGGCGGGTCTGCTCGACCTCTACCTGTGCTCCGGCAAGGGGTTTGCCTTGCCTGTCCACGACCTTTACGGTAACGTCCGCTTTACGGTGCTTTTCGATGCGACCGTCAGCGGTAGCCAGCAACTCCTGTGCGTTCATTGGACGACCTCCTGATGCGGACATGCTCGCTTTTACTTTAATTCTTTCCGTTTCCCGTGTGTTCCTGTGAACTCAGCCACAGATTCGTTATCCAGAGCGATAGAAAGGATTGACAGCCTGCGCCAGAAGCAGTATAAATGGAGTGTATCCCGGGAAGGGAGGTGAAGGTGTTGGTTCGCAAACAACTTATTTTGTTTATCATACTCCTCGCCGTCCCCAACGCCGTCGCGTTCGGCAACCAGCAACCCATGCCTGTGCTGGCGGTCTCAGACTTCTCCGGAGACAGTCCCGCGCTGTGCCAGGCGGTGACCGAGACTGTCCTGACCGACCTTGCCAAGTCGCGCAAGCTGACGCTGGTAGAACGAGCACAGCTGCGCCAGGCAATGAACGAACTGCGTCTGCAGAGGTCGGGACTGACCGAAGCTGGCGACATGGCTCACGCGGGCAGGCTGGTCGGCGCCACGCATGTGGTGGTGGGAAGTGTCCTCGTTAACGAGGGGAGAGTGATCCTGAACGCTCGCGTGCTCGATGTGCACACCGGCACCCTGTACGCGGGCGCGGCGGAGAACACCGAGGGCTGGAGCGACGAACTGTTCGCACTTGCACACGACCTGGCGAACCGCCTGCATCATCGGCTGACAGGGGAAACTCTGCCCGGCTTTACGGAGCCAGCCCCCGCCTCATCCGATGCAAAGGTTGTTCCGACGGTGGCTGCTCCAGTGCCCACGCCTGACTGGGAAAACCTGCCGGAGAGCCCCGCCATTGCTCACGCACTGGGCAGGGGCTGGATGCGTCTGTTTGCCGATGGTTCGTTCCGCCCGCATGAGCTGGTCAGCGAACGTTACTTCTATGAGACCCTGCGCCGCCTTGCCCGTCGCTACGAGCTGGACGACTCGCGCTGTTTCCCCAAAGGCGACGGTTCCGCGACGCTTACTCGAATCTCCGCAGTGCGCGCAGTGGCTTCGCTGATTTCAGGGGAACCCTCCTATTTTCTGGAGGTGCCGGCGTGGGCGGTACCGTGGTTGGGGGACAGCCCACACAAGCCTCTTAACCGCAGGCAGTTTGCCGCGCTATTACAGCTGGCGGAAGAACAGCTCCAGCGCAGGATAACATCCGCAGGTTCAGCACCGTCTGTAACTGCGGTGGAGCGTTAAGGCATAGAGAAAGGGAGATGCCCGATGTTGAGAAAGTTCTTGCTTACCGTCTTGCTCGGCGCACAGATGGCATGTGCGTCGGCACAGATGATCGCCGTCAGCGATTTCGCTGGTAAACCACCGGAAATTGGGCAGGAGATTGCCGAAACGCTGATTACCGACCTCGCTAAGTCCGAAAGGCTTAACCTGGTGGAACGGGCGCAGCTTTGGCAGGCGTTACGCGAACTGCGCCTGCAAACGACCGGATTAACCGAGCCAGCGCAGGCAAAGCGAGTCGGCAAACTGATTGGCGCCGAGGCACTCGTTGTCGGCAGCTTCTACTTGCGCGACGGGCAGATAGTCATCAATGCGCGTGTCGTGGATGTGCGCACCGGTCAGGTGATGAAGGGAAAGGCTGAGAACGTACAGGGGAAACTGACCGAACTGTACTCTCTGCTCGGTACTCTGGCGAACCGGCTTCACCTGCGACTGACGGGAGTCCAGCTGGCTTCAGCAGAACCGAGTAACCCGCCTGCCGAGTCCGAACCGATAGAGATTCTTGACGCCGACGGTGATGAGGACATCATCTATGTGGTTCAGCAGGGGTGGATGCGCTGCACGCCAGAAGGCTATTTCTACCCCGACAAGCCTGTCACGGCGGGTGACTTTTACCGGGTGCTGCTTCGGTTCGCCTCAGCTCGGAAATGGGAGGGGAAGATGGAGTTTGACAACTCCCGCCCGGGCGACCTGATGAACACCCTGCGTCCGGTTGTGACCCTGACGCGGCTGGCATTGCCTCCCGAGCGGTTCAGCGAACAGCCTCCCGTTGAGGGTGCACTTGCGCTTATACCAGGGTGGGCACGTCCGTATGTCTATGAAGCCCTGCAACAGGGCTACATTCGCGACATCTCTGAAGCCTCGCCCCATCAGGTGTTGACGCGCAGACAGCTCGCCAAACTGTTGACACGAATGGTACCGCTTCCTCCTACCTTCAAACTGCCAGCCGACAAGTGGACAGGTCTGGTTGTGGACACCACGGGGCTGGGAATGCGTTCCAGTATGTGCCCACGCATCGTGGATGAGAAGAACCGGTTGGTTTACCTGGAACCGAAATACGCACCACCCTGGGATTATGCTCAGCAATACGGTATCGCTGATTTCGTCAAGAGGGAAGACCAGACGAAGCGTGCAGGCGACAAACCCGTATACGTCAAGGCGTTACGGGTCAAAGGCCCAGCCAAAGACGAGGTGGTAATCAGCGTGGAGGACGCCGAGCGCGTTCTGGATGCAGCGAAAGAAAGCAGATTCTTGAGGCTATGGCGAGTGGTCTTTCTGGTGGACTGAAATGCGCATCCTCGCAGGGATATTGGCTTTGATACTGGGGACAGCTGTGCTGGCAGCGGCGCAGTCGGATATTGTGGTTGAGGCGTCGGGTATGTCCGCCATCCGCGCCGACCGCGCCGCTGCCATTGAGGAGGCGGTGCAGGACGCCAAACGCAACGCAGTGGAGCAGGCGCTGGGCGTGCTGGTCAACGCCGAGGCGCTGGCGCAGAACTATGAGGTGGTGTGGGAGACCATTCGCACGCGCAGTACGGGCTATGTCCGGCGATGGGAGAGGCTCGGCGAGCCGGAATGGGATACGCGCAATGGACTGGTAAAGGTTCGTATCCGCGCGGTGGTGAGCGCGGCGGATGCTGTGAAAGACCTGTGGGAGATACCAGAAGTCTACGTCGCGCTGGAACGTCCGCGTGTCGGGGTGAAACTGCTCTCTGCGGACACTCGGCAGCCCGAGCCGCACAGTACTTCCACGTTGATACATGCCCTGCGGGTGCGAGGGTTCGACGTGGCGGACAGCCACAGCGGTTCAGCGGAGGTGTTAATCACCGGCACCGTGCGTACCGAGGCGGGCATCAGGCTGGGTGACACGGACGCACCATACGGATTGGGCAATGTGGTGGCATCATACAAGGCGTACGCAGAGGTGCGCGTGGTGTGGGCGGATACCGGAGCGGTCATCGTGCCGTTGTTCCGCTGGGAGTGCGCCGGTTTCAGCTTCAACTCTAACGAGGAGGCACGGCAGGAGGCTCTGCGCAACCTGGGGCGCGAGCTGGTTGAAGAGAAGCAGGGTGCACTGAGCCAGAAGGTGCTGAGCGCGTGGATCACACAGTTGCAAAACGGATTGCGCGTGCAGCTGGTGGTGCGCGGAGTGGATTACCGAACGCTCTCTCAACTTTCGGACAGACTGCGTGACCTTCGTGGCGTCGTCAGCATCGAGCGCGAGCGCATGGAGGCAGGGGAGGGGATTATTGAAGCGGTTGTGCGACTGACGCCCGCTACTTTTCGCCGTCAGCTGATGCGGATGCAGATAGGCACAAAACGGCTATCCATCCTGCGCTACTCGCCGAGCCTGGTGCGTCTGGCACTGCGCTAAGAATACAACAACCCGGAAGGAGATTTGCACAATGAGATACTGGACAATCGTGCTGTGCGCTCTTGTCTGCGGGGCTGCCTTTGCGCAGACAGCTCCCAAAACGAGCCAGATGGTCGGTCTGGTGGAGAAAGTCGGAGACAAGGGCAAGATCGACTGGCAGTACGGGGTTATCTACGGTAAGGGGGTGGGTGCTATCCCCACCAACGAACCCAACAAGGCGAAGGCATACCTGAAGGCGCGCCGTTACGCCGTGATGACCGCGCTGGAGAACCTGTTGATGGTCACCGATAAAGTGCGCGTGGACGCGACCGCCTATGCAGAGGACTTCGAGGCGAAGAGTGAGCGCATTCGCACAGAGGTGCGCGGCTTCGTGAAGGGCGCTGAGGTGATAAACGAACGAACCATCACTCTTAACGGTGCGCCCGCGGTCGAGGTGACCATGGCGGTACGGATGTACGGCGATGAAGGGTTAAGCCGAATCCTGATACCCGAGGTGGCGGCGCAGTCTTCTACACCAAGCACCCTGCCTGTGGTTACGAAACCCGTTGCCAAATCCGCTCCTGCGCCTGCCCCACCACAGGAGACGAGTAACGCCTATACCAGCGTGATTATCGACACACGTGGGTTAGGCGTTCGCCCTGCGATGAGTCCCAAAATCCGCCGGCAGGACGGCAGTGAGGTATGGGGCACGGTCGGTGCCAGTTACGACTTCGTGATCGAACAGGGCATCGTGGTGTACGCCAAGACCCTCGAGGAGGCGAAGGCGCACAGGCGTGCAGGAAGCAATCCGCTGATACTGCGGGCGATTGGGTACGCGAAAACGCCCGGACGCTGTGACCCGGTGCTCTCCGATAACGATGTGCGCCTGCTGTTGACGGCAAACGACAACT
Source organism: Chthonomonadia bacterium (assembly GCA_013314755.1). Classification (GTDB taxonomy): domain Bacteria; phylum Armatimonadota; class HRBIN16; order HRBIN16; family HRBIN16; genus HRBIN16. The sequence continues at coordinate 59,297 of JABUFA010000018.1, forward strand.
CAGGCTTCCTGAACGAGTATCGGGTGATATTCGTGATAGATTAGTATCGGTTCACAATCCCACAGCCCCCTCCCGGTGGGAGGTATCCTGTCTGGCGAGAGGGCTGTGGGCACTCCTGGTGATGGGATAAAGAACGGGTGCTCTATTCTGGTGTTTGCCCTTTCAGGCGCCTCAGCTCTTCCTCCAGACCCTGGGAGTCTGCGTGACAGCCATTTACCTCACCTCATCCCTATTATACCCGAAGGCAAGAGGAAGCTCCTTCGCTGATAGCCAAAGAAATCAAGGTGTAAACATTCTGCAGGAGGAGCATAGGATGGCAGAATTCCGAGTGGGTTTTATCGGCACAGGGCGCAAACCCGAGCGTGCTGGTCCGATGGGTTATGCAATGGCATATGCGCACGCCGATGCTTATAAGCTTCTGTCTGATTGCAAGCTGGTGGCGTGCGCCGATATCGTCGAGGAGAACGCGCGTGCCTTCGCGCAAGCTTACGGTATCTCTGCTGTGTACACCAGCCATCGAGAGATGCTGGAAAAGGAGCAGCTGGACATTGTGAGCATCTGCACCTGGCCCATGACACACGCGGAGCTGGTGATAGATTGCGCGGTGGCGGGTGTCAAGGCGATCCACTGCGAGAAGCCGATGGACTACACCTGGGGCGCGGCACGTCTGATGGCGCAGGAGTGCGAGCGGCGCGGCGTCAGGCTGACATTCAATCACCAGCGACGGTTTGGCAAGCCGTTCCGCATGGCGAAGCAGATTCTGGATGAAGGGGTGATCGGAGAACTGCTTCGCGTGGAGTTCGGCGCAGGCAACCTCTACGACTACGGCTCCCATAACTTTGACATGTGCAACTACTTCAATAACGAGACCCTCGCCGAGTGGGTGATTGCACAGATTGACTATCGCACCGAGAATCTGGTTTTCGGCACGCACAACGAGAACCAGGCATATGCCCTGTGGAAGTACCGCAACGGCGTGTGGGGTGTGGCTTCCACAGGAGCGGGCGCCAGATTGATAGGGGCACACCACCGCATCATCGGCAGTGATGGGCTGATAGAGATTGGCAGTATGGAGCCGGGTGCGCCCGTTCTGCGCTACCGTCGGTTTGGGAAAGGCGAATGGGAAGTGGTGGACTGCGGCAACGAGGGCTTGCACGGACCGGGCTACATTGAGCGGGCAATTGCCGACATCGTGACCGCCCTGCGAGAAGGAGGCGAGTCGGAACTGTGCGCCCGCAACGCGCTCAACGCCACCGAAATCATCTTCGCCTGCTACGAGTCGGTGCGACGGCGAGGACGGGTGGAACTGCCGCTGACCATTACCGACAACCCTCTGGTTGACCTGGTGGAACGGGGAGAGATCAAACCCGCTCCGAAGGGATAAAGACCGCAGGTGGAGGGCAAATGTCTCCGGGCATCAACTTGCGGGGGAGGGAAGAAATGCGAACACTGGTGACAGCGCTGACCGCTATTCTCCTGCTCAGTCTGTCCTGCAGTGCGCAGGCTCTCTGGCACACAGACCTGTGGGGTGGATCCGCCGGCTACTGGCGATTACGTGTACCGGTGCTGGTGCAAAATCGCTCATCGTCCGATGTCAAAGGCTATGTCCTGAATCTGCGCATCGGTGACGGGGAAGGGGAACTGCCTCTGGCGGGTCAACCACAGGAGAAACTGCGCATCTGCAACTCGCAGGGCACAGAGTTCCTGTATGAGGTCATTTCATCGGGACGAGCGTCTGCTGTCCTGCGCAAAGGCGACGAGATTCGGTTTGCCGTGGATGTGCCTGCGAACGGGCGAGAGACCTACTATGTGTACACAGGCAACCCCGTCGCTCTGCCCGGAGACAGCCTCCCACTCCGCGCTTCTCTGCGCAACGGCGGATTCGAAGAGGGACAACGGTCGCCTGCTCACTGGAGCGCCGGGCTAACTTCGCCTCAGCATCTGGCACAGTACCGACGTCAGGAGGGCAGAAACGGAAGCGCGTGCGTTTACCATCGGGTGGTGCAGGGGGCACCGCCGGCATGGGTGCAGTGGTCGCAGGCAAACATTCTGGTAACGCCCGGAAGGCGCTATATCCTGCGTGGATGGGTGCGCGCACGCAACACAAAGGGACAGGTGGGCTACTATGTGCACGTAAACGGCGTTCGTCCCCAGATGGTAAACATCGTTCAGAGCGCGGGAGAGGGAACTTACGACTGGAGACAGGTGGAGATTCGCTTCGAGGTTCCGCCAGGCGGGCAGACCGCGACCGTGGGCACGGTGCTCTATGGTGAAGGCGAGGCGTGGTACGACGATGTGAGTTTGGAAGCGGAAGGAGATGGCGCTTCTGCTCCCGTTCGCTGGCAGGTGCTTCCCCTGGAAGAGAGGCGCTTGAAACCCATTCTCGCCCGGCACGATGTGTGGGACAAGACGTGGCTGGTGCGTGCGTCGGTGCTGGTGCGAAACTTCGAGCCGGATGCGGTTCAGCGGGCGGTCACCATCTCCCTCCCCCGCGCGGTGCATATGGTCAGGCGCCTGGCGGGAATCGTGCAAACACCCTTGCGTGTGCAGGTGGTTGACCCCCAGAGCGGTCGTACGCTGCCTGCTACATGGATCGGGGACACCCTGTGCTTCGAGGCACGTCTGCAACCGCTCAGTGAGCATCGCTTCGACGTGTATCTCTCCCGTGAACAGGCGGGCAAAGAATCGCTGGATAATTACCAGAAGCTGCTGCACAGCCCGGCGAATATGGCGCGGGAAGGCGATTTCGAATCGCGCGAGCGCGTTTTTGAACTGTGGTCACCGGGCGGCGAGGCAACGGGTGCTCAGGGTTTTACCGCAGAGGTGGTGTCGCCCGGCAGGTTCGGCAAGAACGCACTTCGCCTGCACGTGCCGCCGGAGCGACAACCCGACTGGCTGGGCTGGCGTTTACTCAACGTGCCGGTCCGACCAAACACGCGCTACCTGTACACCGCCTGGGTGAAGACGCAGGGCATCACCGGCGGCACGGTGGACATTCACGGGCATTTCAAGGCAGCGGACAACAGCCTTGCTAAAGGTGCACAGTTCTTCTCCAGCGGAAGAAGGTTGTCGGGAGATAGCGACTGGACGCTTTGCAGTGCCGAGGTGGTCACGCCAGCGGACGCGCACCACGTGGAACTGCACCTGACAATGAACACGCACGGCACGCTGTGGCACGACGGCGTCATCTTCATGCCGGTGGAGCAGGGCGTTGTGTTGCGTGTGGAGGCGAACCCCGCGCTGTTGCCTCGTGACGCGCTGTCGGTGTGGCAGGTCAACCCGCTGGTGAAAGTATTCCCTGACGACCCGCCCCGCCCGACGAGCAAGCAGGTGGCTATCGCGTGCGCCCGCAACGAGTGGGAGCCTCTGCAAATCGCCCTGTGGAGCAGTAAGCCTCTGCAGAAGGTCAGCATTCGCATTTCACCGCTGAGACACGCCTCTGGAGCCACTCTGCCGCCACCGCGTCTGTACCGTGTGCTGACAGTTCCTGTGGATATTCCAACCAACTACTACGTGAGCCGCCTTCCGCAATACTGCCGACACGTGCCGCGCGGCGCCCCGTCCTGCGACGGCTGGGCAGGGGAGTGGCCCGACCCGCTGATGCAGGGAGATACGTTTGACCTACCAGCCCGGCGCACGCAGGTTGTGTGGATAGATTGCTATGTGCCCCAGGGTGCACCTGCGGGAGAATATCGTGGTACGCTTGCGGTGCTGGCTGGGCAGAAGCAGCTGGTGCAGATACCCCTGCGCGTGACCGTGTGGAACTTCATCCTGCCGAAGAGGAGCCACCTGCGTATTGTATACGACCTGCGCTCGGGACCCGGCTGGGATGTGACGGACGGTGAGCGGACGGAGACGCTCAGGCAGTGGTATCGGCTGATGGCGGAACACCGGGTGAACCCTGATGTGGTGCTTCCCATGCCCGAGTTCCGGGTGGAGGGAGGGCAGATAGTCATGGACGCCTCCCGCTTCGAGCCGATGGCACGATACGCTTTTGACGAGCTTGGGTTCAACCACTGCTACACACCGTGGGTCTTCTACGCGCTGGGGTGGGCGTATCCGCTTGCACCGAAGTTCGGTTTTGCGCCGCGCACCCTGGAGTACGAGAAGACTCTGCGCGAGGCGTACGCCCAGCTGGTGGACTATTTCACCCGCAACGGCTGGCGCGACAGGCTGATATATTACCTTTCCGACGAGCCGCACCTGAACAACCCGCAGGTCGTCGCCGACCTGCGATACTTCATCAGCATTATCAAACCCGTCGCGCCGGACGTGCCTATCTTTTCCAGTACGTGGTACCACTCGCCGGAGCTGGATGGATACCTGACCATGTGGGGCATCGGGCAGTTCGGTGGGTTCCCCGTGCAGAAGATGCGCGAGCGACGAGCAGCGGGCGACCGTTTGCTGTTCACGACCGACGGGCAGCAGGCTTTGGACACACCTTACCTCGCCACCGAACGGCTCCTGCCCCTGTACTGCTTTGTCTACGACGTGGAGGGCTACGAGTTCTGGGGCTTCTCGTGGTGGACGCATAACCCCTGGCAGAAGGGCTGGCATCAGTACATTCTGCAGAGCGACCAGGGGCAGGATTTCTACTGGATACGCTACCCCAACGGCGACGGGTATCTGGCGTACCCTTCGCCGGCAGGGGGAACCGGTCCCGCCCCAAGCATCCGCCTGAAGGCAGTGCGTGAAGGCGCAGAGGACTACGAGTATTACCTGCTGTGGCAGGAGGCGGTGGAGCGTGCACGCCAGCGGGGACAGGACGTCTCTTCAGCCGAGGCACTGCGCCGGCAGATGGAATCGCTGGTGCCGATACCCAACGCCGGCGGACTGCGCTCGACGCAGATACTGCCTGACCCGGATGCGGTCTACCGTCTGCGACAGGAGATAGCCCGACAGATTTTGCGGTGGCAGGAGTAACGGAAAGGAGGGACAGATGCAGGCGATTCAGGCACGTCTCGTCCTCTTCGCCGACAAGTCGCTCGGCAGGGTGAACCGCTGGATATTCGGCAACAACATGCTGGGCTATCAGAAGGGAGGCTGGCCCCACGCCGAGCCGGTGTACCACGACCGCGGGGCTGGCATCTGGGACCCCGAGCGAAGACGCCCTGTGCCTGAGATGGTCGCGCTGGCTCGCAACATCGGGCTGAGTGTGGCACGCTATCCCGGCGGATGCGGAGTGCACCTTTTTGACTGGAAACGGACGGTGGGACCGCTGGAGGACCGCCCTGAACAGCAGTTCGGTTTGCCCGAGTTCCTGCGCTGTTGCGAGGCGATGGGGGCGATACCGCTCATCACCATTGCCGATTACTTCGGCACGGCGCAGGACGCCGCCGATATGGTGGAGTATCTGAACGCTCCAGCCGATGCCCGTCATTCCTGGGCGCAGGTCAGACGGCGCGACGGCAGAAGCCAGCCATGGAATGTCGTCTACTTTGAGTACGGCAACGAAACCGAGCATGGGGACCACCGCTCGCGCCGGATGAGCCCGCAGGAGTACGCGCGGAACTACTTGGAGTACCGCCGGGCGATGAAGGCAGTGGATAGCCGCATCAAGCTGGGAGCGGTGGTGGCGACGGGCTTTCCCAGACTGGACGAGTGGGCGCGTCCGGTGCTGAAAATTATCGGTAAAGAGGTGGACTTTGTCATCCATCACAGCTACCTTCCCACCTACTATCGCGACGACGGCGTACCTCCTGCCGGGGAGTTGTTCGCACTCGCGCTTGCGTGCCCCGACCAGATACAGAGCTACTACGACGACCTGCGTCGTCTGCTTCGTGAAACCACCGGACGCGACAACGTGCCCATCGCCGTCACCGAGTTCAACGGGCATTTTGTGCAGGAGAAGCCGGTCCCTTACCGTCATACGCTGGGAAACGCCCTGCTGAACGCCGAGATGCTGAGGGTGTTCTTGAACCCGAAAAACCGTATCCTGATGGCGAACTTCTGGCAGTTCTGCAACGAATACTGGGGGGCGGTGAAGGGCTACGTGCACCTGGGCGAACCGCTGGTGAAGCGACCGCAGTATTATCCCTTCGAACTCTACCACCACCACTTTGGAGACGATCTGGTGGAAGCAAAGGTGGAATGTGCGCGGTTTGAAGTAGAGGGCGGTTATGGCGTCGCTCCAGCACGCGGGAAGGGGCATTCGGGAGGCGTAACAGGCGCACCGATAAAACCAGCTGAGCGATGGAAGATACAGCCTGTTGCCGGCGTGGACCAGCGACTGGAAGGCGACGTGCTGGCAGTGGAGTTCACGGGCAATGAAGACGTGAATTATTACCACGCGCGGGTGGTGCTTCCAGCTAAGCCGAACACGCTTTACCGCCTGCGTGGCTGGGTGAAGACGGACGCGCTGACCTCCAGCCGGGGAGCCTGTTTTCAGATTGGAGATGCGCGAGGCTGGCCGGCAACGCACTCAGCGGCTATCACCCCCGAGATTACCGGCACTGCCGACTGGACACCGCTGGAGGTGGAATACCGCACCCTGCCCGACACGCGCGAGGTGGAAGTTCTGGCACGTCGGTTGGAGGGTGGGGGAGCGGTATCCGGTAGAGCGTGGTACCGCGACGTGCAGATTCAGGAGTTTGTCCCGCGCACCTTCCCGGCTGTGCCCTATCTCTCTGCCATTGCCAGCCGCAAGGGGCGTGGGAGGCTTTATGCAATGCTGGTGAACAAGCACCTGCAATTGCCAATGGTGGTGGAGGTGCAGGTGCAGGGCTTTGTGCCTCGCGAAGCCTCCCTGTGGATATTAACGGGGCAGAGCGTGGACAGCACCAATGAGAAGGACCCGCAAGCGGTGAAGGTCGTGAAGCGTGCCGTAGGCAGAGTTTCCAGCCGATTCAGGATAGAACTGTCTCCGCATTCGCTGACTGCGCTGGAGATAACGTAAAAAAGCCCTGCCTGTACACATCGTGGTGCACAGCGGCAGGGCACGGAGGACTTTCCAGCAACGCGAGCCTACATGCCTTCCTTCTGTTCCTCTCGCGTTTGCCCGTAGGTAGGCGGCGTCTGCTGGTTACCTTTTTGCTCAGAGATAGTCGCTGGGGGCGCACCAGGTGGTGGACCCGGTTTGTCCGCACAGCCGCTCAGCACAGCGAGGGTCAGGAGGGTTACCGATATGCCGATAATAGCGCGTCTCATCACCGCGAACCCCTTAAGGCCAGTTCTGGTCGTCGGTAAGTAGCCCGTCACGCCACAGGCGCGCCATCGGTGGGCTGATGGCAAATCGCCCCTCATACGAACGGAACCACTCGTAGCGATACCACTTGGCATGACCGTCGGCGAAGGTGCAGTTGATGCCTCCGTTGTGACGACCGGACAGCTGGTCAAACACCTGATTCCACGTAGTCCCGCCCGGCTCAATGTATGAAGCGTTGTTGGGGCTGTAAGCGTTGGTGTCGGGAGCCACGTCCTCGGTGCCGCTCCGCGATTCGGCGATGATAATCAGGTCAGCGGTCGTCTCCCAAGCCGCCTCGTTGTGTTCGTATCCGCTGTAAGAGGTGCGGTTGTAGCCGTAGTTGGCAATCAGCTCCTCGTTCTTTGCGTAGTTGCCGTAGATAATCGGGGCGGGCTTGGAGCAACCTCGCGCCGTACGGACGTTTGCAGGCACGTTGCCGGGAAATCTGCCGACCAGCTTCACATAGGGCGCATCATCTCCCCAGGTGAGACACCCGTCATCCGCGGTGAACTCGATCATCTGCGGGCGAGGCGCCGACGACTGCGGGCAGATGAAGATGTCCCAGCTCTTGATGTAGGGTTGCAGGGGAATGTGCCACTCCCACCAGTTGAACACGAAGAACCCGTCGTAGTCCTGCGCGTACATGCGCATCGCCGTGCCCAGCTGCCGGGTGTTGCTCAGACAACTGGCAGCCCGTGCCTTCGCCCGAGCCTGCGAGAAGACAGGGAACAGGATTGCTGCCAGTATCGCGATAATCGCGATAACCACCAGCAGCTCGATTAGCGTGAACGCCTTGCGCTTCATGACATGTCCTCCTCCTTAGAGATTTGTCAGTGGAAGTTTACCGGACAAGAGTTAAGAATGCATTACAAACATGTTAGCTCTTTGTTAAAAAGGGCACGCAGTGCGGAACAATCTGTTGGAGGTGTGTGCCTGATGATGAACCATGTGGTGTTACCCCTGCTGGAACTGCGCGAGAGCGACCTGGTACCCCACGGCATGGCAAAACAGCAAGAAGCCCTGCTGACATACGCGCAGATGAGCGACTACGCGGGCATTTACGAACTGTACAGTCAAGCGGTCGGTTCCGCCGTCCTCGTACCCAGCTGGGAGGGGGAGGCGTATCGCTACTACCTGATGACGCGCCTGAGTGAGGTGCAGTGGGTTCAACGTGAAGGCGAAGACGCTATTGTGCTCTGGGATTTTCGCAACGAGGTGGTGGTGATCCTGCGAGGGCAGGATGGATATCTTGTAACACGCGTGCTCAGTAACACAGTGCAGTGTGAAGAGGCGACGCCGATAGGCGAGGTATCTTAGAGAAGGGGCAGAGTGGCTCTGCCCCTTCCACACGGCTACACGGTCGGCAGACCCATCGCCTTCAGCCACGTCTGCAGCTTGGCAATGCGCTCCGCATCGCGCGCGGGGAGTGAAAGCGGTCGCCCTCGGCAGTCCACCACCAGACCGACCACGCCACCCTCGGCGGTCACCGTGAGCGGTTTGCCCCTGCCTGCGCCCACGTCAAAAGCGCGGGTTGGGCGTATCTCCACCTCTATCTTTTCCCCTTCGTTCAGCGGGAACACGCGAAGCTCTCCGAAGCGCAGCTGGTGCGTCTCACCGCCCATGCGCAGGGTGCACACCTCATCGCCGTCTTTGGTCGTGCCCACCGGCGCGATGCAGGTTCCGAGTATTACCAGACAGTCCCGCTCAAACACTTCCGTCGCAGCTTCGGGATGAATCTGCGAGAGCACCCCCAGCTGCGGCATCATGAAGATGGAGTCTACCGTCAGCATGGTAACCCCTTCGGGCTGGTAGGCGTCCAGCATCATCAGGGCAGCCTGCGCACGACGAGGAGCATGGCTCAGCACACCACCGCTACCCACCAGCATATCCAGCTCCATCATGTTCACCAGCGTCTTGCCCGTGTCTTCCTGGCTGAGCGCCTCGCCGATGGTGCGCTGTTGCTGTACGCCCTTCAGTCCGCGCGCTAAGGATTTGTGATGCTCGAACGCCAAGCGCAGTGCCTCCCGTGCCACCGCCTGCTCCACATACAGGTCTTCCAGCGTCTGCGGGATGGTAGTGGGGCGAATCATCTTGTTGCGCAGGCGGTTGCGCAGGTCGCGCTCGTCCATCTCAAAGGGCAACCAGCGGCGGATATTTGCCACGCCGGTCTCCACCAGCACGTTACAGATGGAGTAGCTCATGCCGAGGTTTGCGCTCACCGTGCGGTTGTACACGCCGTTAAATACCGAGAACACGTCGGTGGTGGCGCCGCCGATGTCCACACCCAGAATATTGATGCCGCGCATTTCGGCGATGGTCTGCATAATCTTACCGACCGCATTGGGCGTGGACATGATGTCGGCGCTTGTCCAGCTCAGCAGTTTGCTGTAGCCGGGCGCCTGCTGCATCACGTGCTCCAAGAACAGCTCGTGGATGGCTTCGCGGGCGGGACCGAGGTTCTCGCGTTCCAGAGTGGGGCGCAGGTTTTCCACCACGCGCAGGTCCACTTTGCCGTCCAGCAGTTGCCTCACCGGCTCACGCGCATCGCGGTTACCCGCGAAAATCACCGGCAGACGCATCCCTCCCAGGCGGGGTCGCGGGTCCGCGGCAACCAGCATCTCCGCCAGCTCCACCAGGTGCGTCACCGTGCCGCCATCGGTTCCACCCGACATCAGTATCATATCGGGGCGCAGCTGGCGGATGCGCTGAACCTTTTCGTAGTCCTTGCGCCCATCATCTACGGCGATAACGTCCATGATGATGGCGCCTGCACCCAGCGCGGCGCGCTGTGCGCTCTCGGCAGACATCACCTTCACCACCCCTGCCACCGTCATTTGCAAGCCACCGCCTGCGCTGGAGGTGGAAAGGTAGGCATCTACCCCGGTCTTCTCGTCCAGCTGCGGAGTGAGTATCCTGCCGTCGCGGATGAACGTCCTGCCGGTCAGCTCCTCCAGCTCGCGCACCGCGTTCAGCACACCCACCGTCACATCATCAAAGGGGGCTTCGACCGTGGTCGGCGCTTCACCCCGCGCAATCAAACGATAACCTTCGGGCTTTTTCTCTATCAGGATCGCCTTTGTGGTGGTGCTCCCACAATCTGTGGCGAGAATGGAACGGATTTCGGGCATGTTTCGGTTTACTCCTCACGCTTTTGCGAAAATCCATCGGTTATCATATCCGAACATGCGGTTAAAGTCAACCCGACATCTCCTGT